>NZ_JBIWNZ010000003.1:102473-401955 GCF_044767505.1 Kitasatospora sp. NPDC101235
CGTACACCCGGGCGCCTTTGGGGCGCGGCGGGCCGGGGCGGGGGCCCACCCGGGCGCCGCCCCCCGCCCCGCCCGGGGGGCGGCCCCCCCCCTCCGGGGGGGGGGGGGGCGCCCCGCCGGTGAAGCCGTGCGGGGCGGGCTCAGATGAGGCCCAGCTCCTGGACCGCGTCGCGCTCCTCGGTCAGCTCGTTGACCGAGGCGTCGATGCGGGCGCGCGAGAAGTCGGAGATCTCCAGGCCCTGGACGATCTCGAACTTGCCGTCCTTGGTGGTGACCGGGAAGGAGGAGATCAGGCCGGCCGGGACGCCGTAGGAGCCGTCGGAGACGACACCCATGGAGGTCCAGTCACCCTCGGCGGTGCCGTTGACCCAGGTGTACACGTGGTCGATGGCGGCGTTGGCGGCCGAGGCGGCCGAGGAGGCGCCGCGGGCCTCGATGATGGCGGCGCCGCGCTTGGCGACGGTCGGGATGAAGTCGTTCTCCAGCCAGGCCTGGTCGGCGCCGACGGCCTCGAAGGCCGGCTTGCCGGCGATCTCGGCCTGGAAGATGTCCGGGTACTGGGTCGCGGAGTGGTTGCCCCAGATGGTGACGCGCTTGATGTCCGAGACCAGGGCGCCGGTCTTGGCGGACAGCTGGCCGACGGCGCGGTTGTGGTCCAGGCGGGTCATCGCGGTGAAGCGCTCGGCCGGGACGTCCGGGGCGTTGCGCTGGGCGATCAGGGCGTTGGTGTTGGCCGGGTTGCCGACGACCAGGACCTTGATGTCGTCCGCGGCGTGGTCGTTGATGGCCTTGCCCTGCGGGCCGAAGATGCCGCCGTTGGCCTGGAGCAGGTCGCCGCGCTCCATGCCCGCGGTGCGCGGACGGGCGCCGACCAGCAGCGCGACGTTGGCGCCGTCGAAGGCCTCGTTCGGGTTGTCGGTGATCGTGATGTCGCGCAGCAGCGGGAAGGCGCAGTCGACGAGCTCCATGGCGGTGCCCTCGGCGGCCGTGAGGCCCTGCGGGATCTCCAGGAGGCGCAGGTTCACCGGCACGTCGGCACCGAGCAGGTGGCCCGAGGCGATGCGGAAGAGCAGCGCGTAGCCGATCTGGCCGGCAGCTCCGGTGATGGTGACGTTGACGGGGGTGCGGGTCATTTCTACCTTCTCCAGCAAATCGCCAGGCGCCCCAGGCACACCGGCACTGGAGCCAGGATGATCTCTCGACGTCGAGAGACCGGCGTCAGGTTATCGCAAAGGGAAGCGTACGCCGGGTGTCCTGGCGTGGCTGATGCGTCACAAAAATAAGGACGGCCCCCGCCCGGGCCATGGATTTCCATGGCGCCGGGCGGAGGCCGTCGCAGGCCTGCGGATCAGTGCCTGGGCCGGCCCATCAGCTGGCCGATGTTGTCCAGCAACGGGATCTGCAGCCACGGGTTCGGCTGCGCCACCAGGGTCAGCAGCACGATCGAGGTGCCCAGGAAGCTCAGCACGATCACGTCGGTGAAGCGGCTGCGCACCGCCAGCATCCCGACCTCGGGCAGCACCAGCCGCAGCACCGCGCCGAGCAGCACGCCGCCGCCGAGGACCAGCAGCCCGTACTTGAAACCGTCCTTGGAGTCCGCGAACCAGGTGACCGCGAGGCCGGCGCCGACGACCAGCAGGACCAACGTGATCGGCCACTGCCGCACCGGCAGCGCGTGATCGCGTCCGAGGGCCGCGGCCGAGCCCTCGGGCGGCACGGTGCCGGTGGTCTTGACCGGCCTGCGGCGGGTCCGTGCCGGGCTCGGTTCAGTCATGCTCGCCGTCCCTGGGGTGTCAGATGCCGGCGCGGCGCTCGGCCGCCTCGACGATGTTGTTGAGCAGCATCGCGCGGGTCATCGGGCCCACGCCGCCGGGGTTCGGGGAGATCCAGCCGGCCACCTCGGCCACGCCCGGGTGCACGTCGCCGACGATCTTGCCCTCGCTGCGGCTGACGCCCACGTCCAGCACCGCCGCGCCCGGCTTGACGTCCTCCGGCTTCACCAGGTGCGGCACGCCGGCGGCGGCCACGATGATGTCGGCCTTGCGCAGGTGGGCGCCGAGGTCCCGGGTGCCGGTGTGGCACAGGGTGACGGTGGCGTTCTCGCTGCGGCGGGTCAGCAGCAGGCCGATCGAGCGGCCGACGGTGATGCCGCGGCCGACCACGACCACCTCGGCGCCGTTGATCTCGACGTCGTGGCGGCGCAGCAGCTCGACGATGCCGAGCGGGGTGCACGGCAGCGGGCCCTCGATGCCCAGGGCGAGCCGGCCGAGCGAGGTCGGGTGCAGGCCGTCGGCGTCCTTGTCCGGGTCCATCAGCTCCAGGACCGGGTTCTGGTCCAGGCCCTTGGGCAGCGGCAGCTGGACGATGTAGCCGGTGCAGGACGGGTCGGCGTTGAGCTCGCGGACGACGTTCTCGACGTCCTCCTGGGTGGCGGTGGCGGGCAGCTCGCGCTGGATCGAGGCGATGCCGACCTCGGCGCAGTCCTTGTGCTTCCCGTTCACGTACCAGCGGCTGCCCGGGTCGTCACCGACCAGGACGGTGCCGAGGCCGGGCGTGACGCCCTTCGCCTTGAGGGCCGCCACGCGGGCGGCGAGTTCGGACTTGATCGCGGCGGCGGTGGCCTTGCCATCGAGAATCTGGGCAGTCATGACCCCATTCTCCCGGATCGCCGGGGGTCTGCGCACCGAGGGCCCGACCGGCGCGGGACGGCCCCGGACGGACGGACGGGCGGGTGAACGGATGGGTACGAAGGCCCGCCGCACGTTGCGGTTGCGCCACAGTCTTGGCGCGGCACGCTGAACCGGCTGGACAGGGCGCCGTCGTCCGGATGACGATAAGCGCATTCCCGCCGCGAACCGGCCCGGTGACGGGCCGACGGCCCTCGCGGCGGAGCGTTGTACCCGGGGGAAAGAACCAGTGAGCCGACCACAGCAGAACGAGCAGTCCGACCGCGGGGGCACCGTCCCGCCCGCGCCGTACCCGTCGGCCGGCTCGCGCCCCTGACGCTCACCACGCTGCCGAGCCGCGGCGCCCGTCACCGCCGCCGGGTTGTCACCCCGCTCCGCTAACGTCCCCTTCGGTCGGTGATCCGCTCACCGACCGGCACCGGGCCGTCAGCGTCCCGTCCCCGCGTCCCCGCGTCCCCGTAACTGCCCGGAGGCACCCATGAGTTACCCGCCCGACCCGAACAACCCGTACGGCCAGCCGCCGGCCGCCCCGGGCTACGGCTACCCGCAGCAGGCCCCGCCGCCGCCGGCCGCCGCGTACGGCTACCCGCAGGCCGCCCCGGCCTACGGGTACGCACCGGTGGCCCCGCCGTCCATGCCGGGCCTGGTGATGACCTCGCGGGTGCTGCTGTTCGTCATCGGTGGCGTGCAGATCATCATCACGGGCATCCTGCTGATCGCGGCCGCGGGCACCAAGACGGTCGCCAACCAGCACAGCACCGACAGCGACACCGCGATCTTCGGCAACGCGGCGGCCGGCATCCTGCTGGTCTTCGGGATCGTCTACCTGCTCGCCGCGGTGCTCTCGATCACGCTCGGGGTGAAGTTCGGCAAGGGCGGCCCGGCCACCCGGATCACCACCATCGTGTACGCCTCGGTGTTCCTGCTGCTCGGCCTGCTCGTGACGGTCAGCGCGATCACCGGCGCCGGCCAGGCCCAGGGCACGGCTGCGGGCAGCGGGTTCGGCGTGGTGGTCGGCGTGCTGTGGATCGCGATCTGCGTCCTCTGGATCGTCGCCATGGCCTCCCGGGACGGCGTCAACTGGTTCAACCGGCCGCGTTACTGACCGGCCCGCACGACAGAGCGGCCCGGCTCCCTCCTCGGAGGGGGCCGGGCCGCTCTGTCACACCGTCACGCCGTCGGCGGGATCAGTGGAAGAAGTGCCGCGCACCGGTGAAGTACATGGTCACGCCGGCCTCGGCGGCCGCCGCGACGACCTCCTCGTCGCGGATCGAGCCACCGGGCTGGACGATCGCCTTGACGCCGGCAGCGATCAGGATCGCCGGGCCGTCCGCGAACGGGAAGAAGGCGTCCGAGGCCGCGTAGGCGCCCTTGGCGCGCTCGCCGGCCCGCTCGACCGCGAGCTTGCAGGAGTCCACCCGGTTGACCTGGCCCATGCCGACGCCGACCGAGGCGCCGTCCTTGGCCAGCAGGATCGCGTTGGACTTGACGGCCCGGCAGGCCCGCCAGGCGAAGGCCAGCTCGGCCAGCTCCTCCGCGGTCAGCGCCTCACCGGTGGCGAGGGTCCAGTTCGCCGGGTCGTCGCCCTCGGCGTGCACCCGGTCCGCGTCCTGGAGCAGCACGCCGCCGGAGACCGGGCGCACCTCCTGGCGGTTGGCCGGGGCCTCGGGGGCGAGCAGCACCCGCAGGTTCTTCTTGCGGGTGAGCACCTCCAGGGCGCCCTCCTCGTAGCCGGGGGCCACGACGACCTCGGTGAAGATCGGGGCGATCTGCTCGGCCAGCGCGACGGTGACCGGGCGGTTGACGGCGATCACGCCGCCGTACGCGGAGACCGGGTCGCACTCGTGCGCCTTGCGGTGCGCCTCGGCGACGTCGGCGCCGGTCGCGATGCCGCACGGGTTGGCGTGCTTGATGATCGCGACGGCCGGCTCGGTGTGGTCGTAGGCGGCGCGGCGGGCGGCGTCGGTGTCGACGTAGTTGTTGTACGACATCTCCTTGCCGTGCAGCTGCTGCGCGCCGGCCAGACCGCCGGTGCCGTCGCTGTACAGCGCGGCGCCCTGGTGCGGGTTCTCGCCGTAGCGCAGCACGTTCTGCCGCTCCCAGGTCGCGCCCAGGAACTCGGGGAAGCTCTCGTCGCTCGGCGCGTAGCCGGCCTCGAACCAGGAGGCGACGGCCACGTCGTACGCGGCGGTGTGGGCGAACGCGGCACCGGCCAGGCGCTTGCGGGTGGCCAGGTCGAAGCCGCCCTCCCGCACCGCCTTCAGCACGTCGCCGTAGCGGGCCGGGTCGACCACGACGGCCACCGACGGGTGGTTCTTGGCGGCGGCGCGGACCATGCTCGGGCCGCCGATGTCGATCTGCTCGACGCACTCGTCCGGGGTGGCGCCGGAGGCGACGGTGGCCTTGAACGGGTAGAGGTTCACGACGACCAGGTCGAAGGGCTCGACGCCCAGCTCGGCCAGCTGCGCGCGGTGCGACTCCAGCCGCAGGTCGGCCAGCACGCCGGCGTGCACGCGGGGATGCAGCGTCTTCACGCGCCCGTCCAGGCACTCCGGGAAGCCGGTCAGCTCGGAGACCTCGGTCACCGGGACACCGGCGGCGGCGATCCGGCCGGCGGTGGAGCCGGTGGAGACGATGGAGACCCCGGCGGCGTGCAGGCCCTGGGCCAGCTCCTCCAGACCGGTCTTGTCGTACACGCTGATCAGCGCACGACGGATCGGACGGACGTTCTCCGAAACGGGCGTGGTGGTGGAGCTGGCACTCATGCTCCCACCTCGCTGCGCTCGGCGGGCGCTGCGCGCCAGGCACCTTCCTCGATGACTCGTTCGCTGCGCTCACTCATGTGCCGGAATCCATACCTTTCGGTCCTCGATGCGGTGACCTTCGCGGGCCAGCCGGCCCACGACGTCGACGAGCAGCTTTCGCTCGACAGTCTTGATGCGCTCGTGCAGCGCTTCGCCGCCATCGGCGTGGTCGGCGTCGACGACCTCGACGACGCCCTGTGCGATGATCGGCCCGGTGTCCACGCCGGAGTCGACCAGGTGGACGGTGCAGCCGGTGACCTTCACCCCGTACGCGAGCGCGTCGGTGACGCCGTGGGCGCCGGGGAAGGCGGGCAGCAGTGCGGGGTGGGTGTTGACGATCCGCCCGGCGAAGGCGGTGATGAACTCGGGGCCGAGGATCTTCATGAAGCCGGCCGTGACCACCAGGTCCGGCTGGTACTCGGCGACGGAGGCGGTCAGCGCGCGGTCCCAGGCGGCCCGGTCCGGGTGGTCCTTCACCCGGTGGACGAAGGTCGGCAGGCCTGCCTTCTCGGCGTGCTCCAGGCCGGCGATCCCGTCCCGGTCCGCGCCGACGGCGAGGATCTCGGCTCCGTAGGCCGGATCGGCGACGGCGTCGATCAGCGCCTGCAGGTTGGTGCCGGAGCCGGAGACCAGCACCACCAGGCGGGCCGGTCCGGGCGTACGGGGTGGGAAGTGCTGGGCGGGGGCGGCGGCCACTGCGCGTTTCTCCGTAGGTCGGGCGCCGTCCGCTGGTACGTCCACCGGCGGTGGGGCCACTACGAACGGCAGGTCGAGCGAGGGGGAACTCCAGGGAAACCCGCCGCGACGCGGGCCCCGGGGAACCTCTGTGGGCTGCTGACCGTCACCACGATAACGGCTGGTCGGACGGCCTCCGCACCCTCCCGGCGGCGCTACGCGCGTAGTTGAGACGGGGATCTCCTCCGGCCCACCGCACCGGAGTTGCCCCCGGCCCGCAACGGCCCGCGACGGCCCGCCCGGCCCCGTGGCACGGGCCGCCGCCGACCCGCCGGACGGCTGCGGGATCATTGGGGCGCGGGAGACCGCTCCGACGCGAGAACCTCCGAACGAGCTCCGAGCGAGAAGGAATGGCTGAACCCATGAGCAGCGGCGACGACACCGGCGAGCGCAACCCCTTCGCGCCGCCGCCGGCGGATGCCCCGGACCAGCCGTGGCAGCCGCGCAGCCCCTGGGCCGGCGGGGGCCACGGATCCGACGGGCAAGGGGGCCCCGACGGCCAGGGCGGCGAGCGCCCCCAGCTGCCGCCGCCGTGGGGCCCCGGCGGCGACGGCCGCCCCGGTCAGCGGCCGCCGGCCCCGCAGCCGCCCCGGCTCGACCTCGCCGATCCGGCCCACCGCAAGGCCCGCAACGCCGCGCTGGCCGGGCCGTTCGCACTCGTCTGCCTGTTCGCGGGGCTCCACTGGATCGCCCTGCTGGTCGGGGCGCTCGGCATCGTCTGGGGCGTCGGCGCGCTGCGGGACCGGCGGCCGGCCCCGGCCGCCACCGCGGTCGCCGGGCCGGGTGGACCGGTCCCCGCGGCCCCGGCACCGAACCCGCTCACCCCGGCCGCGCTCGCCGGCATCCTGACCGGCGCGATGACCATCGTGGTCGCCACCTCGGTGATCGGCCTCGGGTACCACTACCGCGACTACGTCACCTGCGTCCAGGACTCGCTGACCACCGTCGGCGCCCAGAACTGCGACCGGTACGCGCCGCAGTGGTACGTGGACTTCACCGGGAACGCCGAGTAGTCGGACCGCCGGGTCCGCTCAGACGTCCGGGTCCCGATCGTCGGGGCCCGGCTCGTCGGCGGTGCGGACGCCCGGTCCGGAAAGCCGCGCCACGAGGGCGTTCGTACGGGCGCGCAGCTCCAGCACACCCCGGCGGACCCGCCGCGCGAGCCGGGCGCACACGCCCCCGCCGTCCGCCGGGCCCAGCACGCGGTACCGCACCAGCAGCGCGCCGGGAACGGCGACCAGCGCGAGCCAGCCCGCCGCCGCCGGGCCCGACCACGGCACCGGCCCCACCCAGGCCAGCCGCATCCCGGCCAGCGCCCCGCCGGAGAGCCAGCCCAGCAGCGCCGCCCCGGCCCCGACCGACAGCGCCGCCGCCAGCGCGGCCACCACCGTCGCGGCCGACGGCCAGGGCTCGGGCCCCGGCCCGGACCCGGCGGCCGGAAGCCGCCGGCCCGCCGCCGCTCGGCCCAGCAGCACCGCCGGCACCACCCCGGCCAGCAGCGGCAGCGCCAGCGCCGCGAGCCGCCAGCCACCCGGTCCGTCCGCCGGCAGCAGGGCGAACAACGGGAACTCGGGCACCGGGCCCAGCACGGTACCGGCCGGCGACACCACCGTCCCGGCGCCCACCGCGAAGCCGGGACCCAGCGCGTACGCCGCGCCCCACAGCACCGCGTTCGGCAGCAGCGCCACCGCGAGCAGCAGCAGCCCCGACAGCGCGGCGGACCCGCCCCCCAGCAGAGCCATCCCGCGCCCGCCGCCGGCCACCGCGTCCAGCACCGCCGAGAACACCACCAGCAGTCCGCCCGCCGCGACCAGCCCGGCCCCGGCCGCCAGCGCCGCGGCCCGCACCACCGGCCCGCCGCCGGCCGGACGGAACGGCGGCGGGAGCCGGTCCAGCAGGGAGCTGGCCGGTACCTCGAGGACGGTCACCGAGCGGGCTCCGGCAGCCGTCGCCAGACCCGCCACCAGCGCCACCACCAGGACGTCCAGCAGCACCCGGCTGCGGAACAGCCCGGCGCCCACGCAGTGCAGCGCCACCGCGACGGCCACCATGCAGTACCCCGCCCACACCGCCACCGGACCGCCCCAGCGCGAGCGCAGCCCGCGCCGCGCCGCCACCCCGGCGCCCACCCGGTAGAGCCGGGCCACGGCCAGGGCGCCGAGCAGCAGCGGAGTGACGCTCAGCGGAGCGTCCGCCGCCCCGCGCAGCACCGGCGCGCCGTGGCCCAGCAGCCAGAGCACCTCCGTCAACCGGGTGACAGCGGCCGCGCCGCCGTCCGCGTACGGCGTCACCACCCAGAGCCCGAGCAGCGGCACCCCGACCGCCGCCAGGCCGACCAGCGCCGTCCGCACTCCTGTCAACAGGTCGGCCAGTGCGGGTCGTCCGCCCAACTCGCCGGGTGACTCCAGGATCGGACGGCCCATCAGCTGCGTCATGCGCCACATGGTGCCAAGGCGACTCGCCATGCTCCGTGAAGCGCCAAACCGCCGCCGTGTCCCAGATTATTGGCTTATGCGCATTTTCAGACCCCACCCCCAAGCCGCCGGTGCCCCGGCCCGGAGCGTCTGATGACCACGCCACCCACCGCCGGCTCCCCCACCCCGGAGCGCCACCGCAAGCGCGCCCACGGCGCAACCGAAGCGGGCCGCCCGCAGCGGAAACTGACCCCCCGTGAGGCCCAGACCCTGGCCCACCTCGTGGCCGGCCACGACCTCCCCCACACCGCCGCCGCCCTCGGTGTCACCCCCGCCACCGCCCGCAGCTACCTCCGGCGCTCCCTGCGCAAGCTCGGCACCCGCACCGAGGCGGAGGCCCTCGCCCTGCTGGCCGGCACGCTGCCGCACCCCTCGGGCCCCGGCCCGACCGGGCACCCGGCGGACCTCGCAGGCCTCGACCCGGCCGGCCCGGGACCGGCCCCGGCTGCCCCCGGTCCCGTACCGGCAGCGCTGGCAGCCGCCGGGAAGCCCGCCCCGGGAGCCTCCGACGGCACTCGGCGGGTGGCCCCGGGCGAGCGCGCGCGGGTGGCCGCCCGGCCTGCGCGGGACGTGAACGGCGGCGCAGTCCCCGAGGCTCCGGCCGAGAAGCCGCGCCGGGCCGCCGGCACGCCGTCGGCCACCAGGAAGTGCGCCGCCCCGAGGCGCGCGCAGGACCAGCGCACGCCCGTCGACCAGCCGGAACGCGCCGTCACACCCCCGGCGTGCCAGGCCGCACCGGCGGCGGGCGGCGGGCAGCGCCGGCCGTCCGACGCGAGCCGCGAGCCGGTGGCCCCCGCAGGCCCCGGACAGGCTCGGCCGGAGAGCACCGCGAACGCGGGCGGTGGCAGTGCGCCGGCAGCCCCCGCCGGCACGGCCGCCGGCCGCGGCGACACACCGCCCCTGGCCCCGGCCACGCAGGGGACGGACGGCGGGCGCACGCAGCCCGCCGGCCCCGACCGGGCCCGGCAGGCCCGGTCCGCACAGGAGGAACGCAACACCACCGCCTCACCCCCGGCACACGCCCAGGACCCGGCCGACCGCGACCGCGCCACGCCCCCGTCCGCCGGCCCCGGCCGGGCGGCGTTGGCCGCCGCCGCTCCCGCGGGTGCGGACGACGACCTCGACGCGGAGCCCCCGGCGGTGAGCTTCGAGGAGCTCTACGAGACCGCGCACACCCGCCTGGTGCAGCAGGTGTTCCTGCTGACCGCCTACCGGTACCGGGCGGTGCACTGTGTGCGGCGGGCGTTCGGGGAGGCCCGGCGGCACTGGGGTGCGGTGGTCGCCTCGGGGAGCCCGGAGGGGTGGGTACGGGTGCGCGCCTGCGAGCTGGCGCTGTCCCCGTGGCACCGGGGCGGGCCCCGGCGGGCGCACGTGTGGGGGCTGCCGTACCGGCGGATCAAGGTGCGTCCGGCCGACGAGGCGCAGGCGGTGCTGCCGGACCACGACCGGCTGACCGACCGGGACCGGGCGCTGCTGAAGGCGCTCAAGCAGCTGTCCCGGCCGCAGCGCCGGGCGCTGGTGCTGCACGACGGGCTGGGGCTGCCGGCCGCGGCGGTCTCGGTGGAGGTGGAGTCCACGCAGGCGGCGGCCGAGGGACGGGTGTGGGCCGCCCGTACGGCGCTGGCGCAGTGGGTGCCGGAGCTGGTCGGGCCGGACCCGGCGGCACCGGGCTTCGCGGACGGGCTGAGCGGGCTGCTGCACCGGGCGGCGGTGCGCGGCTGCCCGGAGCCGCACCGGACGCCGGTGCGGGTGCTGCGGGCCCGGCACCGGCTCCGTACGGCGAGCCGGACGGGCGCGGCCGCGCTGCTGACGGTCGCGGTGGGCGGGGCGACGCTGGCGACCCTGACGGGGGTGCGCCCGGCGGTGCTGTTCCGGTCGACCGTCCCGCCGACGCCCGCGCTGTGCCTGCCCGTGACCGGGGCGCAGACGGCGGAGCCGGGCGTGCCGCTGCTGCCCGGCGGGGCGCCGAACGGCATCACCAGCATCTGGTGCAGTCCGGCGCCCGGCCGGGAGGCCGTCCTGGTGGAGCCGCACCCGCAGGCGGCCGCGCGCTGGGGGCTGCTGCCGGCGGGCCGGATCGGCGCTCCCCCGCCGCAGGGCCCGGTGGCCTGCCGGCCGTGGTCGCCGCTGCCCTGCACGACGGGGCCGAGCGGGCACTGAACGCACCGGAGACGACGAGCGCCCCCGCCCGGGGAGGGCGGGGGCGCTCGTCACGCGCGGGGCGGGATCAGCCCTGGGCGGCGATGATCTCGCGGGCCAGGCGGGCGGTCTCGGACGGCGTCTTGCCGACCTTGACACCGGCGGCCTCAAGGGCCTCCTTCTTGGCCTGGGCGGTGCCCGAGGAGCCGGAGACGATGGCGCCGGCGTGGCCCATGGTCTTGCCCTCGGGGGCGGTGAAGCCCGCGACGTAGCCGACGACCGGCTTGGTGACGTGCTCGGCGATGTAGGCCGCGGCACGCTCCTCGGCGTCGCCACCGATCTCACCGATCATGACGATGATCTCGGTCTCCGGGTCCTCCTGGAAGGCCTTGAGGGCGTCGATGTGGGTGGTCCCGATGACCGGGTCACCGCCGATGCCCACGGCCGAGGAGAAGCCGATGTCCCGCAGCTCGTACATGAGCTGGTAGGTCAGGGTGCCCGACTTCGAGACCAGACCGATCTTGCCGGAGCTGGTGATGTCGGCCGGAATGATGCCGGCGTTCGACTGTCCGGGGCTGATCAGGCCGGGGCAGTTCGGGCCGATGATGCGGGTCTTGTTGCCCTTGGCACCGGCGTGCGCCCAGAAGGCGGCGGTGTCGTGCACCGGGACGCCCTCGGTGATGACGACGGCCAGGCCGATCTCGGCGTCGATGGCCTCGATCACGGCGGCCTTGGTGAACGCCGGCGGCACGAAGAGGACGGAGACGTCGGCCCCGGTCTTCTCCATCGCCTCGGCGACGGAGCCGAAGACCGGGATCTCGGTGCCGTCGACGTCGACCGTGGTGCCGGCCTTGCGCGGGTTGACACCGCCGACGATCTGGGTGCCGGAGGCGAGCATGCGGCGGGTGTGCTTCATGCCCTCGGCGCCGGTCATGCCCTGGACGATGACCTTGCTGTCCTTGGTAAGGAAGATAGCCATGGTGTTAAGTCCCCTTCCTTACTTGTTGGCCAGCTCGGCGGCGCGGTCAGCGGCGCCGTCCATGGTGTCCACGCGCTGGACCAGCGGGTGGTTGGCGTCGTCGAGGATCTTGCGACCCAGCTCCGCGTTGTTGCCGTCCAGGCGGACGACCAGCGGCTTGGTGACGTTCTCGCCCTTGCTCGCGAGGAGCTCCAGGGCCTGCACGATGCCGTTGGCGACCGCGTCACAGGCGGTGATGCCACCGAAGACGTTGACGAAGACCGACTTGACGTCGGGGTCGCCGAGGATGATCTCCAGGCCGTTCGCCATGACCTCGGCGGAGGCGCCGCCACCGATGTCGAGGAAGTTGGCGGGCTTGACGCCGCCGTGCTTCTCACCGGCGTAGGCGACCACGTCGAGGGTGCTCATGACGAGGCCCGCGCCGTTGCCGATGATGCCGACCTGGCCGTCGAGCTTGACGTAGTTCAGGCCCTTGGCCTTGGCGGCGGCCTCCAGCGGGTTGGCCGCGGCCTTGTCCTCCAGGGCCTCGTGCTCCGGCTGACGGAACTCGGCGTTCTCGTCCAGGGAGACCTTGCCGTCGAGCGCGATGATCTTGCCGTCGCCGGACTTGATCAGCGGGTTGACCTCGACGAGGAGGGCGTCCTCCTTGATGAAGACGGTCCACAGCTTCTGCAGGACCTCGGCGACCTGGTCGGCGACCTCGGCCGGGAACTTCGCCGCGGCGACGATCTCGGCGGCCTTCTCCGGGGTGCAGCCCTCGTTGGCGTCGACCGGGATCTTGGCGAGCGCGTCGGGGTTCTGCTCGGCGACGACCTCGATCTCCACGCCGCCCTCGACGCTGGCCATGGCCAGGAAGGTGCGGTTGGTGCGGTCCAGCAGGAACGAGACGTAGTACTCGTCCTTGATGTCCGCGGTCTGGGCCAGCATCACCTTGTGAACGGTGTGGCCCTTGATGTCCATGCCGAGGATCTGCTCGGCCTTGGCGACGGCGTCCGCCGGGTCGGCGGCGAGCTTGACGCCGCCGGCCTTGCCTCGGCCGCCCACCTTCACCTGAGCCTTGACGACGGCGCGGCCGCCGAAGCGCTCCGCGATGGCGGCAGCGTCTGCGGCGGTCTCGATGACATCGCCGTCAAGCACGGGCACGCCGTGCTTGGCGAAGAGGTCCCTCGCCTGGTACTCGAACAGGTCCACGTGTTTGTCCTTGTTCGTGGTCGCGGATTGTGTCTCTACGAGCGTGCCACGGCAGGATCTTCGCTGCGGGTCGTCGGGGCGGTGCGGGTACGCAGAGGTACGGCCTTGCGGCCCACACAGCCACGGGCGCACACGTCAATCAACACGCGCGTCACGTCCGTCTGGCAGGTTATCCCCGTGGGACGGGACTGTTCCGCCCGAGGCCTGCCCGTCTTGGGTGAGAACCGTCACAGAAGGCCCGGAGGGACGGGGCCGGGCGGCCGGTCCACCGATCGAGCGGATTAGCGCGTTCGGGTGAACCCTTCAGACCCCCTGTGCAGCCCCCTTCATCAGATGCTGCGGGATCGGGCGCTTCTCGATGGCCGCCGCCATGATCTCCGGGAACGCGTCCGGGGTGCAGGCGAAGGCCGGCGCCCCGAGCGAGGCCAGGGCGGCGGCGTGCGCGTGGTCGTACGCCGGGGCCCCCTCGTCGGAGAGCGCGAGCAGGGCGATGAACTGGACGCCGGCCGCCTTCATCGCGGCGACCCGCTTGAGCATGCCGTCCCGGATGCCGCCCTCGTACAGGTCGCTGATCAGCACCACGACGGTCTCGGAGGGCCTCGTGATCTTCGACTGGCAGTAGGCGAGCGCCCGGTTGATGTCGGTGCCGCCGCCGAGCTGGGTGGCGAACAGGACGTCGACCGGGTCGGTGAGCTGTTCGGTGAGGTCGACCACCGAGGTGTCGAAGACGACCAGCCGGGTGTCCAGGGTGCGCATCGAGGCGAGCACCGCGCCGAAGACCGCCGAGTGGACGACCGAGGGCGCCATCGAGCCGGACTGGTCGATGCAGAGGATGACGTCCTTCTTCACGGCGCGCTGGGCACGGGCGTAGCCGACCAGCCGCTCGGGGACGACGGTGCCGTGCTCGGGCAGGTAGTTCTTCAGGTTGGCCCGGATGGTGCGGTCCCAGTCGATGTCGCGGTGGCGGGGACGGTTGACCTTGGCGCTGCGGTCCAGGGCGCCGCCGAGCGTGGCCCGGGTGCGGTCGGCGAGCCGGCGCTCCAGGTCGGCGACCACCTTGCCGACCACCGCGCGGGCGCTCTCCCGGGTGGTCTCGGGCAGCGCGTGCTTGAGCGAGAGCAGGGTGCCGACCAGGTGCACGTCCGGCTCGACGGCCTCCAGCATCTCCGGCTCCAGCAGCAGCCGGTCCAGGCCGAGTCGGGTGATCGCGTCCTGCTGCATCAACTGCACGACGGTGGACGGGAAGTACTCACGGATGTCGCCCAGCCAGCGGGCCACCTGCGGGGCCGAGCCGCCCAGCCCGGCGCTGCGACGGCCGGTGCGGCCGGACCGGCCGCCCTCCTCGGGGGCGCCCCGGTAGAGCGCGGCGAGGGCGCCGTCCATCGCCGCGTCGCGGCCGCGCAGGGTGCAGCCGGTGCCGTCGGCCTCACCGCCGAGCACCAGCCGCCAGCGGCGCAGCCGTTCGTCGGTCGTGGGCGCTGCCATCTCGTCCTCCTCCTTCAGCGGGTCCTGCGGTGGGGCAGGTGTTCAGTGCGGTGAGCGTCACTGCGGCGGGTGTCAGGTGTCGCGGCCGGCAGCCTGCCGGGGGATCTTCGGACGGACCCCGAGCAGCAGGGCCACCACGGGGACGGCGGCGTCGGCGCGGGCCCGGTCCAGCTCGCCTGCAGCGGCCTGCGCGGCCGGGGGCTCGCCGAGCGGGCCGGCCGCGACCCGGCCGCCGATGGTGGTGCGCACGCCCGCCTCCAGTCCGGCGAAGGTGCGGCGCAGCAGCGGCAGGACGTCGGTGAAGACCTCGCCGCTCACCCCGGTCAGCCACTCGTCCAGCAGGGCGAGCAGCCGCGGGTCGTGCAGCAGCAGGGCGCCGCCGCCGGTCAGGAAGCCCTCGACCCAACCGGCCGCGTCCGCCGGGGCGTTGGCGATGGAGAGCACCAGCCGGAGCCGTCGCCCGGCCTCCTCGGAGTCGAGCCGGCCGTCGTCCAGCAGCAGCCGCACGGCCCGGCCGCGCAGCAGCCCGGGGGCGCCGGTGGCCGGTCCGCCGGCCGGCTCGCGGCGGGCCAGCGAGCGCAGGGCGGCGGCCCAGCGATCGGCCAGGCCGGCCAGGCCGTCGGGGTCCGGCGCGGTGCCGGCCGGGGCGTCGGCCGGGGTGTCGGTGCCGGCGGTCAGCAGGCCGATCGCGCCGTGCACCTCGTCGAGGCGGCCGCGCATCGCCGCCGCGCTCTCCGCGTCCAGGCCGACGCAGGCGGGCGGCAGACCGACGCAGATCCGCTCGGCCAGGCCCGAGGCCGCCTCGGCGAGCGCGCCGTGGTCGGTGCCGCGTACGTCGCCGTAGCGCAGCGCGCGGACCAGTGCGGGCAGCGCGCCCGCGAGGTGCGCGACGTCGGCGTCCAGGGCCGCGCAGTCGGCGAGCACCCGCATCACGGCGGGCAGTGCGCCGGACAGCCCGGCCAGCAGGCAGGTCTCCACCAGGCCGGTCAGCTCGGCGAGCTCCTCGGCGGCGCGGGCGGTGCCGACGGCCTTGTTGGCCGCCGCCTCCTCGACCGTGGTGCCCCACTGGGCGGCCTCGGCGATCCGGACCGCGAACTCGGGCTGCCAGCACAGCCGCCAGCTCTCCCGGAACGTCCCGGTCGAGTTCACCGAGGAGCGCGCGGGCACGCCCCAGTCCACGCCCAGCAGCCGCAGCCGGTGCAGCAGCCGGGAGCGGGCCGCGTCGGTCTCCTTGCGCAGGTCGAGGTCGACGTCCTTCGGCGCGGCCTCGGGCTTGAGCCGCAGCGAGCGCTGCAACCGGGTCAGGTCGCGCTGGAGCGGCACCGCCGGAGCGGCGTCCGGGACCTCGCCGAGCGCGTCACCGACCACCAGGTGGTCCCGGACCAGCTCCAGGGCGACGTCCGAGCCCTCGCAGAGCACCGCGCGCACGGCGTCCAGGGTCTCGGTCAGCCCGGCGAGCGGGCGGCCGCGCAGCACGGCCAGCGTCTCGGCGAGCCGGACCGCCTCGATCACGTGCGCGGAGGAGACCGGGTGGTCCTCGGCGCGCAGCAGGTCGGCGGCCCGGGTGAGCCAGCGCGGCACCGGGTCGCCGTCGGTGGTGAACAGGTGGTGGTACCAGCCGGGCGACTGCACGCCCGCGCCGTAGCCGGTGGCCTGGGAGAGCCGGCGGTGCGTCCACGGCACCCAGGTGACGTCCGTCCGCACCTTCTTCGGCAGCCCGGCGAGCAGCGCCCGGTCGTGGGCGACGGTGGGCATCCGCTCCAGCGCGGGGACGTGGAAGGCCCCACAGACCACGGCGATCCGCTGGTGCCCGGCGCGGCGGGCCGCACGGACCTGCTGGCGCATGTACGCCTCGCGCAGCAGGTCCCGGCGGGACCCGCCGAGGCCCTCGGCGCGCAGCGCGCCCATCGCCTCGGCGACGGCGGCGAACGGCGCCAGCGCGTCGCCGCCGGGCGCGCGGTGCTCGACCACGTCCTCCCACCAGCGCTCCGCGTCGTCGTGCCCGGCCGCCTCGGCGAGCAGCGCCAGTGGGTCGGCGACCGGCTCGGCACCGTCCTCCT
The DNA here is from genome assembly GCF_044767505.1 of Kitasatospora sp. NPDC101235. Lineage (NCBI taxonomy): Bacteria > Bacillati > Actinomycetota > Actinomycetes > Kitasatosporales > Streptomycetaceae > Kitasatospora > Kitasatospora sp. NPDC101235. The sequence continues at coordinate 119,028 of NZ_JBIWNZ010000003.1, forward strand.
CGGCGCCGTCCTCCTCAGCGGTGTCCTCCGGGGCGGCGTCCTCCTCCGGGGCCGGTGCGAAGCCGTACCCGGCGGGCAGGTCGATGAAGCGGACCGGCAGGTCGTGCTCCACGGCGTGCCGGATCGCCACCCACTCCGGGGAGAACTCGGCGTACGGCCAGAAGGCGGCCTTCGCCGGGTCGTCCACCGCGTGGGCGAGCAGGGCCACCGGCGGGACCAGGTCCTTCTCGGCGGCCAGGTGGACGATCCCGTCGGCCTCCGGCGGGCCCTCGATCAGCACCGCGTCCGGCCGCCACTGCGCCAGCGCGGCGGCCACCGCCCGGGCCGAGCCGGGACCGTGGTGACGGATGCCCAGCAGGGCGACCTCGGAGGTTGTCATACCGTCACCTCGCGGGCGGCGCGGTAGAAGTCCTTCCAGCCGTCGCGCTCGCGCACCACCCCTTCGACGTACTCGCGCCAGACCGCCTGGTCCGCCACCGGGTCGCGCACGACGGCGCCGAGGATCCCGGCCGTCACGTCCCCGGCGCGCAGCACGCCGTCGCCGAAGTGGGTGGCCAGAGCGAGTCCGTTGGTCACCACCGAGATCGCCTCGGCGGTGGAGAGGGTGCCGCTCGGGGTCTTGACCTTCGTGCGGCCGTCCACCGTGATCCCGGCCCGCAGCTCGCGGAAGACGGTGACCACCCGCCTGATCTCCTCGGCGCCGCCGGGCAGTTCGGGCAGCTCCAGGGAGCGGCCGAGCTGGTTGACCCGACGGGTGACGATGTCGACCTCCTCGTCCAGCGAGCCCGGCAGCGGCAGCACCACGGTGTTGAAGCGGCGGCGCAGCGCGCTGGACAGCTCGTTGACGCCGCGGTCACGGTCGTTGGCGGTGGCGATCACGTTGAAGCCGCGCACCGCCTGCGTCTCGGAGCCCAACTCCGGCACCGGGAGGGTCTTCTCGGACAGGATGGTGATCAGGCTGTCCTGCACGTCGGCCGGGATGCGGGTGAGCTCCTCGACCCGGGCGATCCTGCCGTCGGCCATCGCCCGCATCAGCGGCGAGGGCACCAGGGCGTCCCGGCTGGGCCCGTGGGTGAGCAGCTGGGCGTAGTTCCAGCCGTACCGGACGGCCTCCTCGGGGGTGCCGGCGGTGCCCTGCACCAGCATCGTGGAGTCGCCGCTGATCGCCGCGGCCAGGTGCTCGGACACCCAGGTCTTCGCGGTGCCCGGCACGCCGAGCAGCAGCAGCGCGCGGTCCGTCGCCAGGGTCGTCACGGCGACCTCGACGACCCGGCGCGGACCGATGTACTTGGGGGTGATCCGGGTGCCGTCGGGCAGTTCGCCGCCGAGCAGGTACGTCGCCACGGCCCACGGCGAGAGCTTCCAGCGCTCGGGGCGCGGACGGTCGTCCTGCGCGGCCAGCGCGGCCAGTTCACCGGCGAAGGCGTCCTCGGCGTGCTGCCGCAGAACGTCGGTCATGGGGGCTCCTTCGGGTCGGCCGCCGGGCACACGGGTGCCCCGGGCGGCAGGGTGATCGGGGGGAGCCAGGTCGGCGTCCCGGCCTGTGGGAACCACCCTGCACCGGGCCACTGACATCGGCCGCCGGCCCGGCGAGGGCTGCGGACGGGCCGTCAGCCGCTGTCAGTGCCGCCGCCTACGGTCGGTCGCATGGAGGAACGCTGGAGCACCGAACACGTCCTGTCCCTGGCACCTGACGCCGCCTCGCAGAAGGCGGCGGGCAAGCTCTCCGCGCCCGCGCCGTGGTCCGGCACCGGCACCGACGGCACCGCGCTCTGGGGCGAGTGCAAGGGCAGCGGCCGCACGCCGTACCGCACCGCGATCGAACTCGCCACGCCCGCCTACCAGTGCAGCTGCCCCAGCCGGAAGTTCCCGTGCAAGCACGCGCTCGGGCTCCTCCTGCTGTGGAGCGGATCCCCGGAGGCCGTCCCGGCCGGCGAACCGGCCGACTGGGTGGCCGAGTGGCTCAAGTCCCGCCGGGAGCGCGTGGAGAAGCGCGTGGAGAAGCAGGCCGACCCGGAGGCCGCCCGCCGCCGGGCCGCCCAGCGCGGCGCCCGGGTCGCGGCCGGCGCGGCCGAGCTGCGGCTGCGGCTGGCCGACCGGATCCGGCACGGCCTGGCCGACCAGTCCACCGCCGGCCCCTGGGAGGAGGTCGCCGCCCGGATGGTCGACGCGCAGGCCCCCGGCCTGGCCACCCGGGTCCGTGAGCTGGACGCGCTGCCGCAGGAGCGGCTGCTGGAGGAGTACGCGATGCTGCACCTGCTGGCCACCGCCGCCACCCGGATGGACGAGCTGCCGGCCGAGCTGGCCGCCACCGTCCGCACCCGGGTCGGCTACCCCGCGGACACCAGCAAGGCGGGCCCCACCATCCGCGACCGCTGGCTGGTGCTCGGCACCCGCGACACCACGGACGAGCGGCTCACCACCCGCCGGGTCTGGCTGCGCGGCGCCAAGACCGGCCGCCCGGCCGTACTGCTGTCCTTCGGCCACCAGGGCCAGGCCCCCGCCCTCGCCCTGCCCACCGGCCGCCTGGTGGAGGCCGACCTCGCCTACTTCCCCGCCGCCCACCCGCTGCGCGCCACCCTCGGCGAGCGCTACGGCGCCCCCGAGCCGGGCCCAGCCGACCCGCCCGCCGGACTCACCGTCGCCGAGGCGGTGGCCGGCTACGGCACCGCCGTCGCCGACGACCCGTGGCTGGAGAGCCGGCCGACCGTCCTCGGCGACGTCGTCCCGGTCCGCACGCCGGACGGCTGGTTCCTGACGGACGGCCACCACACCGTTGCGGTCCGCACCTCGACCGTCCCGGAGGCCGCGCTGTGGCGGCTGGCCGCGGTCTCCACCGGCCGCCCGCTGACGGTCTTCGGCGAGTACGGCCACCAGGGCTTCGCCCCGGTCACGGCCTGGGCCGCCGGCCGGCGCCCGGTCGGCCTCACCAACGCCTAGGTGTCCTGTGGATGCCTGCCGGGCCCGCGACGCCATGGCACGCACCTCTCCGCGTTGCCGTCGGTCACCCGTGGCCTCCGGCCCGGCGGCGGGAGGTGCCCCACCGCAGTGACTCCACCTCCGCGCTGCGCTGCACGCCCCCTGACGCCGCGGCCTGACCCGACGAAACCCACAAGACACGCCCAGGAGAACTCGGCATGACGATCACCCAGGACCCGTGGGAGACCCTGCACACCAGCGCCCTGCTCGGCACCGACCGCCGCCCGCTCCCGGCCACCGCCCTGCCGCTCGCCGACGCCGTCGACCAGGGCGATCCGGCCACCGCCCTGCTGGAGCTGGCCGCGCTGGCCGCCGTCCGCCGCCGGGCCGGCGCACTGCCCGTACCGGCCGCCGAGCCACCCGGCCCGCCCGCCGCCGAGGACACCCGCCCGGAGCTGCCCGAACCGGCCGCCCGCCGACTGGCCGTCCTGCTCTCGGGGCGGACCGGCAGCAGCGGCGGCGGCACCCTGGCCAACCTGGCCGAGCTGCTGCCGCAGTGGCTCGGCACCGCCCGGGCCCGGGGCCTGCGCCCGCCCGCCGCGCTGATACCCGGCCTGCTCGACGCCGCCCGCGCCCGCAGCGAACTGCGCGCCGACGCCGTGGCGTTGGCCGGTCCGCTGGGCCGCTGGCTGGCCGAGCAGAACCCCGACTGGCGGTTCGTGCTGCGCACCACCACCCCTGAGCTACCGCAACAGCCCACGGACGACCGGCTCTGGCACGAGGGCCTGTTCGCCGAGCGGGTCACCCACCTCACGCTGGTGCGCCGCCGCGATCCCGCGGCCGGCCTGGAACTGCTGCGCGGCACCTGGTCCACCGAGCGCGCCGAGGACCGCCTGCTCTTCCTGGACGCCCTCCAGGACGGCCTGTCCCCCGCCGACGAGCCGTTCCTGGAGGCCGCCCTCGGCGACCGCAGCAAGAACGTCCGGGCCACCGCCGCCGAACTGCTCTCCACCCTGCCCGGCTCCGCGCTGGCCCGCCGGATGGCCGATCGGGCGCGGGCCGCGGTCCGGCTCGCCGGCACCGGCACGCACCTGCTGGTCACCCCGCCCGCCGAGTGCGACGCGCAGATGCAGCGCGACGGGATCGCGCCCAAGTCGCCCACCGGGCGCGGCGAACGGGCCTGGTGGTTCGGCGAGGTGGTGGCCGCCGCACCGCTGTCGGTCTGGCCGGAGAGCACCGGGCTGGCCCCCGAGCAGCTGCTCGCCCTGCGGGCCGGCGACAGCATCGACGAGACCAGCAGCAGCTGGGCCGACGACCTGCGGGAGGCCTGGGCCCGGGCCGCCGTCCGCCAGCAGGACGCCGACTGGGCCCGGGCGCTGCTCGGTCCGGCCCCCGTCCCGCCCGGGCGCGGTACGCGGGCCCGGGCGCCGCGCGCCACCGGCGCCCCGGCCAAGCTGCTGGCCGTCCTGCCGCCCGAGGAGCGGGCCGCCTGGACGGCCGCGTTCATCGAGGTGCACGGGCTGGGCGAGGCCTTCCAGCTGCTCGGCGCCTGCACCACCCCGTGGACGCCACCGCTGTCCACCGCCGTGGTGACCGCCCTGGCCCGGGCGGCGGCCTCCGGGGCGTACCCGTGGAGCCACAGCGGGGTGCTCGGGATGACGGAGCGCGCGCTCGCCCCGGAGACGGCCGCCGCGGTGGAGGAGCTGGCCGCCGGGGCCGCCCCGGACTCCGCCTGGTCCGAGACCTTCACCCGGCTGGCCGGCACCCTGCGCTTCCGGGCGGCGATGCTCGCGGAACTGGCGGGCTGACCCGGGGCTCCCGCGCCCCTGAACGAGGGAGCAGGCCGGGACGACGGAGCGGGCCGGCCCCGGGAAGGACCGGCCCGCTCGACGCGCCGTGGCTCAGCCGGCCCGCAGGTTCGACTCGACCCAGGCGACCACGTCCCGGGTCGGCGTGCCCGGGGTGAAGATGTCCGCGACGCCCATCGCCTTGAGCTCGGCGATGTCCTCGTCCGGGATGATCCCCCCGCAGAAGACCTTGATGTCCTCGGCGTCGCGCTCCTTCAGCAGCTCCAGCACCCGCGCGCACAGCGTCATGTGGGCGCCGGAGAGGATCGACAGCCCGATGCCGTCCGCGTCCTCCTGGATCGCGGTGTCGACGACCTGCTCGGGCGTCTGGTGCAGGCCGGTGTAGATGACCTCCATACCGGCGTCGCGCAGGGCGCGCGCGATGACCTTGGCACCACGGTCGTGACCGTCGAGCCCGGGCTTGGCGACCACCACACGGATCGGCCCCGACACACTCATGACTGCCTCCTGGACCTCGTCGTCCACCATCCGACCGGGCCTCGCGGGCCGCCGGCGCGGTTAACGGTCAATAACAACCTGAGGGGAGGTTAGCGCCACCGGGCGCGGTTGACCGTGCCGCCTCCGAAGAGGAGGGCAAAGTCACAGCTCCGGGCCTTGCTACCAACGGGTATACCCCGCCTCCCCGCAACCTCCGCACAGACCCCCGGCCGCCCCCTTGACATCCGCGGGGTTTTCCGGGGCGTCGGCGATGGAGCTACAGTCACGGCTGATTTCCCTCGACCGACGACGTCCGAGGCCCACCGAGGAGGCAGCCCCCGATGGCTCCCGATGCAGCCGCCCGTCCGACCCGTGCGGAGCTGCGCCTCGCGGCCCGCGAGCAGTCCCGTGCCCAGCGCCGCGGCGCCGCCAAGGCGGCCACCCGGACGGCGCTGCTGCGGGTCGCGCTGCCGTCGGTGGCCGCGCTCGGGGTGGCCGCGGCGGCGGCGATCACGGTGCAGGGGGAGGCCGACCAGCAGCGCGCCCAGGCCTCCGGGCAGGTGCCGCAGGCCGCGGCGCAGGACACCGCGGCCGCGCAGGCGGCGGCCGCCCAGGCGGTCGCGGCCGGCGCCCGGGCCCAGGCCTCGCGCGGCGACGCCCGCACGCCGCTGGCGGGCGCCCAGCCCACCGAGGCTCCTGCCGGGGCCCCCACCGCGCAGCCCACCGCCGAGCCGACGCCCGAGCCGGCCAAGCCCAAGGTGGCCATGCCGGTCGCCCGGCACGGCCTCGGCGAACTGTTCGGCGAGGCCGGCACCCACTGGGCCAACCGGCACACCGGCATCGACTTCCCGGTGGACGGCGGCTCCGAGGTCTACGCCGTGACCGACGGCACCCTTCGGACCCAGTGGAACCCGTTCTACGGCTACATGACGATCATCAAGATGCCCGACGGCACCGAGGCCTGGTACTGCCACCTGCGGGCGTACAAGGTGCGCAAGGGCCCGGTGAAGCAGGGCGACGTGATCGCCTTCGTCGGCAGCAGCGGCAACAGCACCGGCCCGCACCTGCACTTCGAGATCCGGCCGCCGGGCAGCGGGCCGATCGACCCGCTGCCCTGGTTCCTCTCGAACGGGCTGGACCCGCGCTAGCGGATCAGAGCTTCTCCACCGGCGCGTAGCGCAGCAGCAGCTGCTTGCGCCCGTCGGTGCCGAAGTCGACGGTGGCCTGGGCCCGGTCGCCGACGCCCGTGACGGCCACCACCGTGCCCAGCCCGAAGCTGTCGTGGGTGACCCGGTCGCCGACCGCCAGCGAGACGGCCTCGCGCTCCACCATCTGGCCGCCACGCCGCGCCGACTGCCCCCAGCCCGCCTTCGGCGACGCGGCCGCCGACGAGGAACGCGAACTCCCGCCCCCGGACGAGGACTTGCCCCAGGACGAGCCCGAGGAGTAGCCGCGCTGGACCGGCGCCTGGGCCGCCCCGGTGCGCTTCCACTCCACCAGCGCCTCCGGGATCTCCTCCAGGAACCGCGAGGCCGGGTTGTACGCCGGCTGCCCCCAGGCGCTGCGCAGCACCGAGCGGGTCAGGTACAGCCGCTCGCGGGCCCGGGTGAGCCCGACGTACGCGAGCCGGCGCTCCTCCTCCAGCTCCTTGACCTGGTTGAGCGCCCGCATGTGCGGGAAGATCCCGTCCTCCATGCCGGTCAGGAAGACCACCGGGAACTCCAGGCCCTTGGCGGTGTGCAGGGTCATCATCGTGATGACGCCCTGCCCGTCCTCGTCCTCGTCCGGGATCTGGTCGGAGTCGGCGACCAGCGCGACCCGCTCCAGGAAGTCGGCCAGCGAGCCGACCGGCGGCGTGCCCTCCTCCCCGGCGTCCGGCCGCTCGCCCGGGTCCTGCTCGTACTCCAGCGCGACGGAGGCGAGCTCCTGGAGGTTCTCCACCCGGGTCTCGTCCTGCGGGTCGGTGGAGGCCTGGAGCTCGGCCAGGTAGCCGGTCTCCTCCAGGACGGCCTCCAGCACCGCCGCCGGGCCCGCGCCCGACTCGACGACCTGGCGCAGCCCGGCCATCAGGGTGTTGAACTTCTTGACGGCGTTGGCCGAGCGCGCGGCCATCCCGTACGCCTCGTCGACCCGCACCAGCGCCTGGGCGAAGGAGATCCGCTCCCGCGCGGCGAGCGCGTCGATCATCGCCTCGGCCCGCTCGCCGATGCCGCGCTTGGGCACGTTGAGGATCCGGCGCAGCGGCACGGTGTCCTCCGGGTTGGAGAGCACCCGCAGGTACGCCAGGACGTCCCGGACCTCCTTGCGCTCGTAGAAGCGCACCCCGCCGACCACCTTGTACGGCAGGCCGACCCGGATGAACACCTCCTCGAACACCCGGGACTGGGCGTTGGTCCGGTAGAAGATCGCGACGTCGCCCGGCTTGGCCTCGGCCTTGTCGGTGAGCCGGTCGATCTCGTCGGCGATGAACTGGGCCTCGCCGTGCTCGTCGTCCGCGACGTAGCCGATCACCTTCTCGCCGTGCTCGCCGGCCGTCCACAGCTTCTTCTCGCGGCGGTTGGCGTTGCGCTCGATGACGGCGTTGGCGGCGCTCAGGATCGTCTGGGTGGAGCGGTAGTTCTGCTCCAGCAGGATCGTGGTCGCGTTCGGGTAGTCCTCCTCGAACTGGAGGATGTTGCGGATGGTCGCACCGCGGAAGGCGTAGATCGACTGGTCCGCGTCACCGACCACGCACAGCTCGGCCGGCGGCACCTCGGCCAGGCGCCCGGCCGCCGGGTTCACGAGCTCACCGTCCACGGTGCGCCTGGGGGCGTCCGCCACCGAGCCGCCGGTCAGCTCGCGCACCAGCGTGTACTGGGCGTGGTTGGTGTCCTGGTACTCGTCGACCAGGATGTGCCGGAACCGGCGCCGGTAGTGCTCGGCGACGTCGGGGAAGGCCTGCAGCAGGTTCACCGTCGTCATGATGATGTCGTCGAAGTCCAGCGCGTTGGCCTCGCGCAGGCGCCGCTGGTAGAGCGCGTACGCCTCCGCGAGCTTCTTCTCCATCGGGTTGGCGGCCCGGTCGGCGAAGGTCTCCTCGTCGATCAGCTCGTTCTTGAGGTTGCTGACCTTCGCCGTGAAGGACTTCGGCGGGAACTGCTTCGGGTCCAGGTCGAGGTCGCGGCAGACCAGCGACATCAGCCGCTGCGAGTCGGCCGAGTCGTAGATCGAGAAGCTGGAGGTGAAGCCCAGCTGCTTGGACTCGCGGCGCAGGATGCGCACACAGGCGCTGTGGAAGGTGGAGACCCACATCGCCCGGGCGCGCGGGCCGACGAGCGCCTCGACGCGCTCGCGCATCTCGCCGGCCGCCTTGTTGGTGAAGGTGATCGCCAGGATCTCCCCCGGCTGCACCCCGCGGGCGCCCAGCAGGTAGGCGATCCGGTGGGTCAGCACCCGGGTCTTGCCCGAGCCGGCGCCGGCCACGATCAGCAGCGGCGAGCCCGCGTGCAGCACCGCCTCGCGCTGCGGGTCGTTCATCCCCTCCAGCAGCTGCGCCGGGTCCACCACCGTCCGCGCGGCGCCGTTGCGGTACCAGGCGTCCCGCTCCGCCTCGGCGGCATGGTCGGTCTGGAACAGCCCGTCCGGGATGGCCTCCTCGTACGCGTCGTACGGGACGTCGTCCTCGAACGGCAGGGGCTCCTCGTCGATGGGTGCGTCGGGCTGCTTCGACCCGGCGGCGGGTGCCTCGAAACCGGGGAGCGGAAGGTCGTCAAAGAGGCTACTCATGGCACATCGAGTCTATGGCCACCCACCGACAAGCCCGCCCGCTCCGCAGGATCCGGACCGGACGGGCTCGACGGCGTCAGTGCGACCAGTACGGGTCGTCGACGGTCGCGCACTGGCCGGCGGAGTCCTTCGGTCCCTGGGCGAACCCGCCGGATCCGTCGGGCCCGGTGGTGTCCTTGACGTCGTACTGGGAGGCCGCGAACCTCGCGCAGCCGCCCTGTTCGACGGAGAACCGGAGGCTGAAGCGCGGGTTCCGGTCCTCCTTCACCTCCAGCGAGTACCAGGTGCGCGTGACCGCATAGCCCTTTCCGGCCCAGACCGCCTGGACCTTGTCGAGCGTTTCGCTGCGCCGGTCGTCGGAGACCCGGACCCGGGCCACCTGCCCGGCCGCCAGTTCCGCCCGGCCTGTCTTCTCGCACCCGGAGGTGCCGCAGAACCCGGTGGTGTCCGCGTCACTGCCGTACCTCGCCTCGGTCCACTGGAGGCCCGGGTGAAGCGCCCCGGCCACATCGGCGAGCTCGGCCTCGATCCGGTGCTGTGCCTGTTCGACCGGCATGACCGGTGCGTCGGGCTCCGGCCAGAAGAGCCAGCCGGCCAGAAGTGCCAGGAGGACCGCCGTCACGGGCCCCCACCACGCCCGGACCACCACCTGAGGTCCTGCCGGGGGATCGTCTTCCCGCGGCCGCTCGCGATCTTGCCGATGACCGGGAAGCGCTCTCTCCTGCGTCTTCTCCCCCACGTTCGCCAGGCCGGTCGGATCGGCCCTGGCTGCGTCCCCCATGTCTCCCCCTCCCGGTGGCCCGACATCGCCGGGCCACCGGGAGACTACAGCGGGTACGGAATCGAGGCCGTCAGACCAGGCGGCGGGCGGTGGCCCAGCGGGTCAGCTCGTGGCGGTTGCTCAGCTGGAGCTTGCGCAGGACGGCGGAGACGTGGCTCTCGACCGTCTTCACCGAGATGAAGAGCTGCTTGGCGATCTCCTTGTAGGCGTAGCCGCGGGCGATCAGCCGCAGGACCTCGCGCTCGCGCTGGGTGAGCCGGTCCAGGTCCTCGTCCACCGGCGGGGTGTCGGTGGCGGCGAAGGCGTCCAGCACGAAGCCGGCCAGCCGGGGCGAGAACACCGCGTCGCCGTCGGCGATCCGGAAGATCGCGTTCACCAGGTCGGTGCCGGTGATGGTCTTGGTGACGTAGCCGCGCGCGCCCCCGCGGATGACGCCGATGACGTCGTCGGCGGCGTCCGACACCGACAGCGCCAGGAACTTCACCCCTCCCTGCTCGCCCATCACCCCGACCGAGCGGCGCAGCACCTCGACGCCGCCGCCGCCCGGCAGGTGGACGTCGAGCAGCACCACGTCCGGCCTGGTCCCGGCGACCACGCGGACCGCCGAGTCCACGTCGTCGGCCTCGCCGACCACGTCGATGCCGGTCACCTCGGTACGGCCGATCTCGGCCCTGACCCCCGTCCGGAACATCCGGTGGTCGTCCACCAGCACGACCCGCGCCGTGCGCTCCGGAGCTGTCTCAGTCATCCGTTCTCTCCATCTCCAGCTCGACCTCGGTGCCGCCGCCCGCCGCAGGCCGCACCCGAGCGGTGCCGCCGTTGCGCTTCATCCGGCCGATGATCGACTCCCGTACGCCCATCCGGTCCTCGGGCACCGTGTCGGGGTCGAAGCCGGGGCCGTGGTCGCGGACGAACACCGACACCGTCCTCCCCTCCACCTCGGCGTAGACCTGGACCGGTCCCCCGCCACCGTACTTGGCCGCGTTGACGGTCGCCTCCCTCGCGGCCTGCATCTGTGCCGCGATCCTCTCGTCCATCGGGCAGTCGCCGACGATCACCAGCTCGACCTGGACGCCGTGCCGGTCCTCGACCTCGGCGACGGCGGCCCGCAGGGTCTCCGCCATGGTGTCCGGCGCGGCCTCCGCGGCGGCCTCCGGGCGGTACAGCCACAGCCGCAGCTCGCGCTCCTGCGAGCGGGCCAGCCGCAGCACCTCCTTGGGGTCCTCGGCCCGGCGCTGGATCAGGGTCAGGGTGTGCAGCACGGAGTCGTGGATGTGCGCGGCGATCTCGGCCCGCTCCTGGGCACGGATGCGGGCGGTGCGCTCGGCCCCGAGGTCCTGCCAGAGCCGCAGGCCGTACGGGCCGAGCAGCACCAGCACGCCGGCCAGCACCGCGAGCGAGGCCTCGATCACCGAGCCGAGCGTGGAGCCGCTGCCCTGCATCGCGAGCAGCGCGATGGTGCCGGCCACCGCGAGCAGTACGCCCGCGCCGACCCGGGTGTAGGCGCCGCGCCGCTTCTCGCCCTCCTCGATGCCGAACCAGCGCTGCCAGCGCGAGTCGTCGGCCTGCCGCCAGACCAGCGCCACGCCGACGCCGATCGCCAGCAGCGGCCAGGTGTACGGCTTGGCGGTCTGCAGGCCAAGCACGTTGAGCAGGGCGATCAGGCCGATCACCGTCATCACCAGGGCGGCGAGCTGGCCGAGGCCGCCCTGCCCGCCCTTGCCGGCCGGCGCGGCCTCCTCGCCCTCCGCGGGGGCGGCCACCGGCTCGCCCTGCAGGGTGTGCTGGAGCAGCTGGCGCATCCGGCCCACCCAGCCGCCGGCCTGGACGCCCTTGCTCAGCAGGCCGCCCGGCATCCCGGGCGAGGCCGGGACGAACACCCCGTTGAGGTACACCCACTGGGCTCCGCCGCGCTGCGAGGGCTCGCCGATGCCGATCGGCACCACGAACCAGAACGCGGCGTACAGCAGCGCGCCGATCCCCTGCGCGAAGAACAGCACGACGAAGGCGAGCCGCACCCATCGCACCGGCAGCCCGAGGTGCACCGCCAGGCCGTGCGCGACCCCGCCCAGCATCCGTCCCTGCGGACTGCGGTAGAGCCGCCGGTAGGGCGGCCTCCCGCCGTCGGGCGCGCTCGGGTCGGCGCCGGCCGACGACGCGGTGTCGGGGGCGATGGATCGGGGATCGGTACCGGGGGCTGCCACGCCACCGATGGTTCCACGCGCGCAGCCGCGGGCGCATCAGGGTGTGTCCCCATCCCGTATCAGGGACAAGTCAGGGTACGGACAGGGGTCGCCCCGGTTGGGCCGGACCACCCCCTGCCGGAAGGATGGTGCCCATGACCGAGGACCCCCGCATCGAGGAGGCCGGGCCCGCCGCCCAGCCGGAACCGGACCGCCCGCCACTGACCCGGGCCGAGCACCACCGCGTGGTGGCCGGCGTCTGCGGCGGCCTCGGGCGGCACCTGGACATCGACCCGGTGGTCTTCCGGATCGTCACGGTGGTGCTCTGCCTCTCCGGCGGCCTCGGGCTGTTCCTGTACGGCCTGGCCTGGCTGATCGTCCCGACCGACGACGAGGCCAAGGGCCGCGGCGGGCGCACCGAGCTCCAGCGGGTGCTCACCGGGCGGGTGGACGGCCAGTCGGTCGGCGCCGTGCTGCTGACCGTGATCGGCACCGGGGTGTTCTTCTCCTCGATGGGCGACGGGGACCAGATCTTCCCGCTGCTGCTGCTCGCCGCCCTGGTCTTCCTGGCGGTGCGCTACGACCCGGAGCGCCGCCGGGGCCGGGGGCGCGAGCCCCGCCGCGGCGGCCCGTACGACCGCCACTTCCCCGAGCCCGAGAGCCCCGGGATCACCGGCGACGCCGGGGCCTACCGGTGGCCGCGGCCGGAGCAGGACGAGTCGGCCCGGACCGAGCACGCCGCCGCCCGGGCCGCCGGGAAGGTCCCCGCCGACAGCCCGGCCCCCGGTGCCGGCGGCTACCTGTGGGACCCGCGCCACCCCGAGCGCAACCCGTACGGGGGCGCCACCTCGGCCACCCCGACCCCGCCGTTCGGCACCCCGGTGCCGCCGGTCGGCGGCCCGGCCCAGCCCTGGTGGCAGCGCGCCGACCTGCCGCAGGGCGACCCGCTGCGCAAGGAGCGTGCGAAGCGCGGCCCCGAGCCCGCCGCCGTACGGCACCCCCGGGAGCGCTCGGCGCTCGGCTTCTTCGGCTTCCTGCTGGCGGTCGGCGCGGGCGCCGCGGTCTGGGCCGCCTCCTCCGACCACCACAACCCCACCGTGCTGGGCGCGACGGTGCTGGCCACCGCACTGCTGGTGGTGGGCCTGACGCTGCTGGTCGGTGCGAAGTTCGGCCGGGCCCGCCGGCTGGCGGTGACCGGTCTGCTGCTCACCCTGGCGCTGGCCTTCGTCGGCCACTCGCCGGACTCCATGCGCAACGCGGTCGGTGAGCGCGACTGGACCGTCGTCTCGGCGGCCGACCTGCACGACCGGTACAACCTGGGCGCCGGGCAGATCAGGCTGGACCTGTCCGCGGTCGACCCGGCCGGGGCCACCCTCGCCACCAAGGTCGACCTCGGCACCGGCGACATGACCGTCACCGTGCCGGACGACGTGACGGTGAACCTGGTGGCCCGGGTCGGCCTGGGCAACGTCACCGTCCCCGGTGAGCGCAACGACAGCACCGGGCGGCACAACTACCTGATCGGCCCTGCCGGCGGGCAGCCGGCCAAGGGCACCCTCAATCTCGAACTCGGAATCGGGCTCGGCAACATCAAGGTGGTCCAGCAGTGAGGAAGCACCGGCTCGACCTGTTCTCGCTGATCGCGGGCGCGCTGTTCACCGTGATCGCCGTGCTCTACCTGGTCGCGGCGCTCAACGACCAGTCGGTGAACGGGCGGATCGTCATCCCGGTCGCCTTCATCGTGCTCGGCGTCGGCGGCCTGGCCGGCGCGGTCGCGGCGGTGGCCCGGCGCGGCCGGCCGGACCGCGAGGAATGACCGCGCGGGACGACCGCGAGGAGAAGCCCTGGCCGGCCCTGGGTCCTCAGCTCTGCTGCGGGCCCAGGATCAGCTGGTCCCCGTTCTTGCTGACGGCGTACCTGGGCAGCCGCTTGACCGCCGGCCCGTTGAGCACCGCACCGGTCGCGGCGTCGAACCGGGAGCCGTGGCAGGGGCAGTACAGCCGGCCGTCCTTCGGCGCGTCCACGGCGCAGCCGGTGTGGGTGCACACCGCGGAGAACGCGCAGTACTGGCCCGCCTTGGGCTGCACGATGTAGACGGCGTCACCGGTGACCGGGTCCTTGACCTGGGCCGAGCCGCCGACCGGCACACTCGCGGCGGGCACCGCGGGGGCCAGTGCCGGGGCCTCGGAGACCGGGGCGGCAGAAACCGGGGCGGCGGAGACCGGGGCGGCGGAGTCCGGAGCCGCCGACTGCTTGGCGGCGGCCGACCCGTCCCGGCCGAAGGTCCGGGTCAGCGAGCCGGTGAGCAGCCCGGCCCCGCCGATCGCGACAGCCGCGATCCCGCCGTCCACCAGGGCCCGGCGCTTGACGTGGTCCTCGCCCAGCCCGCGCGCGCGGTCCCGCTCGGCCCGGCGGGCCAGGTAGCCGTCCACCGACAGGTACGGCGTGCCGGCCAGCAGCAGCGGGGTCCAGGCCATCACGTAGGCCAGGTCGTTGCCGAGGTAGTACGGCGTGACGCTCCAGCTGACGGTCAGCCACAGGCTGAGGCCGAGCAGCGCACCGCCGAGCGCGGCGGCCCGGCCCCAGAGGCCGAGCAGGGTGCCGAGGCCGACCGCCAGCTCGCCGAAGGCGATGGCGAGCGCGAACAGGGTCGGGTGGTCGAGGGCGGGGCCGAGCAGGAAGGAGATCGGGCTGCCGCCCGCCTTGGCGGCCTGGGTCTGCGAGACGAAGGAGGCCGGGTCGCCCGCCCCGGCCAGGAAGTGGGCGTCGGAGAGCTTGTCCAGGGCGGCGTAGACGAAGGTGACGCCGAGGAAGATCCGCAGCGGCAGCAGCGCGTACGTCGACGCGAGCGCCCGCCATTGCGCTGCCCGGTCGGCCCGGCCGGCCGCTCCCCCACCGGCCGGCACCGAGTTGCTGGCCTCCGTCATCCCTCACACCTTCCCTCGCCGCCCGCCACTGCCTGACGGGTCCGGTCCGCATTCTGCCCGCTCCCGGCCGCTTTCGGCGGGAAGCCCCTCCCGGAGGACGGCGTACGCACCACGAACGGCCGCGCCGTCGTTCCCTGATGGGGGAACGACGGCGCGGCCGTTCAGGCATCGGCCCCAGGACGAGAACGCGCCCCGGCGGCCGGCGGGAGTGCTACTCCCACTCGATGGTGCCCGGCGGCTTGCTGGTGACGTCGACGACAACGCGGTTCACGTCGCGGACCTCGTTGGTGATCCGGGTGGAGATCTTCGCCAGCACGTCGTACGGCAGGCGCGACCAGTCGGCGGTCATGGCGTCCTCGGACGAGACCGGGCGCAGCACGATCGGGTGGCCGTAGGTGCGGCCGTCGCCCTGCACGCCCACGCTGCGGACGTCGGCGAGCAGCACGACCGGGCACTGCCAGATCTCGCGGTCCAGGCCGGCCGCGGTCAGCTCCTCGCGGGCGATCGCGTCGGCGTCGCGGAGCAGGTCCAGGCGCTCCTTGGTGACCTCGCCGACGATCCGGATGCCCAGACCCGGGCCCGGGAACGGCTGGCGCTGGACGATCTCCTCCGGCAGGCCCAGCTCCTGGCCGACCATCCGGACCTCGTCCTTGAACAGCTTGCGCAGCGGCTCGACCAGCTGGAACTGGAGGTCCTCGGGCAGGCCGCCGACGTTGTGGTGGGACTTGATGTTGGCGGTGCCGGTGCCGCCACCGGACTCCACCACGTCCGGGTACAGGGTGCCCTGGACCAGGAAGTCGACCGACTCGCCGTGCTCGCCGGCCTCGGCGATGATCTCGGCCTGGGCCTGCTCGAAGACCCGGATGAACTCACGGCCGATGATCTTGCGCTTCTCCTCGGGGTCGGTGACCCCCTTCAGCGCGTTCAGGAAGCGCTCGGAGGCGTCGACGACCTTCAGCTGGACGCCGGTGGCGGCCACGAAGTCCTTCTCGACCTGCTCGGTCTCGCCCTTGCGCATCAGGCCGTGGTCGACGTAGACGCAGGTCAGCCGGTCGCCGATGGCCTTGTTGACCAGGGCGGCCGCGACCGCGGAGTCCACGCCGCCGGACAGGCCGCAGATCGCGCGCTTGTCGCCGACCTGCTCGCGGATCAGGGCGATCTGCTCCTCGACCACGCTGCCGGTGGTCCAGGTCGGGGCGATGCCGGCGCCGCGGTAGAGGAAGTGCTCCAGGACCTGCTGGCCGTGGTCGGAGTGCAGCACCTCGGGGTGGTACTGGACGCCGTACAGCCGGGCCTCGTCGTTCTCGAAGGCCGCGACCGGGACCAGGTCGGTGGAGGCGGTGACGGCGAAGCCCTCCGGGGCGGCGGAGCAGGCGTCGCCGTGCGACATCCACACCGAGTGCTGCGCCGGGACGCCCTCGAACAGGGTGGAGCCGGTGCGGGAGACGGTCAGCGGGGTGCGGCCGTACTCGCGGGCGCCGTTGTTGTCGACGGTGCCGCCGAGCGTCTTGGCCATCAGCTGGAAGCCGTAGCACATGCCGAAGACCGGGACACCGGCCTCGAAGATCGCGCGGTCGATCTGCGGCGCGCCCTCTTCGTAGACCGACGACGGGCCGCCGGAGAGGATGATCGCCTTGGGGTTCTTGGCGAGCATCTCGGCGACCGGCATGCTGCTCGGCACGATCTCGCTGTAGACCCGCGCCTCACGTACCCGACGGGCGATGAGCTGGGCGTACTGGGCGCCGAAGTCGACCACCAGGACGGGGTCGTTGTCCGGCGCGGACTGGACGGGAATTGCAGAGGACACAGACGGCCTTCCGGCAGCGGTATCGAGGTGTCGCGCGTTGGCCGCCTCCCGGGCGGGGGCAGCGGCGGCGGACGGTGTGGGGTGTCTGAACACCGATTCTACCGGGCTGTCCGGTTTCACTCGTCTGCCCGTCCAATGAACCGTGACCGGGTGGGGCGGCGGTTCGTTGCTTCTGACGAACGTACGGCCGCGCCGCGTCCGCCAGACGCGCCGCCCGTCCCCGCGGGGGCACCGCCGTACGGCAGCAGGACCACGCGTGGAGCTCCATCCCAGTCCACCGGCGCACGTGGTGCCGCCGCCCGGCCCGCCGGGCGCACGGCTCCGTGGGACCGTGCGCGGGTGCCGCGGCCGGCCAGCAGGGGACAGCGACCCCGGCCGCGACTGGGCCGAGAGGTGGGACGGCCGGAGTCCGGGGACGCCCGGGACCGGCCGTCGCACCCCCGGTCCGATCGGTGCACGCCCGGCGCACGCCCCCGAACGACCCGCGCCGCTACGCGCGTCCCCGTGCGCCGCAACCACCAGAACCACTACGCACCGTGATCATCGACGGTGGTCCCGGCGGGAAATGCTCTCTGCCCAACTGTGCCGAACCGGTTGCAGAGCGAGCCCCTCGTCCATCACGATGCTCGTTGTAAGCGGTTCTCCCGGCGCCTCACGGCTCACCGAGGAGGTCCGTGACGTGTCCTCCGCAGCCGCGCCGCAGGGAGGCGGCAAGCGGTTTTCAGCTCACGCTCCGTGAGCGCGGGACCAGCGCAGACCCGCGCGCCGACCCGCCGCACACGGGCGTGCGCGCCCCGTGCGGCCGGCCACCCACGCCGGAGCCGCACGGCGCACCCCGAAGCCAACCGACACGACGGCGCTCCTCCCCCGGCGCCGTCACCCCAGCACCGGCGCGGCCCTGACGCCGAGTGCTGACCGACAAAGGGCCCCGTTCCCCCGCGGGGCCCTTTGCCCTTTCCCGTTGCGCCCCCGTATGCCCCCGTACGTCCGTGGCCGCGGACTCAGGGGTGCTTGCGCCAGACGCTCGGGTCGACCGGCTCCTCGGCCGGGGGCGGCGGCACCGGCGCCCCGCCGGCCGGGGCGGCCGACGCCTCGTGCGAGGCGAGCACCTCGCTCACCCCGCTCCCGGAGGCGAACGGCGCGTCCTGCGGCGCGGCGGCCTGCGGCGGCACGCCGTACCCCGCAGCCCCCTGCCCCGGGCCGGCGGGCACCGGCCCGTCCTGGGCCGGGACGCCGTGCGGCGGCGTCGCGTACGGCACCTCCGGCGGCACCGCCGCCGGGTACGGCGCGGCGCCCCGGGCCGGAGCGAACGGGGACTCGGCGTACGGCACGGCGCCGCTCGGCGCGCCCGCGCCCCGGCCGCGGACGGCCGCCAGCAGCGGCGGCACCAGCAGCGCGCCGGCCAGCGCCCAGACCGCGTTGGCCACCAGCACGCTCAGGAACACCAGCCCGACCGACTCCTCCTCGGAGAACTCCATCCGCCCCGAGCCGACCCAGCCCGAGGTGGACATGGTCCGCGTCAGCAGCGCCCCGCAGACGGTCATCAGCAGGGTGAGCGCCCCGGCGTGCACGGCCGCCAGGCGCAGCCGGTCGGCCGCGTCCAGCCCGCGCCGGAACGCCGCCCAGCCCAGCAGGAGTGCCGAGGCGAGCGCGAGCAGACCGGCCCAGCGCCAGTCGCCGGTCAGGTCGTGCAGGTCGAAGAAGGAGAAGTCGGCCTCGGCGCTGCGGTCGCCCCAGGAGCCGTCACTGCGGGAGTCGCCGCCGCCGGACAGGCCGGAGTGCGTCCGGAACGTCGCGCCCGAGCCGAAGCCGAGCAGGCTGAGGCCGAGGTTGGGCAGGAAGGCCAGCGAGATCCCGGTCTGCGCACCGCTCTCGCTGTTGGCCGCGACCAACACGAAGGCCGTCACCGAGGACAGCCCCACCGAGACCGCCAGCGTCTGCCCGGCGGCCAGCGCGGACACCGCCCAGCCGCGCACCGCGCGGCTGCGCCAGGCGGCCCAGCGCAGCGCGTCGGTGCCGTAGACGACGAAGGCCAGCAGAGCGGCCGCCACTGCGGTCCAGGCGGCCGCCTCCAGCCAGCCGGAGTCCGCAGTGATCAGCGGCCTGCCGGGCTTCTGGCCGCCGGAGCCGAAGTAGTCGGGTTTCACGGTGCTGCCCGCGGGGTGCCAGTCCGTGCTGCCGACCAGCCCGAGCAGTCCGCTCACCGCCGCGAGGACCAGGGCGGTGCGGATCGCCTCGCCGGCGGCCTGGCCCCGGGTGAGCTGGCCCTCCACCGCCTTGCGCCGGCGCAGCCCGGCCCGCAGGCCGAGCCAGAGCGCCAGGCACCAGAGCACGGTGACGGTCATCGGCAGCACCCGGAGGGCGATCTCCAGCCGGTCGGTCCGGTCCTGGCTCAGCGGGCTCTGGTACCCGAGCCGGAACGGTGCGCCGAGCGCGTTCAGGGCCATCGACAGCGTCGAGCCGAAGCGCTCGCCGAAGCCGGCCGACTGGAACCGGTACTCGTACCGGTAGTCGCTCGGGATCGCCGCGATCAGCGCGGCGGCCAGCAGGACGAGCGTCGGCGCGACGGCCGCCTTGACCGCCGGACGCCAGTCCGCCGCGGTCAGCAGGCGCTGGAAGGCCGACGGCTTGTCGTACGACTGCCCGGCGCCCCAGCTGCCCAGGGCGGGCGGGGGCGCGGCGGCCGGTCCGTACCCGGGCGGCGGCCCGTATCCCGGCTGCGGTGCGTACCCGGGCGGCGGGACGGCGGGCGGCGGGACGGACGGGGCCGCACCCGGCGGAGGCGGCGGGACGGCCGGCGGCGGGACGGCCGGCGGCGGGACGGCCGGCGGCGGGACGGCCGGCGGCGGGACGGCCGGCGGCGGGACGGCCGGCGGCGGGACGGCGGGCGGCGGGACGGCGGGCGGCGGGGGCGCGAACGGCCGCCCGCACGACCCGCAGGCGGGCGACCCCTCCTCCGAAGTCGCCCCGCACGCTGTGCAGTTGGCCATGGCCCGCGTTCCCCCCGCTCGACGAGTCCCTGGCCGCCCCAGGGAGCCCGTTTATCCCATCGGACCCGAACGGATGTCAACCGGGAACCGGGGCAAGCGGATTGGCCTGCCGGACCGGGTTCAGCCGCGCTTCTTCGGGACCTCCGGGACGGGCAGCAGCGGCAGCCGCAGCGCGCCGAACGCGCCCTCGGGCACGGCCGGCCGCAGCGGCGCCACCGCCGCCACCCGCCGGTACTCCTCGCCCTGGGCCGGGCGCGGGTCCGCCTCGCCCTTGTTCGGCCACATCGACATGGCGCGCTCGGCCTGCGCGGTGATGGTGAGCGAGGGGTTGACGCCCAGGTTGGCGGAGACCGCCGAACCGTCCACCACGCTGATCCCGGGGTAGCCGTACAGCCGGTGGTACGGGTCCACCACGCCGGTCTCGGGGGCGTCGCCGATCGGGCAGCCGCCCAGGAAGTGTGCCGTCATCGGGATGTCGAAGATCTCGCCGACGGTGCCGCCCGGGAAGCCGTTGATCTCGTCGGCCAGCGCCTGGGCGCCCTGCTCGGCGGCCGGGATCCAGGTCGGGTTGGGCTCGCCGTGGCCCTGGGTGGAGGTGAGCCGGGCCTTGCCGAGCGGGCCCTTCTTCAGCGAGACGGTGATCGAGTTGTCCAGCGACTGCATCACCAGGCCGATGATCGTCCTCTCGGACCAGCGGCGCTGGTTCATCGAGCGGGCGAAGGTCACCGGGTGGAGCGCCGAGTTGCCCAGGTAGCGCAGCCAGCGCGGGATCGTTCCACCACCCCTGACCTGGGCGATGGACAGCGCGCCCATCGCGTTGGAGCCCTTGCCGTAGCGGACCGGCTCGATGTGGGTGTTGGCGTCCGGATGGATCGAGGAGGTGATCGCCACGCCCTTGGTGAAGTCCGCCTTGGTGCCGTAGCGCCGGTCGGTGGTCTGCGCGCCGACCAGGGCCTCGGAGTTGGTGCGGGTCAGCTCGCCCAGGCGCTCCGAGATCCTGGGCAGGTGGCCGCCGTCCCGCATCCGGTGCAGCAGCGACTGGGTGCCGTAGGTGCCGGCCGCGACGACCACCCGGGCCGCGGTGATGGTCCGCGCGCCCGCCTTCACCCGGTCGGTCTTCGAGCGCGCGTCGGTGCGGCGCACGTCCACGGCGTAGCCGCGATTCCCGTCGGCCCCGCCGATCTCCCGGATCCGGGCCACCGTGGTGAGCGGGTGGATCTCCGCGCCGCCCCGCTCGGCCAGGTGGAGGTAGTTCTCGGTGAGCATGTTCTTGGCGCCGTGCCGGCAGCCGGTCATGCACTCGCCGCACTCCACGCAGGCCTTGCGCGCCGGGCCGGCGCCGCCGAAGTACGGGTCGGCCACCTCGCCCCCGGGCGCCGCCTTGGCGCTGCCTCCCCCGGACTCCGTCCGGGAGGTGCCCCCAGCGTCCCCGCCGTCGCCGAAGAAGACCCCGACCGGCGCCATGTGGAAGGTGTCGCCGACGCCCATCCGCTCGGCGGCCGCCTTCAGGTGGACGTCGGAGGGGGTGAGGGTCGGGTTGAGCCGGACCCCGAGCATCCGCTGCGCCTGGTCGTAGAACGGCGCCAACTCCTGCTGCCAGTCGGTGATGTGGCGCCACTGGCGGTCCTCGAAGAAGGCCTTCGGCGGCACGTACAGGGTGTTGGCGTAGTTCAGCGAGCCGCCGCCGACCCCGGCGCCGGCCAGGATCAGCACGTTGGCCAGCAGGTGGATGCGCTGGATGCCGTACAGCCCGAGCTGCGGCGCCCACAGGTAGTTCGGCAGGTCCCAGGAGTTCCTGGGCAGTTCGTCCCGGTCGAAGCGCCGGCCGGCCTCCAGGACGGCGACCCGGTAGCCCTTCTCGGTCAGCCGCAGGGCCGCGACCGATCCGCCGAAGCCGGACCCGACCACCACCACGTCGTAGTCGAACTCCGCCGCACCGCCGGACTGCACCATCTGCCACCGCTCCTTCGCCGGGTGAACCTGCCTGTGGGTACCGCGAGCCGGGCCCCGCCGGAAGTGCGGGGCCCGGTGTGCCGCCGAGGCCTACTTGAAGCGCAGCGCCTTGAGCGCCCGCAGCCCGCCGGTCATCACGGCGGCGAACTGCTTGTCGTCCAGGCCGAACGAGGGCGCGATCGGCAGCAGCCGCTGGGTCGCGATGGTCTGCGCCTCGGTGAAGCGCAGGATGCCCTCGGCGCCGTGCCGGCGGCCCAGCCCGGAGTCGCCCATGCCGCCCATCGGCGAGCCGACCGAGCCGTACGCGGCGGCGTAGGCCTCGTTGACGTTCACCGTGCCGGTGCGCAGCCGGGCCGCGACCGTCCGGCCGCGCCGCAGGTCCCTGGTCCAGACGCTGGAGTTCAGGCCGTACGGCGTGGAGTTGGCGGCGGCCACCGCCTCCTCGTCGGTGTCGAAGCGGTAGAGGGAGACGACCGGACCGAAGGTCTCCTCGGCGCAGACCGCCATGTCCGGGGTGACGCCGTCGAGGATGGTCGGCTCGAAGAAGAACGGGCCGAGGTCGGGCCGGGCACGCCCGCCGGCCACCACCGTGGCACCCGCCTTGACCGCCTCGTCCACGTGCCGGGTGGTGGTCTCCAGCTGGCGGACGGAGACCAGCGAGCCCATGTCCGCCCCGTACGCGAGACCCCCGCCGAGGCGCAGCGCCCGGGTGCGGGCGGCGAAGCGCTCCAGGAACTCGTCGGCCACCGAGCGGTGCACCAGCAGCCGCTCGATCGAGATGCACAGCTGACCGGCGGAGGAGAAGCAGGCCCGCACGGCGCCCGCGGCGGCCGCGTCGAGGTCGGCGTCGGCGAGCACCAGCATGGCGTTCTTGCCGCCGAGTTCGAGCGAGGCGCCGACCAGCCGGGCGGCGGCGCGCTGGGCGACGTCACGGCCGGTCCGGGTGGAGCCGGTGAACGAGACGTAGTCGGCGTGCTCCACCACGGCGGGGCCGATCACCGGGCCGTCGCCGATCACGACCTGCCACAGGTCGGCCGGCAGCCCGGCCTCGACCAGCAGTTCGCGGGCCCACAGCGCGGTCAGCGCGGTCTGGGTGTCGGGCTTGTTGACCACCGCGTTGCCGGCCACGAAGGCGGGCAGGGCGTCACCGATGGACAGCTCCAGCGGGTAGTTCCACGGCGAGATGTGGCCGATCACGCCCTTGGGGCGGCGGGCCTCGACGGCGTGGGTGAGCAACGGCAGCGCGCCGCCGCGCCGCTTGTCCTTGAGGTACCCGTGCGCGGCCCGCCCGTAGTGCCGGGCGGCCATGGCGACGGCCAGCACCTCCTCGAAGGCGTGCAGCCGGGCCTTGCCGGTCTCCGCCTGGATGAGGTCCAGCACCTCGTCCTGCCGCCTGAGCAGCAGGTCGTGGAAGCGCAGCAGGACGGCGGCCCGGCGGCGCACCGGCAGCGCGGACCAGGCCGCCTGGGCGCGGCGGGCCAGCTGGAAGGCGACCTCGACGTCGGCCGGGGTGGACTGCGGCAGGCTGGCCAGCCGTTCGCCGGTCAGCGGGGCGACGGTCTCCACCAGGTCGGGCTCGCCGGTGGCGGTGACGCCGGCGGCGAGCCTGGCGACCAGGGACGGCGGGACGGCCGCGGCGACCGTCCGGCCGCCACCGGGGGCCGCCGGATTGCCGGCGCCGGGGTGTTCGGTGGCCACTGCATCTGCTGTGAGGTCCGACATACGCGCAGCCTAGGCGCTCGGCAGCCGGTCCGGTACCCGCCGGTAACAAAAATCTGCCGCAGTCGGGTGAAAGCGGGCGCCCCTGCCCGACGCCCGTCAGCGGGTCGGCGTGAAGCTGTTGAGCACCGCGTAGAAACGCTGCTCGGCCTCGTTCCACTCGCTGCCCTTCTCCGGGCTGGACGAGTAGATCGCGTAGCTGGTGCCGTCCTGGCTGATGAACTCGGTCTCGATCGCGCGCCGGCGGCCGCCCTCCTTGGCCAGGTAGCTGAACTCCCAGACCGCCGCCTCCTGGCCCTTCACCGCCGCGCTGGCCATCCGGTGCTGCTTGTAGTCCTTGAGCGCCTTGGAGAGGCTGGCCTCCATCTGCCGCATGTGCTCCAGCGGCTTGACCGACTGGCCGACGGTGACGGCGAACTGCAGGTAGTGCACCTTGCCGTCGGGGGTGTAGAAGATCTGGTTGTCCCCGGAGCTGATCCGCTGCCAGGCCGGGGTCCCGTTCGGCAGCGGGAAGCGGAAGCCGGCCGGGTCGTCGACCCAGTGGTAGCCGCTGGGCGGCGCCACCGCGGGGGTGGCGTCGCTGGTGGGCTCGGGCCCGGTGGACTCGACGGCCGTCGGCGTCGGGTCGTCGTCCGCGCCGCCGCCGCCCACCACGTGCCGGGTGGTGAGGAAGGTGCCCGCGGCGGCCAGCAGGCCCACGGCCACCGCAATGCCGGCGATCTTCAGCAGGTTGCGGCGCTTGGCCGGTCCGCGCACGGGCGTGACGGAGTGCGGCACCGGCGCGACGGGCCCGGTGCGCGCCAGGGCGGCGGCCTGCTCGCCCCCTGCGGTGTCCGGTCCGGCGGTGTCCGGTCCGGCGGTGCCCGGTCCGGCGGGGACGGCGGGCCCGGAGGCCTTCGGCTCGGTCGGTTCCTCGGAGCCCTCGGCCGGCTCCGCCACCAGCCCCCGGCCCTCGCTGCGGTCCACCACCGGCACCGACTGGGTGGGCATGCGCACCGCCGGGACCGACTTCAGGCCCATCGTGTGCCCGGCCTGCACCTCGGCCAGCATCCGGGCGGCCTCGTCCGCGGTCGGCCGCTCGTCCGGGTCCTTGGCCATCAGCGCGGCCAGCACCGGCCCCAGCGGCCCGGCCCGCCGCGACTCCGGCAGCGGCTCGTCGACCACCGCGGCGAGCGTGGTGATCGGCGAGTCCCGCCGGAACGGCGACTGGCCCTCGACCGCCGCGTACAGCGTCGCCCCGAGGCCCCACAGGTCGGAGGCCGGCCCGGGCCGCTCGCCCTGGGCGCGCTCCGGCGCCAGGTAGTCCGGCGAGCCGACCAGGTCGCCCGGCCGGGTCAGCTCCGTCGAGCCCTCGTACTTCGCGATGCCGAAGTCCATCAGCACCACCCGCCCGGTGCCGCGCTCCAGCAGCACGTTGGCCGGCTTCACGTCCCGGTGCAGCACGCCCAGCTGGTGGCCGCGGTGCAGCGCGGCGAGCACCTGGCTGCCGACCTCGGCGACGGCACGCGGCTGCAGGGTGCCGTCCTGGCTGATCACGTCGGCCAGCGAGCGGCCGTCCACCAGCTCCATCACGATCCACGGCCGGCCGTCCTGCTCCAGCACGTCGTGCACGGTGATCACGTTGGGGTGCTTGATCCGCGCGGCCGCGCTGGCCTCGCGCTTCATCCGGGTGTGCAGGATCTGGAGATCCTCCTCCGGCAGGTGGTTGACGGTCAGCTCCTTGACCGCGACCTCGCGGTCGAGCATCCGGTCCCAGGCCCGCCAGACGGTGCCCATGCCGCCCCGGCCGAGCCGCTCGCCGAGCTCGTACCGCCCGGCCAGCAACCGCTCCGCCTCGGCCGCCTCCGGCCGGTCCTGCACGCCCATCTGCGCCCGCTCCCCCACACATTCCGCCTGCCGTCACCGCGACGGAGGGCCTGGTGCAGACCACTGTTCGAACAAATCCCACGCACACATTAGGCGCACCTTGCCGCCCCGGGTAATCACGCCCGCCCCCTGGACCGGAAGGCCGGATTCCGGGCGGGCGGTCAGCCTGCGAACAGCACCACCGCGACAATTCCCAGCACCAGCAGCGCAAACACTCCACCCACCAACAGCGGGCCCAGCAGAGAGGGGGGTATCCGGGGCGGTTTCGCCCCGCTTCCTGCCCCGAAGTCCCCGCCGTTCCCGCCTTTTCGGGCACTCCCCCCGGCCCTGGAACCCCCGGCCTTCCCGCCGCGCAGGCGCGGCTGCCGCGGCACCGGCGGCGCCTCCGGCTTCGGCCCCGGCCCGTCACCGGTCCGGCTCTGCGTCACCCGGTCCCCGTCGACCGGCTCCGGTGCCCCCGCCAGCAGCTCCGCCAGCTCCCCGCGCACCGCCTCCGCGGTCGGCCGCAGCACCGGATCGGGCTGCAACAGCCGCTCCACCAGCGGCGCGAGCGGCCCGCACACCACCGCGGGCTCGCGCCGCCCGTCCCGTACGGCCGTCACCAGCTCCGGCACGCCCCGCTCCGGGTACGGCGCGCGGCCGGTGACCAGCCGCTGCACCAGCACCCCGAGCGCCCAGCAGTCGCCCGCCGGACCGCCGTCCAGCGGCCAGCGCTCCGCCACCGGGCCGACCAGGGTGGCCCGCACCTCGTACCGGCGCCGGCCGCCCGGCCCACCGAGCTCCTCGGCCAGCGCCTCCTGCGCCACCCCGGCGAGCAGCCCGCCGAGCATCGCCGCGCCGTCCTCGCAGACCAGCACCGACTCCGCGGTCACGTTGCCGTGGATGAGCCCGGCCGCGTGCAGCGCCCGCAGCGCGCCGGCCAGGTCCGCCGCCAACTCGGCCGCCCGGTACGGCGGCAGCGGGCCGTCGGCGAGCAGCTCGGCCACCGTCCGCCCGGCCGGCCGCTCCTCCACCGTCCACAGCAGCTCGCCCTCGACGAACGCGCCGACCCCGCGCAGCAGCCGCGGGTGCGCCACCGGCGCGGCCGAGCCGACCGCCGCCACCCGCCGCACCAGCCGGTCCGCCTGCGCCGCGGCCGCCTCCTCCGGGTCCTGGCCCGCCGTCAGCAGCGCCGGCAGCTCCAGGGCGCTCAGCAGCACCGATTCACCGGTCCGCTCGTCCACCGCGTGGGCGCGCAGCGGTCCGGGACGGTCCGTCAGCCGGTACCGCCCCGCCAGCAACTGCCCGGGGCCGCCTCGCATGCCAGTTCCTCTCACTCACCGAGCAGCCTACTGAGCGGCTCCGCTTAGGCTCGATCCCATGGACTGGACTGATTTGATCGACACCGCCTTCGAGGCGTCAGGAAACCGCAGCAAAGCCAACCAGGTCGAGGCTGTCCGCGCCGTCGAGGCGACCGTCATCGACGGCGAGAAGCCGGTCGCCTCCACCGCCGGGCGCCACCCCGAGCACTTCCGCAAGGGAGTGCTCGTGCTGACCACCCATCGGCTGCTCTTCCTGAAGGACGGGAAACCGCCGGTACCGGTTCCGCTTGCCGCCGTCACCGACGTCACCGTGACCCGCACCAAGCTCAACGGCGAAGTGCTCCTGGTGGTGGCGCTCACCGGCTCGCACCGCTTCGAGGACGTGGTCAAGGCCGAGTTCTTCGCCGAGCAGCTCCGGGCCTGCGCCCGGGCCGCCCGCAACACCCCGAAGGCCGTGCCCGTCGCCGCACCGGCCGAGGCCGCCACCGGCGAACAGCTCATCGGCCAGCTGGAACGGCTGGCCGCCCTGCGCGCCTCCGGTGCCCTCACCGAGGACGAGTTCACCCGCGCCAAGCAGCGCCTGATCGTCTGACCTACGGCGCGGGCTGGAAACTGTTGAAGACGACGTCCCGGACCGGGGCCTGGGCGGCCCACTCGGTGTCCGGGACGATCCAGTAGATCGAGTACCCGTACTTGGCCGGGGTCCCGGTCACGAAGCCGCGGTTGAGCGAGTGCGTCCTCGGCGTGCCGCTGGTCCACTCCCAGTCCGCCGCGTTGCTCCACTGCCGGTAGCCGATCGCCGCCAGGTTCACCCGCTGGTAGTTGGTGACCTTCGCGATCAGGGCCGGCTCGGACTCCTGCCAGTCCGCAACCGCGCTCGGACCGGGCGACGTGGTCCACTCGATCCGCAGCTGGCTGCCGTCGGCCGCGTTCTTGAAGATCCGCCGGTTGGCCTCCGACCCGGTCGGCTGCAGGCCGTCCGGGAGCACGACCGAGAAGCCGCTCGGGTCCTTGTACTCGTGGTACCCGGCCGGCACGGCGCCCGGCGCGGGCTGTGCCGGGGGCTGGGCCTGTGCCGGGGGCTGCACGGGGGCCGCCGGCGCGGCGGCGGACTGCACGGGCGCGTCCGGCACCGCAGCCGGATCGCCCGTCGGCTGGGCGGGCGCCGGCGCGGGTTCGCCCGCCGGTGCCGACGTCGGCACCGGCTCCGTACCGGTCGCCACCGGCGCCGTGGCACCCGCGCTCTGCGTGGCCCCGCCGTTCGGACCGCCGTCCCCACCGACCGCCTGGATCACCGCCACCACTCCGGCGATCAGCAGCAGCACCACGATCACGGTGGCGATGGCCAGCCGCCGCCGGCCGGTGCGCGGGTCGGCCCCGGCCGCCTGCGTCGCACCCCTCGTCCACTCACTGGTCACCGGCCGGATCGGCTCCGGCCCCGGCTCGACCGGGGCGGGCTCCGCGGCCTCCGCGGCCGGCTCCGCACCCTGCGCCCGGCTCCCCACCCGAACCGTCCCCAGCAGCCCGCCCACAGCCCGCTTGCGGCCGTCCTCGGGCTGCTCCGGCTCCGCCTTCGAAGGCGCCGGCGCCGCCTCGGCCGGCTTCTCCACCGGCACCGCGTGCTCGGTGGTCGACTCGGCCCGCGCGGTCGCCTCCGCGACCACCCGCTTGAGCATCGACCGGGTCTGCGAGGCGTCCAGCCGCTCGGCCGGGTCCTTCGCCAGCAGCCCCTCGATCACCGGCAGCAGCGGCCCGGCGTTCACCGGCGCGGTCAGGTCCTCGGTCATCACCGCGGTCAGCGTGGCCAGCGCCGAGCCCCGGTCGTACGGCGGCCGGCCCTCGACCATCGCGTACAGCGTGCCGCCCAGCGACCACAGGTCGGCCGGCGGCCCGGGCTTCTGCCCGCGGGCCCGCTCCGGCGAGATGTACGAGGGCGCGCCGACCAGCATCCCGGTGGAGGTGACCGAGGCGTCGCCCTCCACGCTGGCGATGCCGAAGTCGGTGAGCACCACCCGGCCGTCCTCGCCGATCAGCACGTTGGACGGCTTGACGTCCCGGTGCAGGATGCCGAGCGCGTGCGCCGCGCTGAGCACGCCCAGCACGTCCAGCGCGATCTCCGCCGCCCGGCCGGGCGTCAGCGGCCCGTCCTCCCGCACCACGTCGGCGAGCGAGCGGGACTCGACCAGCTCCATGACGATCCACGGCCGGTCGTCCTCGTCGACCACGTCGAAGACCGTCACCGCCGAACTGTGCCGGATCCGCGCGGTCGCCTTGGCCTCGCGCAGCGTCCGGGTGATCAGCCGGTGCTTCTCCTCCTCGTCGACGCTGGCGTTCATCCGCAGTTCCTTGACCGCGACGGTCCGGCCCAGCATCTCGTCCTCGGCGCGCCAGACCGTGCCCATGCCGCCGCGCCCGAGCACGCCGTTCAGGCGGTAGCGGCCGGCCAGGAGGCGGCCGGTGGAACCCTGCGCCTGGGTCATTCGGAACGTTCCCCCATGTGCTGCCGGCGGTCGTGGTGACGGCGCGTCGGCCCACCTGGGTCCCGAGCGCCCAAGCCTCCATCATCCCCTGTCCCGGGAGCCCTCGACCACCCGCCCCCCCGACCCAAGCCGGGACGAACCGGAACGGGTACGGCGCTCCGTGCCCGATCTGTGATCGAAAACTCGCCAAGATCTGTCCGGGTCACTGCTACCGTTCGGCAGCTCATCGTCTTTCCGGGGGGATTCGACGCCCATGACCGCACCCGCACCGGGCACTGACGGCCCATCGACCCGGCCGCTCACCGCCCAGCACTACTCGGTCGCACCGGTCCCGGCCACCCCCGAGGGCTACGTCGCCCCCGGCATGCCGGGCGCCCCGGTGACCGGCTTCGAGCCCACCGAACCCGCGCCCCGCCCCGTCCCCCGCCGCCGCACCGCCCTGGCCGTGGCCCTGGCCCTGCTCGCCATGCTGCTCGGCGGCCTCGCCTACGGCAGCGCCCCCCTGCGCGCCGCCGACAGCCTCGGCTGGCTGGCCATCGCCCCGGCCGGCCTGGTCGCCCTCCCGCTCGGCCGCCTCGGCGGCCAGGGCCGCTTACTCCCCCCGCTCGGCGCCCTCCTCGCAGCCGGCGCCCTCCTCCTCGGCCAGCTGATCGAGCACCTCCGCCGGATCCACGCCGACGGCCGCGCCCCCCACGGCCTGCTGCACGACACCGTCGCCACCTGGCGCGCCGACCTGCGCCCCCTCGACGCCGCCTTCTACGCCATCGCCCTCATCGGCGGCTTCCTGCTCACCCGCCGCACCGCCACCCGCGGTTGACCCGCCGTTCCCGAAAGCCCCCACCCCGCCCCGGAAGGCCGAGAGGCCCCCACCGTCTCCCCGGCAGGGGCCTCCCTCACCACGAAAAACCCAGGCCTCAGCGGTGGTCGGGCGCCGGGTTGACCGTCACCTCGACCCGCTGGAACTCCTTGAGCTCCGTGTACCCCGTGGTCGCCATCGCCCGCCGCAGCGCACCGAAGAGGTTCATGGTGCCGTCCGGGGTGTGCGAGGGACCGGTCAGGATCTCCTCGGTGCTGCCGACCGTGCCGAGGTCCACCCGCTTGCCGCGCGGCAGCTCCTCGTGGACGGCCTCCATGCCCCAGTGGAAGCCCTTGCCCGGGGCGTCGGTGGCACGGGCCAGCGCGGCACCGATCATCACCGCGTCGGCGCCGCAGGCGACCGCCTTCGGGATGTCCCCGCTGTACCCGACCCCACCGTCCGCGATCACGTGCACGTAGCGACCGCCGGACTCGTCCATGTAGTCACGACGGGCCGCCGCCACATCGGCCACGGCAGTGGCCATCGGCACCTGGATGCCCAGAACGTTCCGAGTGGTGTGGGCGGCACCCCCACCGAACCCGACCAGCACGCCGGCGGCGCCGGTCCGCATCAGGTGCAGCGCCGCGGTGTACGTGGCGCAGCCGCCGACGATCACCGGGACGTCCAGCTCGTAGATGAACTGCTTGAGGTTGAGCGGCTCGGCGGCGCTGGAGACGTGCTCGGCCGAGACGGTGGTGCCGCGGATGACGAAGACGTCGACGCCGGCGTCCACCACGGCCTTGGAGAACTCGGCGGTGCGCTGCGGCGAGAGCGCGGCGGCGGTGACCACGCCGGAGTCGCGGACCTCCTGGATCCGCTGCTTGATCAGCTCGGCGCGGATCGGCGCGGCGTAGATCTCCTGGAGCCGACGGGTCGCGGTGGGCTCGTCGGTGATCGCGGCGATCTCGTCCAGCAGCGGCTGCGGGTCCTCGTAGCGGGTCCACAGGCCTTCGAGGTTCAGCACGCCCAGACCGCCGAGGCGGCCGATCCTGATGGCCTGCTGCGGCGAGACCACGCTGTCCATCGGGGCGGCCAGGAACGGCAGCTCGAAGCGGTAGGCATCGATCTGCCAGGCGATCGAGACCTCCTTCGGGTCCCGGGTACGGCGGCTGGGGACGACGGCGATGTCGTCGAAGGCGTACGCCCGGCGGCCGCGCTTGCCTCGCCCGATCTCGATCTCAGTCACTTCGAGCCCTTCTGCTTTGTTGCTCATGCCCGCCGGGTCACCCCGGCCGCACCCCAGTATCCCGTACTGCCGCTGGTCCCGCCCCGACGGCCCACGGCCCGGACAGCCCGAAGGGCCCGCCGCCGTGGTCCGGCAGCAGGCCCTTCTGGTCCGGCGGGTCAGCGGGTCGAGTAGTTCGGCGCCTCGACGGTCATCTGGATGTCGTGCGGGTGGCTCTCCTTGAGGCCCGCCGAGGTGATCCGGACGAAGCGGCCCTTGCTCTCCATCTCGGCGACGGTGGCGGCGCCGACGTAGCCCATGGTCTGGCGCAGGCCGCCGACCAGCTGGTAGAGCACGGTCGCCAGCGGGCCGCGGTACGGCACCTGGCCCTCGATGCCCTCGGCGATGAGCTTCTCGTCGGAGGTGACCTCGCCCTGGAAGTAGCGGTCCTTGGAGAAGGACCTCGCCTGGCCGCGGGACTGCATGGCGCCCAGCGAGCCCATGCCGCGGTAGGACTTGAACTGCTTGCCGTTGATGAACAGCAGCTCGCCCGGGGACTCCTCGCAGCCGGCCAGCAGCGAGCCGAGCATCACGGTGTCGGCACCGGCGGCCAGCGCCTTGCCGATGTCGCCCGAGTACTGGAGGCCACCGTCGCCGATGACCGGCACGCCGGCCGCCTGGCAGGCCTGGGCGGCCTCGTAGATGGCGGTGATCTGCGGGACGCCGATGCCGGCGACCACGCGGGTGGTGCAGATGGAGCCGGGGCCGACGCCGACCTTGACGCCGTCCACGCCGGCGTCGATCAGCGCCTGGGCGCCGTCCCGGGTGGCCACGTTGCCGCCGACGACGTCGATCTTGACGGCGGACTTGATCTTCGCGATCCAGGCCAGCGCGTTGTGGCTGTGGCCGTGCGAGGTGTCCACCACCAGGAAGTCCGCACCGGCCTCGACCAGGGCCTGGGCCCGGTCGAACGCCTCGGCGCTGGCACCGACGGCGGCGCCGACCAGCAGCCGGCCCTCGGCGTCCTTGGCGGCGTTCGGGTACTGCTCGGCCTTGACGAAGTCCTTGACGGTGATCAGGCCCTTGATCCGGCCCTCGTCGTCGACCAGCGGCAGCTTCTCGATCTTGTGGCGGCGCAGCAGGGCCATCGCGTCGACCCCGGAGATGCCGACCTTGCCGGTGATCAGCGGCATCGGGGTCATGATCTCGCGGACCTGGCGGCTGCGGTCCGACTCGAAGGCCATGTCACGGTTGGTGACGATGCCGAGCAGCTTGCCCGCCTCGTCGGCGATCGGCACGCCGGAGATGCGGAACTTGGCGCACAGCGCGTCGGCCTCGGCCAGGGTGGTCTCCGGGCCGACCGTGATCGGGTCGGTGACCATGCCGGACTCGGAGCGCTTCACCAGGTCGACCTGGTTGGCCTGGTCCTCGACCGACAGGTTGCGGTGCAGCACGCCGACGCCGCCCTGGCGCGCCATCGCGATGGCCATCCGGGCCTCGGTGACCTTGTCCATCGCCGCGGAGAGCAGCGGGATGTTGACGCGGACGTTCCGGGAGACCCGGGAGGAGGTGTCCACCTGGTTCGGCAGCACCTCGGAGGCCCCGGGCAGCAGCAGGACGTCATCGAACGTGAGCCCGAGCATGGCGAACTTCTCGGGTACGCCTGCGGCGTTGTAAGACATTTGGGGGGTACCTTCCGTGGCCGGCCTAATCCGCTCACGCCCTGAGGGTGGGGGCGCATTCATCGCTCACTCGCGCAGACCGCCGAAGCCGGGTGCAATGGGAGGATCCTCCAAGGGGACCCCGCGCGCACCCGTGAAACTTTGGCAACCCGCCCAGGCGCCGATACCCCATGGTACTGGCACCGCGAATGTGTCCTCGTGTGCCCTTGACAACAACCCCGCCCCGTGGCCCATTCCTCACAATCGGCGCGCACCCGGCGCAACCGGCACGGATCAGGAGGACTCCTCCGCGAGCGCCCGCAGCCGGCTGAGCGCCCGGTGCTGGGCGACCCGCACGGCACCCGGTGACATCCCGAGCACCTCGCCGGTCTCCTCCGCAGACAGCCCGGCGGCCACCCGCAGCAGCACCAGTTCGCGCTGACGGGCCGGCAGGTTGGAGAGCAGTTCCTTCGCCCAGGCCGCGTCGCTGCTCAGCAGCGCCTGCTCCTCCGGGCCGAGCGCCTCGTCCGGCACCTCCGGCAGGTCGTCCTGCGGCACGACGGTCGAACCGGGCCCGCGCATCGCGGCCCGCTGGAGATCGGCGATCTTGTGCGCGGCGATCCCGTAGACGAAGGCCTCGAACGGGCGCCCCTGGTCCTTGTACCGGGGCAGCGCGCAGAGCACCGCGACGCAGACCTCCTGCGCGACGTCGTCCACGTGGTGCCGGGCCCCGCCGGGCAGCCGGACCAGCTTGGCGCGGCAGTACCGCAGCGCCAGCGGGTGGACGTAGGCGAGCAGCGCGTCGATCGCCGGGCCCTCGCCGCGCACCGCGGCCGCGACCAGCTCGCCCACCAGCGGCGAGCCACCCCGTCCGAGCACCGGCGGGCGGCCCGGTCCGGTCGCACCGGCGGAACCGCCGGGATCGGCGTACGACGGATCGTGGCCCGGACCGGAGGGCTCGGCCTCCACCGGGTCCGCCTGGCCGGCCGCACCGGCGACGTCGTCGCGCATCGGTCCATGGTGCCTGGTCGAGTGGGAAAACGCGGCACCGCGTCCGGAGTTGTGCACCGGAACGTTATGCGGTGCCGCACCGTACGGCGTGCCGCGCACCACCAGCCCCTCCTGCACCGTGCCGCCTCCCGCCCCGCCGTCGTCGGTGGTGGTCCCGTCCGTCGCGCCGTCCACCGAGTGTCCTGCGGCTGCGTGGTTCGCCGCAGTGCCTGTCCGCTGGTCCCCGAGGTGCTCCACTCCTCCATGGTGCAACCTCGGGACCGTAACGTCACACGCCCGTGCTGCGCCCGTTCCGGGAACCGCCGACGGCGCGCCGCAACCGGCGGCGCCGCCGGTGGTCAGCGGACCAGGCCCCAGCGGAAGCCCAGCGCCACCGCGTGCGCCCGGTCGGAGGCCCCGAGCTTCTTGAACAGCCGTCGGGCGTGGGTCTTGACGGTGTCCTCGGAGAGGAACAGCTCGCGGCCGATCTCGGCGTTGCTGCGGCCGTGGCTCATGCCCTCCAGCACCTGGATCTCACGCGCCGTCAGGGTCGGCGCCGCCCCCATGTCGGGGCTGCGCAGCCGGCGCGGGGCGAGCCGCCAGGTCGGGTCGGCGAGGGCCTGGGTGACGGTGGCCCGCAGCTCGGCGCGCGAGGCGTCCTTGTGCAGGTACCCGCGGGCGCCCGCGGCCACCGCGAGCGCGACACCGTCGAGGTCCTCGGCGACGGTGAGCATGATGATCCGCGCGCCCGGGTCGGCGGACAGCAGTCGCCGGACCGTCTCGACCCCGCCGAGGCCGGGCATCCGGACGTCCATCAGAACGAGATCGGAGCGGTCGGCCACCCAGCGGCGGAGGACCTCCTCCCCGTTCGTCGCGGTGGTGACCCGGTCCACACCGGGTACGGTCGCGACCGCGCGGCGAAGCGCCTCGCGGGCGAGCGGGGAATCGTCGCAAACGAGAACGGAAGTCATGACCGTCGTCCTCCGCAGCTGATCCGCGTCACGTTGAGCCTCCTGGCTGGTACGAACCTCTCCGACACGGCCGATCGGCGACAGACTCCGTGCCGATCGCCCCAACCTGCCCGCGATCGTTCCGACGTCCGGCGCCCGCTGACCGCCTCCGCACTTCCAACGACCGTCACTCGAATGAGTTACGGCCTTCGGGGCCACCTCCACCACTGTACGTGGCCAACCCATTACCGATCAGCTGCATCGCGGTGCACACGCCGCACTTTTCCGCAGCTCGCGCGCGGTCGGCGTGCGACCCGCACACCGATTCGGCACGTCGCGCGCCCGTCGGCCACCCGATTGCCACGCCCGCGCCCGGCGGAGCAGTTGCCCACTATGCCCGCTTTTATAGCTTTCGTATGGTCATTGACTGTTGTGCCAGTGTGTGGGTGACTTGTCCATGGAGTTGCCTTAAGTCATATTTCCAGGTGTCCATACCAGCGCATCGAAGCCCCGCCGCACCGCTCGGCAGCCAGCCTCCCGCCGAACGCCCGGCCGGACGGCCGACAGCCTCTGAAGGGAATGAGCCATGGCAGATTTCTCCCGCCTCCCCGGTCCCAACGCGGACCTCTGGGACTGGCAGCTCTCCGCAGCCTGCCGTGGCGTGGACAGCTCGCTCTTCTTCCACCCCGAGGGCGAGCGCGGGGCCGCACGCAGTTCGCGCGAGGCCAGTGCCAAGGAGGTCTGCATGCGCTGTCCGGTGATCGCCGAGTGCGCGGCGCACGCGCTGGCGGTCCGTGAGCCGTACGGCGTCTGGGGCGGGATGACCGAGGACGAGCGCGAAGAGATGCTGGGGCGCTCGCGGCACCGGCTGGTCGAGGTCCCCCTGGCCCCGCCGGCGGTCGCCCAGCGTTAGACCCGTCTCCACGAGCGTCGTGAAGAAACGTTTCTTCGTGACGCCTCAGCCTGTCGGCTCACCGTACGTGCAGGGCCGCGGCAGCCCCGTCACCCACCGTCAGCGATCGGCGGCCGCCCCCGCCAGCCGCTCCAGCATCAGCGCCACGGCCGGCACCTCGGCCAGGTCCGGCAGGGTCAGCGCGACCACCTGGCGCACCGCGGGTGCCCCGGAGGCCGTCCGCACCGGCACCGTCGACACGCCGTCAGGGCGCACCGACTGAAGTGCCAGCCGAGGCAGTACCGCCACCCCGAGCCCGGCCGCCACCAGGCCGACCACCGCCGGGTAGTCGTCCGTCGCGAAGTCGATCCGGGGCTCGAAGCCCGCACCGGCGCACAGCTCCACCAGGTGCCCCCGGCACTGCGGGCAGCCGGCGATCCACTGCTCCCCCGCCAGCTCGGCCAGCTCCACCGCCCCGCCCCGCCCCGCCAGCGGATGAGCGGCGGGCAGCAGGCCCACCAGCGGGTCGTCCAGCAGCGGGGTGGCCACCAGATCGGACCAGTCGGTCCCCGCGGTCAGCTGCTGCGCCTCCAGGTTGGCCTCGGCCCGGGCCTCGCGCGGCGTACCGTGCGCGGGCGCCGGGAGCGCGACGGCGCCGTCGGACTGCGGGTAGCGGAAGGCCAGCGCGATCTCGCACTCGCCGCCGCGCAGCATCGCCAGCGACTCCGGCGGCTCCGCCTCGACCAGCGACACGCGCACCCCCGGATGGCCGTCCCGCAGGCGGGCGACCGCGGGCGGCACCAGGGTGGAGCTCGCGGTCGGGAAGGAGACCAGCCGCACCCGTCCGGCCCGCAGCCCGGCGATCGCGGCCACCTCCTCCTCGGCGGCGCAGAGCCCGGCCAGGATTCCGGTGGCATGCTTGAGCAGGACCCGACCGGCCTCGCTGAGCTGCATCCCGCGGCCCGAGCGGACCACCAGCGGGGTGTCCACCGACTTCTCCAGGGCCTTCATCTGCTGGCTGATGGCGGGCTGCGTACACCCCAGCTCGCGGGCGGCGGCGGAGAAGGAGCCGGTGCGTGCGACGGCACGCAGGACGCGCAGGTGGCGGGCCTCGATCATGCCTTAGTTATAAGGCAATCTTTGCGTTCTGCAAAATTCCGCTGATAGTTGAAAGGTCAAGGGCGGACGGCCGGAGGCCCGGCCCGCCTCCCCTCGCGGGGCGCGGACCGGGCCTCCGGTCAGTGGTTCGGGCCTCAGTGCGAGTGGCCGTGGCCGTGCGAGTGGCCGTGACCGTTGTCGGCCTCCTCCTCCTTCTTCTCCACCACGAGGGTCTCGGTGGTGAGGAGCAGGGAGGCGATCGAGGCGGCGTTCTCCAGGGCGGAGCGGGTGACCTTGACCGGGTCGATGACGCCGGCCTTCACCAGGTCGCCGTACTCGCCGGTGGCGGCGTTGTAGCCCTGGCCGATCTCCAGCTCGGAGACCTTGGAGGTGATGACGTAGCCCTCCAGGCCGGCGTTCTGGGCGATCCAGCGCAGCGGCTCGTGCAGCGCCTTGCGGACCACGGCGACACCGGTGGCCTCGTCACCCGACAGGCCCAGGCCGTCGTTCAGCACCTTGGCGGCGTGGACCAGGGAGGCGCCACCGCCGGCGACGATGCCCTCCTCGACCGCGGCGCGGGTCGCCGAGATGGCGTCCTCCAGGCGGTGCTTGCGCTCCTTCAGCTCCACCTCGGTGGCGGCGCCGACCTTGATGACGCAGACGCCGCCGGCCAGCTTGGCCAGGCGCTCCTGCAGCTTCTCGCGGTCCCAGTCGGAGTCGGTCGCGGCGATCTCGCCCTTGATCTGGGCGACGCGGCCGGCCACGGCCTCGGCGTCACCGGCACCGTCGACGACCGTGGTCTCGTCCTTGGTGATGGTCACGCGGCGGGCGGTGCCCAGCACGTCCAGGCCGACCTGGTCGAGCTTGAGGCCGACCTCCTCGGAGATGACCTGGCCACCGGTCAGGACGGCCAGGTCGCCGAGGATCGCCTTGCGGCGGTCACCGAAGCCCGGGGCCTTGACGGCGACGGCGTTGAAGGTGCCACGGATCTTGTTCACGACCAGGGTCGACAGCGCCTCGCCGTCGACGTCCTCGGCGATGATCAGCAGCGGCTTGGAGGCACCGCCCTGGAGGATCTTCTCCAGCAGCGGCAGCAGCTCCTGGATGGAGGAGATCTTGCCCTGGTTGATCAGGATGTACGGGTCCTCCAGGACCGCCTCCTGCCGCTCCGCGTCGGTGACGAAGTACGGCGACAGGTAGCCCTTGTCGAACTGCATGCCCTCGGTGAAGTCCAGCTCCACGCCGAAGGTGTTCGACTCCTCGACGGTGATGACACCGTCCTTGCCGACCTTGTCGATCGCCTCGGCGATCAGCTCGCCGACCTGGGTGTCCTGGGCGGAGAGGGAGGCGACGGCGGCGACGTCGTCCTTGCCCTCGATCTCGCGGGCGACGGAGAGCAGGTGCTCGGAGACGGCGGCGACGGCCTTGTCGATGCCCTTCTTCAGGGCGGCCGGGCCGGCACCGGCGGCGACGTTGCGCAGACCCTCGTTGACCAGGGCCTGGGCCAGCACGGTGGCGGTGGTGGTGCCGTCACCCGCGACGTCGTTGGTCTTGGTGGCGACCTCCTTGACGAGCTGCGCGCCAAGGTTCTCGTACGGGTCGTCCAGCTCGACCTCGCGGGCGATGGTGACACCGTCGTTGGTGATGGTCGGGGCACCGAACTTCTTGTCGATGACGACGTTGCGGCCCTTGGGGCCGATGGTCACCTTGACGGTGTCGGCCAGCTTGTTGACACCGCGCTCCAGCGAGCGGCGGGCGTCCTCGTCGAACTGCAGGATCTTCGCCATGTTCCCTATTCCCTCGGGGCTGCGGCCGGCCCACCGGCCGCCGAACTACGTGAACCAACAACCACGCCCCGGGCCACTGTCACTGAGGACACGGATCCGGGGCGGGTCGGGACGTCTTACTTCTCGATGATCGCGAGAACGTCGCGGGCGGAGAGCACCAGGTACTCCTCGCCCTGGTACTTCACCTCGGTGCCGCCGTACTTCGAGTACAGGACGATGTCACCCACGGCGACGTCGAGCGGCAGACGCTGGCCGTCCTCGAAGCGGCCCGGGCCGACGGCCAGGACGACGCCCTCCTGGGGCTTCTCCTTGGCGGTGTCCGGGATAACCAGGCCGGAGGCCGTGGTGGTCTCGGCGTCGAGCGGCTGGACCACGATGCGGTCCTCGAGCGGCTTGATGGCAACCTTGCTGCTGGTGGTCACGTCCGAGCTCCCCTTCGGAGATTACGGGAGTTTTCTAACGGGTAGGTGGCGAACCTGCGGGCCTGCCGTCGCGGGGGTCAGACACGCGTCTTCGCGTTAGCACTCCCCCAGTGGGGAGTGCCAAGGACGACCATAGGGCCGTGTTAGCACTCAGTCAACCAGAGTGCCAACGACGCGCCCTGAGGACCCCTGGTTCGCGGATGAGTAGTCGTACTCATGTGCGGCGCCGGGCCCGACGGCCAGACTCCTGCCATGACCTCGATCCCGATGCGTGTCGGCCCGACCCGGCCCAAGGACGCGGCTCTCGCCCTGCTGGCACTGCCCCTGCTGGGAGGCGTACTGCCGTTCGTCGTCTTCTTCCTCGTCGCCTGCCTCGGCAGCGGCCCCGGCCACGGGGACGACGGGGACGGGCTCATGTGGGCCTTCCTGGGCATCGGGATGCTGGCCGCCCCGGTCGTCGCCCTGGCCGTGGGCCTCGTGGTCGCCTTCCGCACCCGGCGGTCCGGCTACCGGTTCCTCCCGGTCACCGCCGCGCTCTCGCCGTTCCTGCTGCCGGTGGTCTTCTCCTCGGGCGTCCTGTGGCGGTGACGACGTCCGGCCCGCCGAAGCCGGCCGGCGTGAAGGACGCGCTGCTCGCCCCGCTCCCGCCGGTCGCCGTCACACTGGGCGCCCTCCTCGCCTGACCGGCGAGAATGGCCCCGTGGACATCGAGAACCTCCAGCCGCTGCTGACGCCCGAGGGCCAGGCCCTGCTCGCCGAGTTGCGCGAGTTCACCCCCGAGGAGGAGCTGGCGCTGGCGACCCGCTTGCGGCGGGAGCACCCGGCGGAGCTGGTGTCGGCGGCGTTCGGGCAGGCGCGGCTGCGGCAGCGGGCCCGGGCGAAGTTCGGGGCGGACGCCGACCTGATGTACTTCACGCCCAACGGGGTCGAGCAGTCCACCCGGCGCAGCGTGGCCGAGTGGCGCGCGCAGCGGTTCGCCGCGTTGGGCGTACGACGGCTGGCGGACCTGTGCTGCGGCATCGGCGGGGACGTGCTGGCGCTGGCCCGGGCGGGCATCGAGGTGCTGGCCGTGGACAAGGACCCGGCGGCCTGCGCCGCCACCGCGGCCAACGCCGCCGCGCTGGGCCTGGCCGGACTGGTTGAGGTGCGCTGCGCGGACGTCGCCGAGGTGGACGTCACCGGTTACGACGCGGTGTTCACCGACCCGGCCCGGCGCACCTCGCGCGGCCGGGTGTTCGACCCGGAGGCGTACGCCCCGCCGCTCTCCTGGGCGATCGAGGCCGGCCGGAGGACCCCGATCGGCGCGCTGAAGGTCGCGCCGGGCATCCCGCACGAGGCGGTGCCGCAGGACGCCGAGGCCGAGTGGGTCTCCGACCACGGCGACGTCAAGGAGGCGGTGCTCTGGTTCGGCACCGGGGCCGCGAGCCCGCACCGCGCCACCCTGCTGCCGCAGGGCGCCAGCCTGACCGGCGGCGACCTGCCCGACCCGCCGGCCGGCCCGGTCGGGCGCTACCTGTACGAGCCGGACGGCGCGGTGATCCGGGCGCACCTGGTGGCCGAGGTGGCCGGGCAGGTGCGCGGTCGGCTGATCGACCCGAAGATCGCCTACCTGACCTCGGACGAGCTGGTCGCCACCCCGTACGCGCACGCCTTCGAGCTCACCGACGTGCTGCCGTTCAACATCAAGAAGCTGAAGGCGCTGCTGCGCGAGCGCGGGGTCGGCACGGTGGTGATCAAGAAGCGCGGGATGGCGATCACCCCGGAGGAGCTGCGCCGTCAGCTCAAGCCCTCCGGGCCGAACACCGTCACGGTGATCCTCAGCCGCACCGACCACGGGCCGCTGATGATGCTGGGGCAGCCCGTACGGGCCGCTCAGGACGCGGGCGCCTGGATGTAGTCCTCCAGCCTGGCCACCGAGAAGCCCTGCTCCTGGATCCGGGCGAGCAGGTCGCCGAACATCTGGGTCATCGTGGCGCCCTTGAGCTCCTTGGGGCCGCGGAAGTGCGCCAGGATGATGTCGCCGGGCTTCAGCTTCTTGTCGCCGGCCTGGTACTGCATGTCGTGGATCTGCATCGACTCGCGCCACAGCACTATGGCGCGCGGGCCGCACTCCTGGACCGAGGTGTTGAGCGTCGGGGTGTTGGCGCCGTCGCCGAACGGCGGGCGGAACAGCAGCGGGGCGGTGCCGTACTGCTGGGTGAGCGCGGACTGGTCGTCGCAGATCTCGGCCTTCTGCTTCTCCGGCGCGAGCTTGCTCATCACCGGGTGGGTGACGGTGTGGTTCTGGATGTGGTTGCCCAGCGCCTGGAGCGGCTTGAAGTAGCCGTAGTCGTTCTTGACTATGTCCTTGGTCAGGAACATCGAGATCGGCACCTTGAGGTCGGTGAGCATCTCGACGAACTTCGGGTCCTTCTCGGCGCCGTCGTCGATGGTGATGAAGACGACCTTGTCGCTCGTCTTCACGTCGCTGAACACCGGCACGGCACCGGTGCGTTCGAGCTTGACGGGCTTGTCGGCGGGCGGCGCGGGGGCCGGGGCGAGCGGCTTGAGGTTCCACTTCGCCCAGGCCGCGGCGTCGCCCCCGGCCGGGGCGGTGCCGGGTGTGGTGGCCGCGGCGGCCGGCGCGGCGCCGGCGGACTGGGGTGCGGCCGGGGCTGCCGCGGTCGCGGCCGGGGCGGCGCTGCCGCCGCCCCCCTTTTCCCCGCACCCGGTGGCGAGGGCCAGCAGAGCCAGTGCCCCCGCCGCGTACGTCCTGGTCCTGCTCCGCCCGTCCCTGCTCACCGCACCGCGCTCCCGGTTCCCGTCCAGCTGCCTCTCAGCTATGCACGGTAGCGGCCGGGGCGGCGGTTCCCCGTATCATCCGCTTTTCGGATTACTCGATGTGCTCACTGATGAAGGACCAGCGGTGCACCGGGCGGCCGAGCAGTTCGGCCGGCGGGTCGGCGACGGGCGCGGGCTCGCCGCTCCACCAGGTGATCAGCAGCACGCGCTCCCCGGGGGCGGAGAGCAGCTCGGCGCGCTCCAGGCCGG
The DNA here is from genome assembly GCF_044767505.1 of Kitasatospora sp. NPDC101235. NCBI lineage: Bacteria > Bacillati > Actinomycetota > Actinomycetes > Kitasatosporales > Streptomycetaceae > Kitasatospora > Kitasatospora sp. NPDC101235. The sequence goes on from NZ_JBIWNZ010000003.1 coordinate 160,855, forward strand.
CCGCGCCACGGACTGCCGGCAGCGCGAACTCCCGCACCCAGGCAGCGAGTTCAGCCCCTCGGCCGGTCGCCGCCCGGGCCTCCCACATCGCCGCGACGGTCATGCCGCGCCGCCGCCGAGGGCGTCGTAGGCCTGGCCGTGGAAGTCGCCGTGCCCGATGTCCGCAGCCGGCACGTGGACGTCGGTGACCGGCATCGAGGAGTCCGCCGACAGGTCGAAGGCGGAGGGCGCGCGGTCGCGCCACACCATCTCGGCGCCCAGCGCCGCCACCATCGCGCCGTTGTCGGTGCACAGGCCCGGCCGGGGCACCCGCAGCCGGATGCCGGCCCGGTCGCAGCGCTGCTGGGCCATCTCGCGCAGCCGCGAGTTGGCCGCCACGCCGCCGCCGATCATCAGATGGTCGACGCCGTTGTCCTTGCACGCCTTGACGGCCTTGCGGGTGAGCACGTCGGTGACCGCCTCCTGGAAGGACGCCGCCACGTCGGCGATCGGCACCTCCTCGCCGGCCCGGCGCTTGGCCTCCACCCAGCGGGCCACGGCGGTCTTGAGACCGGAGAAGGAGAAGTCGTACTCGGGGTCGTTCCTGCCGCTCAGGCCGCGGGGGAAGGCGATCGCCCCGGGGTCGCCCTCGCGGGCCGTGCGGTCGACGATCGGGCCGCCGGGGAAGCCGAGGCCGAGCACCCGGGCGACCTTGTCGAAGGCCTCTCCGGCCGCGTCGTCGATGGTCGCGCCGAGCGGGCGGACGTCGCTGGTGATGTCCTCGCTGAGCAGCAGCGAGGAGTGCCCGCCGGAGACCAGCAGGGCCATCGTCGGCGAGGGCAGCCGGCCGTGCTCCAGTTGGTCGACGCAGATGTGCGAGGCGAGGTGGTTGACCCCGTACAGCGGCTTGTCCAGCGCCCAGGCGTACGCCTTCGCGGCACTGACGCCGACCAGCAGCGCACCGGCCAGGCCGGGGCCGGCGGTGACGGCGATGCCGTCCAGGTCGCTCGCCTTGATCCCGGCGGTGTCCAGGGCGCGCTGGATGGTCGGGATCATCGCCTCCAGGTGCGCGCGGCTGGCGATCTCCGGGACGACGCCGCCGAAGCGGGCGTGGTCGTTGACGCTGGAGGCGACCGCGTCGGCCAGCAGCGTGGTGCCGCGCACGATGCCGACGCCGGTCTCGTCGCAGGAGGTCTCGATGCCGAGGACGAGCGGTTCGTCAGCCATGGCGGGTGTCCTCAATGTCCTTCGGGTCAGTGCTGTCAGTGCTCGGGTGGTCGAGGCGCATCACCAGCGCGTCGACGTTGGCCGGCTGGTAGTAGCCGCGCCGGATGCCCACCGGTTCGAAGCCGTGGCGCTCGTACAGCCGCTGGGCGCGCGGGTTGTCCACCCGCACCTCCAGCAGCAGCTCGGCGCACTCGCGCCGGGCGGCCTCCCGGATCAGGTCGGTGAGCAGCGCCGCGCCGAGGCCGGCGCCCTGGCGGCGCTCGTCGACGGCGATGGTCTGGACGTCGCCCTCGCCGGCGATCGCCATCAGCCCGGCGTAGCCGACGATCGTGCCGTCCGGGGCGGCCGCGACGGTGTAGTGGCGGGTGCCGCCGGGGTGGGATTCGGCCAGCTCGGACCAGAACATCCCGGCGGACCAAGCGTCCTCGGGGAAGAGCCGCAGCTCCAGATCCAGCACCGGCGCGATGTCCCACCAGCGCATCGGGCGCAGGGTGGTGCCGTGGTTCACGCCGGAAGCACCGCCTTGCCCCCTAGAACGGTCTTGTAGGCGGCGGGGACCTGGGCGTCCGGGCGGCGCAGGTACAGCGGGTGGTTCGCCAGCAGCTCGCGCCCGGCGGCCAGCTCGGCGGCGGCGAAGCCGGCCAGGGCGCCGGCCGAGACGTGCTCGGGGCCGTGCGCGCCCGGGAAGGCGTCGGGGTAGAGCAGCGCGCCTGCGCCGACGGAGCGTTCCTGCGGGGTCAGCTCGGCCGGGCGGTCCACGCCGGGGCCCTCGGTGCGGCGGCCGTCGGCGTCGTACGAGGCCCAGTAGACCTCCTTGCGGCGCGCGTCGGTGGCGACCGTGAACGGCTGCCCGGCCAGGCCCTCGGCGCGGGCCTGGAAGGCGATCGCGTCCAGGGTGCAGACGCCGTGCACCGGCAGCCCGAGCGCGTGGCCGAGCGCGGCGGCGGTCACCAGGCCGACCCGCAGGCCGGTGTACGGGCCGGGGCCGACGCCGACCGCGATGCCGGTCAGCTGGTGCTTGTCCACCCCGGCGGCCCGCAGCACCCGGTCGATCGCGGGCAGCAGCAGTTCGCCGTGGCGCCTGGCGTCGACCTGGTGGGTCTCGGCGAGAACGGCCGTGCCGTCGTGGACGGCGGCGGTGACGGCGGGGGTAGCGGTGTCGAACGCGAGCAGCAGCACGGGGTCAAGGTTAGACCGACGTTGGGCCGACCGGCCGATCGGCAAGGCGTACGACCCGGGAACACAGATCCGAGGCGCTGCGACCCGCGAGGATGAACCTGGCACGATGGGGCCGTACGTAAAGGGACGGCGGCGGGAGCGGCAACGTGGCGAAGATGGGTCCTGGAGTGGTGGTCACGGGGTTGACCCTGGGGGCCCTGGCGGTGGTGAGCCTGCTGGCCTTCCAGGCCAACGGCGCCCAGGACCGGGCGGGCGGCGCCAAGCCCACCGCCACCACCACGGCGACCGGTACGGCCACCGCCGCGGCGCCGGCCCCCGCGCCCGCCCCGACCGTTCCGCCGCTGCCGGCCACCTCCGGCACCGGTCTCCGGGTGGTGTACTCGATCGGCAGCCACTACGTCTGGCTGGTCGACCCGAAGAAGGGCCCGCAGGCCGTGGCCGCCTTCCCGGTCACCCCGGGCTCGGTCGAGCCCGCCCCGGGCAGCTACGCGGTGTACAGCCGCACCCAGACCACCACGGGGACGGACGGCAGGCAGATCGAGCACGTGGTGCGCTTCGCGCAGCAGAACGGCGTGGTGTTCGGCTTCAGCGCGGCGGTCGACGGCGCCACGCCGACCACCGACCCGAGCGCCAAGACCGGCGGCATCCGCAGCGGCCGCGCCGAGGGGCAGCTGCTCTGGGACTTCGCGCCGAAGGACACCAAGGTGGTCGTGATCGCCTGATCCCGGACGGCCCGGAACGACCCACGTGCTCCAGGTCCGGGACGTGCGGCCTCACGCGGCCCGGGGCGCCTGCGCCTCGGGCCGTTCGTCCTGCCTGGGCCGCGGTTCGGGCGGGGTGGACACCGCCTCGGCGGCCGCGCAGGCGGCCAGCAGTGCCCGCATCGGCTCTCCCGGAGCGCGGCGGGCGGAGTCTCCGGCCCCGGCGGCGGGGACCGCGCGCTGCGGGTCGGGGGTGGTGCTCGACATGGCGCCTCCCTAGTTAGGCAGACCTAACCGCAGCACCCATCCCACCACGCCCGGCACCCCGCCCGCAACACTTGCCGACAGCCTGTCGGCAACCCGTCGGCTATCCGAGGTCCCCCAGCGCCACGTCCGACCAGCGCGGGCCGATGCCGGTCAGCACCACCCGGCGCGGGTCCTGGTCGTCCCCGTCCGCGGTGTCGCCGATGGCACGCTCGATCCGGACCTCCAGCCGGTCCTCGGACAGCTGCTCGACCTTGCCCTCTCCCCACTCGACCACGACCACCGACTCGGGCAGCGAGACGTCCAGGTCGAGGTCCTCCATCTCGTCCAGGTCCCCGCCCAGCCGGTACGCGTCCACGTGCACCAGCGCCGGGCCGCCGATCAGCGAGGGGTGCACCCGGGCGATCACGAAGGTCGGCGAGGTCACCGCCCCGCGGACCTGCAGGCCCTCCCCCAGGCCCCGGGTCAGCGTGGTCTTCCCCGCCCCCAGCTCACCGGAGAGCAGCACCAGGTCCCCCGGCCGCAGCAGCGCGGCCAGCTCCCGGCCGAGCCGGCCCATCCGCTCCGGCGTGGGGACGGTGAGAGTGGCGTGCGAGCCCATGCGCGTGTCATGCCCTTCGGTCCGTACCGGCGCACCGACCACCGGCCGCCACCGCTACCGTGCCACATCGGCGCGCCCGGGTGCGGCGCGCGGGGGCCTAGGCCGGGTCGACGACGGGTTCCGCGGCCCGCTCCCGGGCCAGGTCGAGGACGGTCACGGGCAGCGGCGCCGCCCCGGCGAAGCGAGCGGCCCGGCGAAGCAGCCGCGCCAGCTCGTGGTCGACCAGCTCCGCGCGCTCCAGCATCACCAGGTGCCCGGCGCCCTCGGCCAGCACCAGCTCGGCGCCGGGCAGCTGCTCGGCCATCGCCTCGCTGTGCGTCGAGGGCGTCAGCAGGTCCTTCGTCCCGGCCAGCACCAGCGCGGGCAGGCCGCGCAGGGCGGCCAGTGCCTCGTACTTCTCGTGCACGCCGAACACCGGGTAGAACTCGGCGACCACGTCGATCGGGGTGGCGTCCAGCAGCTGCTCGGCGAAGCGCACCACGCCCGGGTCGACGTCCCGGCCGCCGAAGGAGAACTTCCGGTAGAAGACGGCGGCCACGTCCGAGCCCAGCCGCCTGGTCGCCTCGACCAGGTCGACCTGGCGGCCCAGCAGCTTCACCATCCCGGGCGCGACCTTCTTGAACAGCTTCGCGCCGGCCCTCGGCAGACCGAGGCTGACCTCGTCCCAGTCCCCGGCGAGGGTGCCGATCAGCGCCACACCGGCGACGCGCTCGCGGAACAGCTCCGGGTGCTGGTCGGCCAGCGCCATCACCGTCATGCCGCCCATCGAGTGGCCCACCAGCACCAGCGGCCCGGTCGGGGCGACGGCGTCGATCACCGCCTTGAGGTCGCCGCCCAGCTGGTCGATGCCGGCCGGCTCGCCCGCCAGGTACGAGCGGGAGCGCTCGGAGCGGCCGTGGCTGCGCTGGTCCCAGAAGACCAGCCGCATGCCCTCGCGCAGCGCGGCCCGCTGGAAGTGCCAGCTGTCCTGGTTGAGGCAGTAGCCGTGGCAGAACACCACGGTCAGCGGCTCGGCGCCGGTGCCGTCGCCGTCCGGCTCGCTCCAGCCGGTGCCGTCCAGCTCGACGTACAGTTCGGTGCCGTCCGGCGCGGTCACCGTCCTCGGGCGGCCGCGCAGCGAGCCGTACGGGGCGTTCGCGTCCAGCTCGGTCCGGGCCCGGCGGCGCGTCGCCCGGCCGACCGTCAGCCGCTCGATCGCGAGGCCCGCGGCCGCCCCGGCCGCCAGCACGCCGACCGAGATCCCGATCACACCCGCCCGGCTCACCCCGGAGGCGGCGCCGGCCGCCTTGGCGACCGCCGCGACCGGATTGCCCTCGGCCGGTGTGCCGGTCATGCCGACGGGCCCTCGGTGCGGCTGCCGCCCAGGTAGCGGCGGGGCACCCGGTCGCCGATCCGGGTGATGATCTCGTACGAGATGGTGCCGCAGGCGCGGGCCCAGTCCTCGGCGGTGGGCTCGCCGCGCTCGCCGTTGCCGAACAGCAGCACCTCGTCCCCGATCGCCGGGGTGTCGCCGCCGAGGTCCACCACGAACTGGTCCATGGCGACCCGGCCGGCCACCGTGCGCCACTTGCCGTCGATCTGCACCGGGCCGGTGCCGCTGGCGTGCCGCGGGATGCCGTCGCCGTAGCCGACCGGGACCAGGCCCAGGGTGGTCTCGCCCGGCGTCGTGTAGTGGTGGCCGTAGCTGACCCCGTGCCCGCCGGGGACGTGCTTGACCAGCGCCAGCCGCGCGGTCAGCGCCATCACCGGACGCAGCCCGAAGTCGGCCGGCGAGCCCACCTCGGGCACCGGCGACAGCCCGTACGCGGCCAGGCCGGTGCGGACCAGGTCGAAGTGCGACTCGGGCAGCAGCAGGGTGGCCGGGGAGTTCGCCAGGTGCCGGACCTCGGGGCGCAGCCCGGCGGCCTCGGCCGCGGCCAGCGCTGCGCGGTAGGAGTCCAGCTGGGCCTGGATCGACGGGTGGCCGGGCTCGTCCGCCGCGGCGAAGTGCGACCAGACGCCGACGACCGTCAGCAGCCCCTCCGCCTCGGCGCGGCGGGCGGCGGCCACCAGCTGCGGCCAGTCGTGCGGCTGGCAGCCGTTGCGGCCGAGGCCGGTGTCGGCTTTCAGGTGCACCCGCGCCGGGATGCCGGTCTCGCGCACGGCGGGCAGCAGCTCGTCCAGCGCCCACTGGCCGCTGACCGAGATGTCCAGGTCCGCGCGCAGCGCCTCGCGCCACGGCCCGCCCGGTGTCCACAGCCAGCACAGGATGCGGGCCTGCTCCGGGCGGATGCCCGCGGCCCGCAGCGCCAGCGCCTCGTCCGGCGTCGCACAACCGAGCCAGCCAACCCCGTTCGCGACCGCCTCCCGGGCGCACTCGACCGCGCCGTGGCCGTAGCCGTTCGCCTTGACCGCGAGCATCACCGCCGCGCTGCCGACGCGCTCGCGCAGCGTCGCGAGGTTGCCGCGCAGGGCGGCGAGATCGATGGTCGCCTCGGCCCGTACGCCGTCGGTGAGGGTGGCTGTGCCGGTCGTGTTCGCAGTTGTCATCAGGGTCAGTCTCCCAGACGTCCCGGAGTCCTCGCCGAACGGCCTGTCGGCACGGCTGCCGACGACCAGGCCGCGCACACCGCGCAGACCTGCGGCGAACCGCTCGTCGTCCCTTGCACGGACGCGTTCGACGGACCGTTCGGTTCCGTTTCCCGGCCTTCCGGACGTTCCGGGCTAGTCGGCCCGTACCGCCCGCCACACCGCCGGCAGCGCCCCGGCCACCGAGAGCGCCGTCGTCGGGGCGCCCGGCTCGCCCGCCGCCTCGCGGCCGGCCAGACCGTGCAGGTAGGCGGCCGCCGACGCGGCGTCCAACGGCGCGAGGCCCGCCGCCAGCAGGGAGCCGGCCAGCCCGGCCAGGACGTCGCCGCTGCCGGCGGTGGCCAGCCAGGAGGTGCCGGTGGGGTTCACCCGGACGGCCCCGCCCGGGTCGGCGACCACCGTGGTGGAGCCCTTCAGCAGCACCGTCGCGCGGTAGCCGGCCGCCAGCCGGCGGGCGGTGGCCAGCCGGGCGCAGGCCAGGTCGTCGGCGGCCGGCGGCGTGCCGCCCCCGGCGCCCGCGAGCAGCCGGGCGGCCTCGCCGGTGTGCGGGGTGAGCAGGGTGGGTGCGGTGCGGCCGGCCAGCGCGTCCGGGCCCAGCCGGCCCAGCTCGGTCAGCCCGTCCGCGTCCACCAGCACCGGGACGTCGCTCGCCAGCGCCTCGGTCAGCGCCTGCCGCGCCCCCTCGCCGCCGCCCGGCCCGACCACCCAGGCCTGCACCCGCCCGGCCCCGGCCGGCCCGCCCTCGGTGACCAGCGCCTCCGGGAAGCGCCGGACCACCTCCTCGGCGGCGGTGCCCACGTACCGGACGGCGCCCGCGCCGCCGTGCAGCGCCCCGGCCACCGCCAGCAGCGCCGCCCCCGGGTAGGTCGCCGAACCGGCCGCCACCCCGACCACGCCGCGCCGGTACTTGTCGCTCTCCGCGCCCGGCACCGGCAGCAGCGCCGCCACGTCCACGTGCTGGAGCGCCGTCACCTCCGCGGCGGGCAGCTCCAGCCCGATGCCGACCAGTTGCACGGCGCCCGCGTACTCGGCCCCCGGGTCCACCAGCAGCCCGGGCTTGTAGGTGCCGAAGCAGACCGTGACGTCCGCGCGCAGGGCCGCCCCCGGCACCTCGCCGGTGTCGGCGTCCACCCCGCTCGGCAGGTCCACCGCCACCACGATCCCGGACCGCCGGGCCTGCGCGTACGGCCGGGCCTCCGGGCGCAGCCCGCCCCGGCCGCCGATGCCGACGATGCCGTCCAGCACCAGGTCCGCGCGCGAGAAGTCGGCCAGGCCGACTTCCTGCTCCACCGTCACCCGCCCACCGGCGGCCCGCAGCGCGGCCAGCCCGCCCGGGTGCGCCTTCTCCGGCGCCAGCAGCACCGCCGTCACCCGCGCCCCGCGCCGGGCCAGCGCGGCCCCGGCGTACAGGGCGTCACCCCCGTTGTCCCCGCTGCCGGCGAGCACCGTCACCCGGCTGCCGTACACCCTCCCCCGGCGCCGGGTCAGCAGCCGGGCGCAGGTCGCCGCCAGTGCGGCGGCCGCCCGCTGCATCAACGTTCCCTCGGGCAGCCGCGCCATCAGCTCGCCCTCGGCGGCCCGGACGACGTCCACCCGGTGTGCATGACGCATGTCAGGGCTCCTTCAGCAGTCGACGTACCGTCGACGCTAACCCGCGCCACCGCCCCGCGGGAGCCGGGCCTGCGGCACGCTTTCGAGTGACAACCGCTTCGATCCCCCCACCGGCTTGAGTCCGTGCACCTACCTTGTGGCTCGGCACGAACCAGCAGGAGGAGGAAGGGCCGTGGACGAGGCAGGGCTCATCGAAGGGGAGATCGTCGTGACGCCGCCGCCGGACGGAGGTTCCGTTCTCCTTCGCACCCGACACGGCGCCCCTGCGGTAGGGCGCAGCCACCGCGGGGGCGCCGTTGCCGACGGGCGTGGGACTACTCGACGGTGACCGACTTCGCCAGGTTGCGCGGCTGGTCGACCTCGTGGCCCTTGGCCGTGGCCAGCTCGCAGGCGAAGACCTGGAGCGGAACGGTGGAGACCAGCGGCTGGAGCAGCACCGGGGTGACCGGGATGCGGATCAGGTGGTCGGCGTACGGGACGACCGCCTCGTCGCCCTCCTCGGCGATCACGATCGTGCGGGCGCCGCGGGCCCGGATCTCCTGGATGTTGGAGACGATCTTGTCGTGCAGGATCGACCGCCCGCGCGGCGAGGGCACGACCACCACGACCGGCAGCCCCTCCTCGATCAGCGCGATCGGGCCGTGCTTGAGCTCGCCCGCCGCGAAGCCCTCGGCGTGCATGTACGCCAGCTCCTTGAGCTTGAGCGCGCCCTCCAGGGCCACCGGGAAGCCGACGTGGCGGCCGAGGAACAGCACCGAGCGGGCGTCGGCCAGCGAGCGGGCCAGCTCGCGCACCGGCTCCATGGTCTCCAGGACCTGCTCGACCTGCTTCGGCGCGTCGCCGAGCTCCTTGATGACGGCGAAGATCTCGTCGCCCCACTTGGTGCCGCGCACCTGGCCCAGGTACAGGGCCACCAGGTAGCAGGCGACCAGCTGGGTCAGGAACGCCTTGGTGGAGGCGACCGCGACCTCCGGGCCGGCGTGGGTGTACAGCACCGCGTCCGACTCGCGCGGGATGGTGGAGCCGTTCGTGTTGCAGATCGCCAGCACCTTGGCGCCCTGCTCACGGGCGTGCCGCAGGGCCATCAGGGTGTCCATGGTCTCGCCGGACTGCGAGATGGCGATGACCAGCGTGCCCGGGCCCATGATCGGGTCGCGGTAGCGGAACTCGGAGGCGACCTCGACCTCGCAGGGAATGCGGGTCCAGTGCTCGATGGCGTACTTGGCGATCATGCCGGCGTGGAAGGCCGTGCCGCAGGCCACGATGACGACCTTGTCGACCGAGCGCAGGTCGGCGTCGGAGATCCGCAGCTCGTCCAGGGTCAGCCGGCCGTCGGTGCCGATCCGGCCGAGCAGGGTGTCGGCGACCGCCTTCGGCTGCTCGGCGATCTCCTTGAGCATGAAGTAGTCGTAGCCGCCCTTCTCGGCGGCGGAGGCGTCCCAGTCGACGTGGTACTCGCGCACGTCGGCGGGGGTGCCGTCGAAGTTGGTGACGGTCACGCCCTCCCGGCGCAGCTCGACCACCTGGTCCTGGCCCAGCTCGATCGCCTCGCGGGTGTGGGCGATGAAGGCGGCGACGTCCGAGGCGAGGAAGTTCTCGCCCTCGCCGCGGCCGACCACCAGCGGCGAGTTGCGGCGGGCACCGACGACCACGTCCGGCGCGTCCGCGTGCACGGCGACGAGGGTGAAGGCGCCCTCCAGCCGACGGCAGACCACCCGCATGGCCTCGGCGAGGTCACCCGTGTAGGCCTCGCCCAGCAGGTGGGCGACGACCTCGGTGTCGGTCTCGGACCGGAGGGTGTGGCCGCGCTCGGCGATCTCAGCGCGCAGCTGGGCGAAGTTCTCGATGATGCCGTTGTGCACCACGGCCACCCGCTGGTGGTCGTCCAGGTGGGGGTGGGCGTTGGCGTCCGTCGGGCCGCCGTGGGTGGCCCAGCGGGTGTGGCCGATGCCGGTGGTGCCGCCGGGCAGAGGGGTCTCGGCGAGCGACTTCTCCAGGTTGGCGAGCTTGCCCGCCCGCTTGTCGGTGGCCAGGGTCCACTGCCCCTCGGAGTCCTGGACCTGCACTGCGACGCCGGCCGAGTCGTAACCCCGGTACTCCAGGCGCTGCAGGCCGGCGATTACTACGTCGAGGGCTGACTGGGCGCCCACATATCCAACAATTCCGCACATGCGTGCCAGCATAAGGGCGGTTCTGCGACCGCATTCCCGCCGCGCGGGAACGCTGCGTGACCGACACCACAGCCACCGTGAACGCCGCTACGGCTCACAATGGAGCATGTGCTGACCGAACTCTGTACGCGGGGCGCCGCCACGCCCGGCCCGTCGCCGTCCCCCTACGTGGACCTCAGCCGGGCCGAGTGGAGCGCGCTGCGCGAGCGTACGCCGCTGCCGCTGAGCGCCGAGGAGGTGGAGCGGCTGCGCGGCCTCGGTACCGCCCTCGACCTGGACGAGGTCCGCGACGTCTACCTGCCGCTGTCGCGCCTGCTGAACCTGTACATCCACGCCACGCACGAGCTGCGCGGCGCGCTGGGCACCTTCCTGGACACCCCGGACACCGAGCGCACCCGCACCCCGTTCATCATCGGCGTGGCCGGCTCCGTCGCCGTCGGCAAGTCCACCACCGCCCGCCTGCTCCAGGCGCTGCTCGCCCGCTGGCCCGAGCACCCGCGGGTCGAACTGGTCACCACCGACGGCTTCCTGCTGCCCAACGCGGAGCTGCGCCGCCGCGGCCTGATGGCCCGCAAGGGCTTCCCCGAGTCGTACGACCGCCGGGCGCTGATGCGCTTCGTCGCGGACGTGAAGGCGGGCAAGGAGCGGGTCAGCGCACCGGTCTACTCGCACCTGGTGTACGACATCGTGCCGGACAAGCGGCTGACCGTGGAGCGCCCGGACATCCTGATCGTCGAGGGCCTGAACGTGCTCCAGCCGGCCCTGCCCGGCACCGACGGCCGCACCCGCCTCGCGGTGGCCGACTACTTCGACTTCTCGATCTACGTCGACGCCCGGACCGACGACATCGAGCACTGGTACCTGGACCGCTTCCGCAAGCTGCGGCAGACCGCCTTCCAGGACCCGAACTCCTACTTCCGCCGCTTCACCGAGGTGCCGGAGGAGGAGGCGATGGAGTACGGCCGGCAGGTCTGGCGCACCATCAACAAGCCCAACCTGCTGGAGAACGTGCTGCCGACCCGCGGCCGGGCCACCCTGGTCCTCCAGAAGGGCCCGGACCACAAGGTCCGCCGGGCGCTGCTGCGCAAGCTCTGAGCGCACGTCGAAGGGCCCCCACGGTACGCGGGGGCCCTTCGCCGTGTCCGGGGCTCAGCCCAGGTGGGTGCGCACCGCCTCGGCCAGCCGCTGGGCGACCGTCTCGGCCTGCGCCGGGTCGGCGGCCTCGACCATCACCCGGACCAGCGGCTCGGTGCCCGACGGGCGCAGCAGCACCCGGCCGGTGGAGCCCAGCTCGGCCTCGGCCGCGGCGACCGCGGCGGCCAGCTCGGTGCTGGTCCTCACCCGGGACTTGTCGACGCCCTTGACGTTGATCAGCACCTGCGGCAGCCGGGTCATCACGGCGGCCAGGTCGGCCAGCGGCTGCTTGGTGGCGGCCAGCCGGGCGCCCAGCATCAGGCCGGTCAGGGTGCCGTCACCGGTGGTGGCGTGGTCCAGCAGGATCACGTGGCCGGACTGCTCGCCGCCCAGCGCGAAGCCGTGCTCCTTCATCGCCTCCAGCACGTAGCGGTCGCCGACGGCGGTCTCCACCAGCTCGACGCCCTCGCGCTCCATCGCCAGCTTGAAGCCGAGGTTGGACATCACGGTGGCCACCACGGTGTTGCGGCGCAGGGTGCCGGCCTCCTTCATGGCGACCGCGAGGATGGCGATGATCTGGTCGCCGTCCACCTCGTTGCCCTCGGCGTCGGCGGCCAGGCAGCGGTCGGCGTCGCCGTCCAGGGCGATGCCCAGGTCCGCCCGGTGCTCCTTCATCGCCACGCGCAGCCGGTCCAGGTGGGTGGAGCCGACGCCGTCGTTGATGTTGAGGCCGGTGGGCTCGGCCCCCAGGGTGTGGACCACCTCGGCACCGGCCCGGGCGAAGGCCTCGGGGGCGACGTAGGCGGCCGCGCCGTGGGCGCCGTCGATGACGACCTTGATGCCGTCCAGGCGGTTGGGCAGCACGCCGATCAGGTGGGCGACGTACCTGTCGAAGCCCTCGGTGTACTCGCGCACCCGGCCGACGGCCGCGCCGGTCGGACGGTTCCAGTCCTCGTCGCCGAGCGTGTGCTTGCGGTAGTGGGCCTCGATCGCGTCCTCGATCCGGTCGTCCAGCTTGTGGCCGCCGCGGGCGAGGAACTTGATGCCGTTGTCCGGCATGGCGTTGTGGCTGGCGGACAGCATCACGCCGAAGTCGGCGCCGAGCGCGCCGGTGAGGTACGCCACGGCCGGGGTGGGCAGGACGCCGACCCGCAGGACGTCGACGCCGGCACTCGCCAGACCGGCGATGACGGCGGCCTCCAGGAACTCGCCCGAGGCACGCGGGTCACGGCCGACCACCGCGACCGGCCGGTGGCCGTCGAAGGCTCCGGCCTCGCCGAGCACATGGGCCGCCGCGACCGACAGGCCGAGCGCCAGCTCCGCCGTCAGGCCCTCGTTGGCCACCCCGCGTACGCCGTCCGTACCGAAGAGTCGTCCCACTGTCCCGTCCTCCATCACCACTGCTCGGAACCCAACCGATGATCCCGGCCGCCGCACCATGGCCGGGGAACACGTCGCCCCGGAGTACACGGGGTACTCCGGGGCGACGGTTTCGCGCAACCAGGGGGTGCGCCGCCAGGGCGGACCGCACCCCCGGGGAGGCGATTAGCGCTTGCTGTACTGCGGCGCCTTGCGGGCCTTCTTCAGACCGGCCTTCTTGCGCTCGACGGCGCGGGCGTCACGGGTCAGGAAGCCGGCCTTCTTCAGCGCGCCGCGGTTGTTGTCCACGTCGGCCTCGTTCAGGGCACGGGCGACGCCGAGGCGCAGCGCGTAGGCCTGGCCGGAGACGCCGCCACCGCTGATGCGGGCGACGACGTCGTAACGGCCGTCCAGCTCCAGGAGCTTGAAGGGCTCGTTCACGGTCTGCTGGTGCACCTTGTTGGGGAAGTAGCCCTCAAGGGTGCGACCGTTGATCTTCCACTGGCCGGTGCCGGGGACGATGCGCACGCGGGCGATCGCCTCCTTGCGGCGGCCAAGGCCGGCGCCCGGGACGGCCTCGCCGAAGCGGCCGGCCAGGGACTCGGAGGTGTAGCTCTCCTCGGAGGTGTACTCGCCCTCGACGACGGTCTCGTCGAAGTCGACCTCAAGGGTTTCAGTGGTCTCGGCCACGGTGTTCCTCAGCTCTTTTCAGTGTTGGGGGGCTTGGTGGCCGAATTACTGCGCGACCTGGGTGATCTCGAACGGCACCGGCTGCTGGGCAGCGTGCGGGTGCTGGTCGCCCGAGTAGACCTTCAGCTTCGAGAGCATCTGGCGGCCCAGGCTGTTCTTGGGGATCATGCCCTTGATGGCCTTCTCGACGGCCTTCTCCGGGTTCTTGTCCAGGAGGTCGTCGTAGCGCACCGAGCGCAGACCGCCCGGGAAGCCCGAGTGGCGGTAGGCCAGCTTCTGGGTCTTCTTGTTACCGGACAGGTGCACCTTGTCGGCGTTGATGATGATGACGAAGTCACCAGTGTCAACGTGCGGCGCGTAGATCGCCTTGTGCTTGCCCCGGAGGAGGTTGGCGGCCTGGGAAGCCAGGCGGCCCAGCACGACGTCGGTCGCGTCGATGACGTGCCACTGACGCTGGACGTCGCCGGGCTTGGGGCTGTACGTACGCACGGTCGTAGCCTTCGCTTTTCAGTGAGTGAGTCCTGACAGGAGCACCCGGACGGAAGAGCAGCCTGGCCATCCTTGGACGCAATTCAAGGGGGACCGCTGGTCGACGACCTGATGTCTCCGGCGTACCGACCTCTCACGTGAGATAGAGCGAGCCAATACGCACATCAAGCGTCCAGGTTACCGGCACGGCCGGGACGGGTCAAAAATCGCCTGGACCCGTCCCCGCCGGAGGCGCGGCCGTCACTCAGCGTTCGCGCTCCACCCGGGTCACGTCCCAGACCGGCTCCGACGACTCGTACACCCGGCCGTCCGCGCCGAACACCAGGAAGCGGTCGAAGGTCTTGGCGAACCAGCGGTCGTGGGTGACGCACAGCACGGTGCCGTCGAAGGCCTCCAGGCCGGCCTGCAGGGCCTCGGCGCTCTCCAGGTCCAGGTTGTCGGTCGGCTCGTCGAGCAACAGGGCCGTCACGCCGGAGAGTTCGAGCTTGAGGATCATCAGCCGGGCCTGCTGCCCGCCGGACAGCGACTCGAACTTCTGCTCCTCCTGACGGTCCAGCTCGTACCGGCGAAGCGCCCCCATCGCGGCGCCGCGGCTGAGCGCGTGCTCCTCCTCGACGATCGACCGCACGGTGCGGCCGAACAGCTCCGGGTGGGCGTGGGTCTGCCGGAAGTGGCCGGGGACGACCCGGGCGCCGAGCTTCCACTCGCCGCTGTGCGCGACCGTCCCGTCACCGGCCAGCAGCCGCAGGAGATGTGACTTGCCGGCGCCGTTGGCGCCCAGCACCGCGACCCGCTCGCCGTAGAAGACCTCCAGGTCGAAGGGCTGCATCAGGCCGGTGAGCTCCAGCTGCTCCATGGTGAAGGCGCGCACGCCGGTGCGACCGCCCTTGAGCCGCATGGTGATGGACTGCTCGCGCGGCGGCGCCTCCGGCGGGCCGGCGTCCTCGAACTTCTTCAGCCGGGTCTGCGCGGCGGAGTAGCGGGAGGCCATGTCGTGGCTGACGGAGGCGGCCTGACGCAGGGTGACGACCAGCTTCTTGAGCTTGGCGTGCTCCTCGTCCCAGCGGCGGCGCAGCTCCTCGAAGCGCTCGAAGCGGGCCTTGCGGGCCTCGTGGAAGGTGTCGAAGCCGCCGCCGTGCACCCAGACGCTGCTGCCGGCCGCGCCGGACTCGACACTGATGATCTTGTCGGCGGTCTTGGAGAGCAGCTCGCGGTCGTGCGAGATGAACAGGACCGTCTTCTGGGTGGCCTTGATGGCCTCCTCCAGCCAGCGCTTCGCCGGGACGTCCAGGTAGTTGTCGGGCTCGTCGAGCAGGAGCACCTCCTCCGGGCCGCGCAGCAGCGCCTCCAGGACGAGCCGCTTCTGCTCGCCGCCGGAGAGGGTGTTCAGACCGCGCCACTGGGCCTTGTCGAAGGGCATGCCGAGGGCCGCCATGGTGCAGACGTCCCAGTCGGTCTCGTAGTCGTAACCGCCGACGTCGGCCCAGTCGGAGAGCGCCTGGGCATAGGCCATCTGCGTCTTCTCGTCGTCCTGGGCGATCATCGCCAGCTCGGCGGCGTCCACCGCGCGGGCCGCCCTGGCGATCCGCTCCGGGGCGACCGACACCAGCAGGTCGCGCACCGAGGCGTCGGCCGGCAGGGCACCGGGGGTGGACTGCTGGTCCTCGCGGCCGGTGGTGCCGACGAACTGGCGCATCACGCCGAGCCCGCCGCTGATCGTCACCGAGCCGCCGTGCGGCTGGATGTCCCCCGCGATCATCCGCAGCAGGGTGGTCTTGCCGGCCCCGTTGGCACCGACCAGGGCGACCGCGGCGCCCTCGCCGACCCGGAAGGACGCGTCGTCGAACAGCACCCGCCCGTCCGGCAGGTAGTACTCCAGGTGCGAAATCTCGACGTGTCCCATGCGGACGATTCTCGCAAGCCGACGCCTCCGGCCAAAACGGATTATCCGGGAGCGGGCTGCCCGGGCAGGGTGCGCATCCGCCGGGCCAGCCGGTTGCGCTCGGCCAGCTGGTCGTCCGGCGGGTAGCCGACCTCCTCCAGCGTGAGCCCGTACGGCCGGATCACGTTGACGGCGGAGTTGCGCACCCCGCCGGCCAGCACCTCGCCGGGGAACTCCACCGGCCGGTGCCCGTCACCGACCAGCAGCATCGCGCCGACCAGCGCCCGGACCATGTTGTGGCAGAAGGCGTCGGCCCGGACGGTGGCGACCGCGAGCGAGCCCTCCTGGGCGGCGTAGGAGTCCACCGGGACGCGGTCCCAGTGCAGCTCCAGCAGGGTGCGGATGGTGGTGGCGCCCTCGCGCTTCTTGCAGTACGCGGCGAAGTCGTGCTCGCCGAGCAGCAGTTGCGCGGCCGCGTTCATCCTGTCGATGTCCAGCGGCCGGTCGTGCCAGAGCACGTGGCCGCGCAGCAGCGGGTCCACCCCGCCGGGGTGGTCGGCGACCCGGTAGGCGTACCGGCGCCAGATCGCCGAGAAGCGGGCGTCGAACCCGGGCGGTGCCTCGCCGACCCGGTAGATCCGGACGTCCCCGGGGAGCCGGCCGGCCAGCCGGCGCAGCAGCTTCTCCCGGTGCGCCGCCCACAGCTCGGCCGGCAGGTCGACGTGGGCGACCTGGCCGCGGGCGTGCACCCCGGCGTCGGTGCGGCCGGCCACGGTCAGCGGGAACAGCTCCGGGCTGCGGGTGACGATCTGGAGCGCGCTCTCGATCTCCTCCTGGACCGTCCGGCGGCCGCCCTTCTGGCGGGCCCAGCCGGAGAACTCGGCGCCCTGGTAGGCGAGGTCCAGCCGGACCCGGACGTACCCGTCGGCCGGGCCGTCCTTCACCGGCGGCTGCTCGGCGCAATCGTTGACCACTGCTTCTCGACTCCCGGACTGCTCTGATCGGCCACTGGACGGGAACGGGCCCGCTCCCCCATCGCTGGGGAAGCGGGCCCGCGAACACCTGGAGGTGTCAGGCCTGCTCGGCCTCGGCAGCCTCGTCGGCCTTGGTGTCGTCAGCCTTGGGGGCCTCGACCTTGGCCTCCTCGGCCTCCTTGACGGCGCGCTTGGTGGCGGCCTCGGCCTCGCCGACGGCGGTCTGCGCGACGGTCAGCGCCTCGACCAGCTCGATCACGGCCATCGGGGCGTTGTCGCCACGACGGGGACCGATCTTGGTGATGCGGGTGTAGCCACCCGGGCGGTTCTCGTAGCGCGGCGCGATCTCGGTGAAGAGGGTGTGCAGCACGGCGACGTCGGTGATCGTCTTGCGCACCAGGCGACGGTTGTGGATGTCGCCCTTCTTCGCCTTGGTGATCAGCTTCTCCGCCAGCGGGCGCAGGCGGCGGGCCTTGGCCTCGGTGGTGGTGATGCGGCCGTACTGGAACAGCTCACGGGCCAGACCGGCGAGCAGCAGCGGCTCGTGGTGCGGGCCACCGCCCAGGCGGGCACCCTTGGTGGGACGCGGCATGGAATTACTCCTTGAATCTCCGACTGCGGCCGTACCAGGTACCGCAGCGGGCGTACGGGCACTGTGCCCGTACGGCTTTCACGACGACGGGGGCGGCTCCGTGGAACCGCCCCCGCGGCCAAATCTCTTAGTACTGCTCGGTCTCGGCGAAGTGCGAGTCGTCGAGGTCGTCGGCGCCGAAGGCGTCGGCGGCAGCGGTCGGGTCGAACCCGGGCGGGCTGTCCTTGAGGGCCAGGCCCATGCCGGCCAGCTTCGCCTTGACCTCGTCGATCGACTTCGCGCCGAAGTTGCGGATGTCGAGCAGGTCCGCCTCGGAGCGGGCGACGAGCTCACCCACGGTGTGGATGCCCTCGCGCTTGAGGCAGTTGTAGGAGCGGACGGTGAGCTCCAGCTCCTCGATCGGCAGCGCCAGGTCGGCGGCCAGGGCGGCGTCCGTCGGGGACGGGCCCATGTCGATGCCCTCGGCGTCGATGTTCAGCTCGCGGGCGAGGCCGAACAGCTCCACCAGGGTCTTGCCGGCCGAGGCCATGGCGTCGCGCGGACGCATGGCGGGCTTGGTCTCGACGTCGACGATCAGCTTGTCGAAGTCGGTCCGCTGCTCGACACGGGTGGCCTCGACCTTGTAGGTGACCTTCAGCACCGGGCTGTAGATCGAGTCGACCGGGATGCGGCCGATCTCCTGGCCGGAGGCCTTGTTCTGGACGGCGGAGACGTAGCCGCGACCGCGCTCGACGGTCAGCTCCATCTCCAGCTTGCCCTTGCCGTTCAGGGTGGCGAGGACCAGCTCGGGGTTGTGCACCTCGACACCCGCCGGCGGGGCGATGTCGGCGGCGGTGACGACACCCGGGCCCTGCTTGCGCAGGTACATCACGACCGGCTCGTCGTGCTCCGAGGAGACGACCAGCTGCTTGATGTTGAGGATGAGGTCGGTCACGTCCTCCTTGACGCCCGGCACGGTGGTGAACTCGTGCAGGACGCCGTCGATGCGGATGCTGGTGACAGCGGCACCCGGGATCGACGACAGGAGCGTGCGGCGCAGGGAGTTGCCGAGGGTGTAGCCGAAGCCCGGCTCCAGCGGCTCGATCACGAACCGCGAGCGGAACTCGTCGACGACCTCTTCGGTCAGCGAGGGACGCTGAGCGATGAGCATGTTTCGATCCTCCAGTCTCCGGCGCCCACTATTTGACGCCGAACGAATGGCCATGAGGCGGTGGCCTCACGCCAAGCGTACGGGCTCCCGAAGACAGTTTCGCAATCAACTGTGTGGGAGCCCGTACGAGGTTTAAAGCAGAACCCAGCGTGCCCGAAGGCGCTGCGTCAGACGCGGCGGCGCTTCGGCGGACGGCAGCCGTTGTGCGGGGTGGGGGTGACGTCCTGGATCGAGCCGACCTCCAGGCCGGTGGCCTGGAGCGAACGGATCGCGGTCTCGCGGCCGGAGCCCGGACCCTTCACGAAGACGTCAACCTTGCGCATGCCGTGCTCCTGCGCGCGACGGGCAGCGGCCTCGGCGGCCATCTGCGCGGCGAACGGGGTGGACTTGCGCGAGCCCTTGAAGCCGACGTGGCCGGCGGAGGCCCAGGAGATCACGTTGCCGGACGGGTCCGTGATCGAAACGATGGTGTTGTTGAACGTGCTCTTGATGTGCGCGTGGCCGTGAGCGACGTTCTTCTTTTCCTTGCGGCGGATCTTCTTCGCGCCGGCAGCCTGACGACCCTTGGGGGGCATAAGTCTGTTCTCCTACTGAGGTGGTCGGTCCGCTGACCCGCGGGCCGGAGGGATGTCCGGTTACGGGACGGACTACTTCTTGCCCGGCTTCTTCTTGCCGGCGATCGCGCGACGCGGGCCCTTGCGGGTACGCGCGTTGGTGTGGGTGCGCTGACCGCGGACCGGCAGGCCACGGCGGTGACGCAGACCCTCGTAGCAGCCGATCTCGACCTTGCGGCGGATGTCGGCGGCCACCTCACGGCGGAGGTCACCCTCGACCGTGTAGTTGGCGTCGATGTACTGGCTCAGCTTGACCAGGTCGTCCTCGGAGATGTCGCGAACGCGGACATCCGGGTTGACACCGGTCTCGGCGAGGGTCTGCTGGGCGCGGGTACGGCCGATGCCGTACACGTAGGTGAGGGCGATCTCGATCCGCTTCTCACGGGGGAGATCAACGCCGGCGAGGCGTGCCATTCAAGGCTCCTGTGGTTCTTCAGAGGTCTTGCGTGCTACCTACTCCGACACCTCACGGTGAGGGAGCCCCGGCCTCTGACCGGGGGCGGCAGTCCGTTCCTCGCGGATCGGATCGGGTAGCCCGCTCATGACGTTTTCGCGTCGCGCGAAGTACTACGAGAAATGCTGGGGAGAGATCAGCCCTGGCGCTGCTTGTGGCGCAGGTTGTCGCAGATCACCATGACCCGGCCGTGGCGGCGGATCACCTTGCACTTGTCGCAGATCTTCTTGACGCTCGGCTTGACCTTCATGTTTCAGGTTCTCCGGGTCTAGATCTGACGTTCTTACTTGTAGCGGTAGACGATCCGCCCGCGCGTGAGGTCGTAGGGGCTGAGCTCCACGACGACCCGGTCGTCCGGCAGGATGCGGATGTAGTGCATGCGCATCTTGCCACTGATGTGCGCGAGGACCTTGTGACCGTTCTGCAGCTCGACCTTGAACATCGCGTTCGGAAGAGACTCGATCACGGTGCCCTCGATCTCAATGGCGCCTTGCTTCTTAGCCATGAACTGCGAGATCCACCTTCCGGGACCGGCTACCGTATGCGGAACGCTCGTGCGAACCTGGGTTCACCCCGCCCCCGAGGGGAAGAGGGCGTGCTGGAGCACGCTACGAGTGAGCCGACGGTCCATCCTACGCCAGCGCGTGCGATGGACCAAAACGGGGCCCCTGAAAGCGGTCGCCGTCACACCTGCTACGTCAGACCCCGGTGGTGACCGACAGCGGCTCGACGTGCGCGGTGCAGGCCGAGCAGCGGCGGGCGGCCTGGGGGATCTCGGTCAGGCACTCGGGGCAGGGGCGCTTCGGCGCCTTCGGCTTCTTCGGCATGTAGCGCGCGGTCGCCTTGGTGATCGGCAGCACCACGCAGAAGTACAGCACCGCGGCGGTCATGAAGAACGCGATCAGCACGTTGAGGAACTGCCCGTACGGGAAGGTCACTCCGGCGATGTGCGCCTTGTACGAGCTGAAGTCGCCGGCCGCGCCGACCACCACACCCACCAGCGGGGTGAGGAAGGCGGACACGAAACCGGTCACCACCGCGGTGAACGCGGCACCGATGACCACACCGACCGCCATGTCGACGACGTTGCCGCGCATCATGAAGTCGCGGAATCCCTTGAGCACGTGCTCTCTCCTGCATCGCTCGTAAACCAGTCAGGCCGCAGCAGACCACTGCCAGCGGATAAAAATAGGACAAAAGCCCTGGAGGTCCAAACCTCCAGGGCTTTGATCCCTTGTCAGCAGCGGCAGTCGGGTGCCGCCACGACTACGCGAGGGGGTCCGGAGCTGCGGTGATACCCAGCTTGGCCAGTTCCGCCTTGCCGCCGTCGAAGGCCGTCAGCACCAGCGGGCCCTGCTCGGTGACGGCCACCGAGTGCTCCCAGTGCGAGGCCCAGGTGCCGTCGTTGGTGACGACCGTCCACTCGTCGTCCAGCACGGTGGTGTGCGGGGTGCCGAGCGAGACCATCGGCTCGATCGCCAGCACGGTGCCGGGGACCAGCTTCGGGCCCTTGCCGCGGCCGCGCTCGACGTAGTTCAGCACGTGCGGCTCCATGTGCATCGCGGTGCCGATGCCGTGGCCGCCGTAGCCCTCGGTGATGCCCCACTTGCCCTTCGGCGGCAGCGGCTGGCGGCGGATGTAGCCCTCGATCGCCTTGGAGACGTCCACCAGGCGGTTGTTCTTCTTCATCTGGGCGATGCCGGCCCACATCGAGCCCTCGGTGACGTGGCTCAGCATCTCGACCTCCGGACGGACCTCGCCGACCGCCACGGTGATGGCCGAGTCGCCGTGCCAGCCGTCCAGGATGGCGCCGCAGTCGATCGAGATGACGTCGCCCTCCTGGAGCACCCGCTCGCCCGGGATGCCGTGCACGACCTCGTTGTTCACCGACGCGCAGATCACGCCCGGGAACCAGAGCCCGCCATGGTGGGCGCGGAAGTTCGAGGTGGCACCGTGGCCGGTGATGACCTTGTCCGCGATGTCGTTGAGCTCCTGGGTGGTCACCCCGGGGACGACCGCCTCGCGGCAGGCCTTCAGGGCCTCGGCGACGACCAGCCCGGCCGCTCGCATCTTCGCGATCTGCTCGGGGGTCTTGATCTCCACCATCTGGTCACGCCTTCCAAGTCCGGATTACCACTGGTACCACCGTACGACGCCGAAACGGCCGGGCCTCCCGCGCTGGGCGGGCGACCCGGCCGTACCGTCGTACGTTCGCCGAGAGACTCAGCTGTCCTGCTTCAGCGCCTCGATCGAGCGGGCGGTGACCTCGTCCACCTTGCCGAGGGCCGAGATGGTCGCCACCAGGCCCTGCTGGACGTAGTAGTCGATGATCGGCTCGGTCTCCGTGTGGTAGACCTCCAGGCGCGTGCGCACCTTGTCCTCGGTGTCGTCCGAGCGCTGGTACAGCTCGCCGCCGCACTCGTCGCAGACGCCCTCGGCCTTCGGCGGGTTGTAGTCCACGTGGAAGACGTGGCCACCGTCGTTGCGGCACAGGCGGCGGCCGGCGATCCGGCGGACGACCTCGTCCTCGGGGACCTCCAGGTCCAGCACGCCGTCCAGCGTGATGCCCTGCTCGGCGAGGAACTCGTCCAGCGCCTTGGCCTGCCCGAGGTTGCGGGGGAAGCCGTCGAGCAGGAAGCCGTTGGCGGCGTCCTCCTGGAGCATCCGGTCCTTGGCCATCCCGATGGTGACCTCGTCCGGCACCAGGTGTCCCGCGTCCATGTAGCTCTTGGCCTCGAGCCCCAACGGGGTGCCCTGGCTGATGTTCGCACGGAACAGGTCGCCGGTGGAGATGTGGGGAATGGACAGGGTCTTGGCGAGCAGGTGCGCCTGAGTACCCTTCCCGGCCCCGGGAGGACCAACGAGGACGATACGCATCAGCGGAGGAACCCTTCGTAATTGCGCTGCTGGAGCTGGCTCTCGATCTGCTTCACAGTTTCGAGTCCGACGCCGACGACGATGAGCACGCTGGTGCCGCCGAACGGGAAGTTGGTCTGCTGTCCGAAGGCGACCAGGGCGATCATCGGGATCAACGCGATCAGGCCCAGGTAGAGCGAACCCGGCCACGTGATTCGGGTCAGCACGTAGTTCAGGTACTCGGCCGTCGGTCGGCCGGCCCGGATACCCGGGATGAACCCACCATACTTCTTCATGTTGTCGGCAACTTCTTCGGGGTTGAAGGAGATGGCGACGTAGAAGAAGGCGAAGAAGACGATCAGCAGGAAGTAGGTGGCCATGTAGATCGGGTGGTCACCCTTGACGAAGTTCGTCCGGATCCACGTGGCCCAGCCCGCTTGGCTGTTGGTCAGCTGGACCACCAGGGCGGGGATGTACAGCAGCGAGGAGGCGAAGATGACCGGGATCACACCGGCCTGGTTCACCTTGAGCGGGATGTAGGTCGAGGTCCCGCCGAACGCCCGGCGGCCGATCATCCGCTTCGCGTACTGGACCGGGATCCGGCGCTGGGCCTGCTCGACGAAGATGACCAGCATCACGACGATGATGCCGACCGCGACCACCGAGAGGAACTCGACCCAGCCGCCGCCGATGGTGCCGGTGGTCTTGATGTTCCACATGGAGGACGGGAACTGCGCCGCGATCGAGGTGAAGATCAGCAGCGACATGCCGTTGCCGATGCCGCGGTCGGTGATCAGCTCACCGAGCCACATGATGACCGTGGTGCCGGCGGTCATGGTGAGCACCATGACGGCGACCCGGAACACACCGGTGTCCGGGACGATCTCGTTGGCCAGCGGGCAGCCCGAGAACAGCGCGCCGCTGGAGGCCGTCGCCACGATGCCGGTGCCCTGGAGCACCGCCAGCGCGATGGTCAGGTAGCGGGTGTACTGGGTGATCTTCGCCTGGCCGGCCTGCCCCTCCTTCTTCAGCATCTCCAGTCGCGGGATCACGACGGTGAGGAGCTGGAGGATGATGCTCGCCGTGATGTACGGCATGATGCCGAGGGCGAAGATCGTCAGCTGGAGGAGCGCGCCACCGCTGAACAGGTTGACGAGTCCGAAGAGGCCGCTGTTCTTGGTCTCCTTCACGCACTCGTTCACGGCCGTGAAGCTCACGCCCGGGATCGGGATGTGCGAGCCCAGCCGGAACAGCACCATGATGCCCAGCGTGAACAGCAGCTTCTTGCGCAGGTCGGGCGTCTGGAACGCCCGCGCGAACGCACTGAGCACGGTGCCTCCTGCGCCTCCCGCGCGTCGTCGGCGGGAGGGTCGGTCCTGAATGGGGAGTTTGCGGTTCGGGCTCCCGTACAGACGGCACAGGCGAGCCTACGCGCAGCCTACAAGGGAACTCCACGGACTCTAACAGTGCGCAGCCACTCGGAAGAAGCGCGTACCGCCGCTCCCCCACTCATGGGGTACGGGATGCCCGGGTTTGCCACACAAAAGAACGAGCGCCGTCCGGCCGGATGTCCCCGGGAACGGCGCGAGCCCCGCACCTCCCGAAGGAGGTGCGGGGCTCGTACGACGGAGTCAGCGGGCTCAGACGAGCTCGGTGACCGTACCGCCGGCGGCCTTGATCTTCTCGGCGGCCGAACCGGAGACGGCGTCCACCGTCACCTGGAGGGCGACCGAGACCTCGCCGGTGCCGAGCACCTTGACGAGCGAGTTCTTGCGAACCGCGCCCTTGGCGACCAGGTCCTCGACCGTGACCTCGCCACCCTGCGGGTAGAGCTCGGCCAGCTTGTCGAGGTTGACGACCTGGAAGGTGATCTTGAACGGGTTCTTGAAACCCTTCAGCTTCGGCAGGCGCATGTGGAGCGGCATCTGGCCACCCTCGAAGCGCTGCGGAACCTGGTAGCGGGCCTTGGTGCCCTTGGTACCACGACCAGCGGTCTTACCCTTGGAGCCCTCACCACGACCCACGCGGATCTTGTCGGTCTTGGCACCCGGGGCGGGACGCAGGTTGTGGATCTTGATCGGGTTGTCGCCCATGATCAGTCCACCTCCTCAACCGTCACCAGGTGACGGACCGTGTGGGCCATCCCGCGGATCTCGGGACGGTCCTCCTTGACCACCACGTCGTGCATGCGCTTGAGGCCAAGCGAACGCAGGGTGTCGCGGTGGTTCTGCTTGCTGCCGATGTACGACTTGGTCTGCGTGATCTTCAGGCGAGCCATCAGGCGCTCACCCCGGCAGCACGAGCCCGCAGCAGGGCGGCGGGGGCCACGTCCTCCAGCGGCAGGCCACGACGGGCAGCGATCTCCTCGGGGCGCACGAGGCCCTTCAGAGCGGCCACGGTGGCGTGCACGATGTTGATCGCGTTGTCCGAGCCGAGCGACTTCGACAGGATGTCGTGGATGCCGGCGCACTCCAGGACGGCGCGCACCGGACCACCGGCGATAACACCGGTACCGGGGGCGGCGGGCTTCAGCAGCACGACGCCGGCGGCCTTCTCACCCTGGATCGGGTGCGGGATGGTGCCCTGGATACGGGGGACCTTGAAGAAGTTCTTCTTGGCCTCCTCAACGCCCTTGGCGATGGCGGCCGGAACCTCCTTCGCCTTCCCGTAACCGACACCCACGGTGCCATCGCCATCGCCCACCACGACGAGCGCGGTGAAGCTGAAGCGACGGCCACCCTTGACAACCTTGGCGACACGGTTGATCGCGACGACGCGCTCGACGTAAGCGGTCTTCTCGACGGCGGGGGCGTTGCCCCGGTCGTCACGCTTACGGTCGCGCCGCTCGCCACCGGTGCCGCCACCGGCGCCGCTACCGCGGCGCTGGGGTCCAGCCATTGGATTTACCTCTCTCGTTTACGTCCGTCGACAGAGTCGACGAGCGGCTTAGAAGTCGAGCCCGGCCTCGCGGGCCGCGTCCGCCAGGGCGGCGATGCGGCCGGCGTACCGGTTGCCCGCGCGGTCGAAGACGACCGACTCGATGCCGGCGGCCTTGGCGCGCTCGGCGACCAGGCTCCCGACCTTCTTGGCCAGCTCGGTCTTGTCGCCCTCGGCGCCCTTGATGGACACGTCGAGGGTGGACGCCGACGCCAGGGTGTGACCCTTGGCGTCGTCGATGACCTGGGCGACCATGTGACGGTTCGAGCGCGTCACGACGAGACGCGGACGCACCTCGGTGCCGACGACGCGCTTGCGAACGCGGATCGCGCGGCGCTTGCGAGCGGCGCTCTTGTAGGCGTTGCCCTTGCCGATCTTGACAGAGACGCTCATCGCTTACTTACCACTCTTTCCGACCTTGCGGCGGATGACCTCGCCCGCGTACTTGACACCCTTGGCCTTGTACGGGTCGGGCTTGCGCAGCTTGCGGATGTTGGCGGCGATCTCGCCGACCTTCTGCTTGTCGATGCCGTCCACGTGGAACTTGGTGGGCGACTCGACGACGAAGGAGATGCCCTCCGGCGCGGTGATCAGGATCGGGTGGCTGTAGCCCAGCGCGAACTCCATGTCGGAGCCCTTCGCCGTGACTCGGTAACCAACACCGCTGATCTCCAGCGACTTGCGGTAGCCCTGGGTCACACCGGTGATCATGTTCGCCACCAGCGTGCGGGTCAGGCCGTGCAGGGCCTTCGAGCGACGCTCGTCGTTCGGGCGGGTGACGAGCACGGTGCCGTCCTCGCCCTTGCCGATCTCGATCGGCGCGGCGACGACGTGGGTGAGGGAGCCCTTCGGGCCCTTCACCGAGACCGCCTGGCCATCGATGGTGACGTCCACGCCAGCGGGGACCTGGATGGGCAGCCGTCCAATGCGCGACATTGCTGTACCTCCGTTTCCCGAATTACCAGACGTAGGCGAGAACTTCTCCGCCTACGCCCTTCTTGGCGGCCTGCTTGTCGGTGAGGAGACCGGAGGACGTGGAGATGATCGCCACGCCCAGGCCGCCGAGCACCTTCGGCAGGTTGGTGGACTTTGCGTAAACGCGCAGACCCGGCTTGCTGATGCGC
Organism: Kitasatospora sp. NPDC101235; assembly: GCF_044767505.1. Taxonomy (NCBI): domain Bacteria; kingdom Bacillati; phylum Actinomycetota; class Actinomycetes; order Kitasatosporales; family Streptomycetaceae; genus Kitasatospora; species Kitasatospora sp. NPDC101235. The sequence continues at coordinate 187,411 of NZ_JBIWNZ010000003.1, forward strand.
TTGATGCCGGCGATGGAGCGCTCACGGTTGGGGCCGAACTTGAGCTCGATGGTCAGCTTCTTGCCGACCTCGCCCTCAGCAGGCTCCTCAACCTTGTAGGAGGAGATGTAACCCTCCTGCTGCAGGATCTGGGCGACGTGCGCCTTGATCTTGCTGGCCGGCATCGCCACGGTGTCGTGGTACGCCGAGTTCGCGTTACGCAGACGCGTGAGCATGTCTGCGATGGGGTCGGTCATGGTCATGATGGCCTCAGGCCTCTCTCGCCGTGGTTTCTCCGCACCAGGTCCCCCCGTCGCACTCAAGGAGTGCGCCAGAGGCACAAGCGCAGGGGACCTACGACGTAGTAAGACTGGGTGCGAGCCCTTCCGATGAAGGACCACGGGTATCCATGGGGAAGCCGTGGCGGGGGGCCCGACCCCACTACCTTACGGGAATCCGTACGGCAGCCCAAAAACGGGCGGTGTGGGATCGGGCACCTCTGCTTCGCTAGCTGTGCCTAGAGCCTGGGATTACCAGGAGCTCTTGGTCACGCCCGGCAGCTCGCCACGGTGCGCCATCTCACGAAGGCAGACACGGCAGAGGCCGAACTTGCGGTACACCGAGTGCGGACGGCCGCAGCGCTGGCACCGGGTGTAGGCCCGGACGCCGAACTTCGGCTTGCGCTCGGACTTCGCGATGAGGGACTTCTTCGCCATTGGCTCACGCCTCCTTGAACGGGAAGCCCAGAGCGCGCAGGAGCGCCCGGCCCTCGTCGTCGGTCTGAGCGGTGGTCACGACGGTGATGTCCATACCGCGCTGACGGTCGACCTTGTCCTGGTCGATCTCGTGGAACATAACCTGCTCGGTCAGACCGAAGGTGTAGTTGCCACGGCCGTCGAACTGCTTCGGGGAGAGACCACGGAAGTCGCGGATACGCGGCAGAGCCAGCGACACCAGACGGTCCAGGAACTCCCACATGCGGTCACCACGGAGGGTGACGTGCGTGCCGATCGGCTGGCCCTCGCGCAGCTTGAACTGCGCGATGGACTTGCGAGCCTTGGTCACGGCCGGCTTCTGACCGGTGATGGCGGTCAGGTCGCGGATCGCGCCCTCGATCAGCTTGCTGTCGCGGGCAGCCTCGCCGACACCCATGTTGACCACGACCTTGACCAGGCCGGGGATCAGCATGACGTTCTCGTACTTGAACTGCTCGTTCAGCTGGCCCTTGATCTCGGAGTTGTAACGCTCCTTGAGGCGGGGGGCCACCTTCTCAACAGTCGTCTCAGACATCAGATGTCCTCACCGGTTCGCTTGGCAACGCGGATCTTGTTGCCCTGGTCGTCGAAGCGGTAGCCGACGCGGGTGACGACCTTCTTGCCGTCCTTCTCCACGACCAGCTGGACGTTGGAGACGTGCACCGGGGCCTCGACGGTCACGATGCCACCCTGGGTACCCGGACCCGGCTTGGTGTGCTTCTTGACCCGGTTGACACCCTCGACGAGGACCTTGTTCTCAGCCGGCATGGCCTGGATGACCTTGCCCTGCTTGCCCTTGTCCTTGCCGGTGATGACCTGGACCAGGTCACCCTTCTTGATCTTCATGCTGTTCGCCATGGGTTAGAGCACCTCCGGCGCCAGCGAGATGATCTTCATGAACTTCTTGTCGCGCAGCTCGCGGCCGACCGGGCCGAAGATGCGGGTGCCACGGGGGTCACCCTCAGTGTTCTTGAGCACGACAGCGGCGTTCTCGTCGAAGCGGATGTACGAGCCATCCGGACGACGACGCTCCTTGACGGTACGGACGACGACGCACTTGACGACGTCACCCTTCTTCACCGAACCACCGGGGATCGCGTCCTTGACGGTCGCGACGATGACGTCCCCGATACCGGCGTAGCGGCGACCGGAGCCACCGAGAACACGGATGCAAAGGATCTCCTTGGCACCAGTGTTGTCGGCAACACGCAGTCGCGACTCCTGCTGGATCACAGCTTTCTCCTGATCGTCAACGAGAGTCGACGGGCCGGCCGCTGCTCACACCGGCGTCCCGCAGGGACCCGGTGCACATACGGCCGTACCTCATCGGCTTCGTTACTTGGCCTTCTCGAGGATCTCGACGACGCGCCAGCGCTTGCTCGCGGACAGCGGGCGGGTCTCCGCCAGGAGGACCCGGTCGCCCACGCCGCACGCGTTCTGCTCGTCGTGCGCCTTCAGCTTGTTCGTACGGCGGATGACCTTGCCGTACAGAGCGTGCTTGACGCGGTCCTCGACGGCGACGACGACGGTCTTGTCCATCTTGTCGCTGACGACGAGACCCTCACGGGTCTTGCGGAAACCGCGCGTCTCGTTGGTGTTCTCAGTCATCAGGCGTTCTCCACCGTCTCGATGCCCAGCTCGCGCTCGCGCATCAGGGTGTAGATCCGCGCGATGTCCTTGCGGACGAGCTTGAGCCGTCCGTGGTTGTCGAGCTGCCCGGTCGCCGCCTGGAAGCGGAGGTTGAACAGCTCCTCCTTGGCCTCGCGCAGCTTGGCAACGAGGGCCTCGTTGTCCAGCGAGCGAAGCTCAGCAGCCTTGGTAGCGGCCGACATCAGCTCTCACCGTCCTCGCGCCGGACGATCCGGCACTTCATCGGCAGCTTGTGCGCGGCGCGGGTGAGCGCCTCGCGAGCAACCTTCTCGTTCGGGTACGACAGCTCGAACATGACCCGACCCGGGTGCACGTTCGCGATCCACCACTCCGGCGAACCCTTACCGGAACCCATGCGGGTCTCGGCCGGCTTCTTGGTGAGCGGGCGGTCCGGGTAGATGTTGATCCAGACCTTGCCACCACGACGGATGTGACGGGTGATCGCGATACGAGCGGACTCGATCTGACGGTTCGTCACGTAGGCCGGGGTCACGGCCTGGATGCCGAACTGGCCGAACGCCAGCTCGGTGCCACCCTTGGAAGCGCCGCGGCGCTTCGGGTGGTGCTGCTTGCGGTGCTTGACCCGACGGGGGATCAGCATTGGGGTCAGGCCTCCGTTCCGGTGTTCTCAGCAGCCGGAGCCTCGACGGCCGGGGCCGCGGGGGCCTCGGCAGCGGCGGGACGACGGCCACGGCCACCGCGCTCGCCACCACGGCGGTCGCCACCGCGGGCGGGACGACCACCCTCGGGACGGGCCGGGCGGTTGCCCGAGCGGGCAGCGGCGTTCTCAGCGCGGACCTCGGCGATGTTCTTGACGTCGCCCTTGTAGATCCAGACCTTCACGCCGATGCGGCCGAAGGTGGTCTTGGCCTCGAAGAAGCCGTAGTCGACGTTCGCACGCAGGGTGTGCAGCGGCACGCGACCCTCGCGGTAGAACTCCGAACGGCTCATCTCGGCGCCGCCGAGACGACCGGAGCACTGGACCTTGATGCCCTTGGCGCCGGACTTCATGGTGCCCTGCATCGACTTGCGCATGGCACGGCGGAAGGAGACGCGGGAGGACAGCTGCTCCGCGACGCCCTGAGCCACGAGCTGGGCGTCCAGCTCGGGGTTCTTGACCTCGAGGATGTTCAGCTGGACCTGCTTGCCGGTCAGCTTCTCGAGGTCGCCGCGGATGCGGTCGGCCTCGGTGCCACGGCGACCGATGACGATGCCGGGGCGGGCGGTGTGGATGTCGACGCGGACGCGGTCGCGGGTGCGCTCGATCTCGACCTTGGAGATGCCGGCGCGCTCCATGCCCTTCGTCATCATGCGACGAATGGCAACGTCTTCCTTGACGTAGTCCTTGTACAGCTTGTCGGCGTACCAGCGGGACTTGAAGTCCGTGCTGATGCCGAGGCGGAACCCGTGCGGGTTAACCTTCTGGCCCATTACCGGGTCCCTTCCTTGCTGCTGACGACCACGGTGATGTGGCTGGTCCGCTTGCGGATCCGGTAGGCGCGGCCCTGGGCACGCGGACGGAACCGCTTCAGGGTCGGGCCCTCGTCAACGTACGCCTCGGAGATGTAGAGGTCGTCCACGTTGGAGTGGTTGTAGTTGTGCGCGGCGTTGGCAATGGCGCTGTCGAGCACCTTGCCGACCGGCACGGTGGCGGCCTGCGGAGCGAAACGCAGGACGGCCTGGGCCTCCGTGGCATTCATGCCACGGATGAGGTCCACCACGCGGCGGGCCTTCATGGGCGTCACGCGGATGTACCGCGCCTGTGCCCTGGCTTCCATGGTTGTCCCCTTAATGGAGTAAGTCATTGAGTCTTTTTGGCGCGCAAGCTCAGGCTTAGCGACGCTTCGACTTCCGGTCTTCCTTCACGTGGCCACGGAAGGTGCGGGTCGGAGCGAACTCGCCGAGCTTGTGGCCGACCATCGACTCGGTGACGAACACCGGGACGTGCTTACGGCCATCGTGAACCGCGATCGTGTGACCGAGCATGCTCGGCGAGATCACGGAACGACGGGACCAGGTCTTGATGACGTTCTGGGTACCCGCCTCGTTCTGAGCGTCCACCTTCTTGATGAGGTGGCCGTCGATGAAGGGGCCCTTCTTGAGACTGCGCGGCATCTGACCTGCTCCTAGCGCTTCTTGTTGGTCTTGCGGCGGCGCACGATGAGCTTGTCCGACGCCTTGTTCGGGCGACGGGTACGGCCCTCGGGCTTACCCCACGGCGAGACCGGGTGGCGACCACCGGAGGTCTTACCCTCACCACCACCGTGCGGGTGGTCGATCGGGTTCATGGCCACACCACGCACGGTCGGGCGGACGCCCTTCCAGCGCATACGGCCGGCCTTGCCCCAGTTGATGTTCGACTGCTCGGCGTTGCCGACCTCGCCGACGGTGGCGCGGCAGCGCGCGTCGACCAGGCGGATCTCACCGGAGGGCATGCGCAGGTGCGCCATCTTGCCCTCACGCGCCAGCAGCTGGATGCCGGAGCCGGCCGAGCGGGCCAGCTTGGCACCGCCGCCGGGACGCAGCTCCACCGCGTGGATGGTGGTACCGACCGGGATGTTGCGCAGCGGCAGGTTGTTGCCCGGCTTGATGTCGGCGCCAGCGCCGTTCTCGATCCGGTCGCCCTGCGTGATGCCGCGCGGCGCGATGATGTAGCGCTTCTCGCCGTCCGCGTAGTGCAGGAGCGCGATGCGCGCGGTGCGGTTCGGGTCGTACTCGATGTGCGCGACCTTGGCCGGCACGCCGTCCTTGTCGTGACGACGGAAGTCGATCACGCGGTAGGCGCGCTTGTGACCGCCACCCTGGTGGCGAGCGGTGATACGACCGGCGTTGTTACGGCCGCCCTTGCTGTGCAGGGGGCGAACCAGCGACTTCTCCGGCGTGGACCGCGTGATTTCTACGAAGTCGGCCACGCTGGAGCCACGACGGCCCGGCGTAGTCGGCTTGTACTTGCGGATGCCCATTTGGCTCTCTCGTCCTCGTCCTAATCGACGATCACGATCTCCCTCTTCAGGAGACCGGACCACCGAAGATGTCGATGCGGTTGCCCTCGGCCAGCGTCACGATGGCGCGCTTGGTGTCCTTGCGCTTGCCAAAGCCCGTCTTGGACCGCTTGCGCTTGCCCTGACGGTTGATCGTGTTGACAGCCTCGACCTTGACCGAGAAGACCGCCTCGACGGCCTGCTTGATCTGGGTCTTGTTGGCGCCCGGCGACACGATGAACGTGTACTTGTTCTCGTCGAGGAGCGAGTAGCTCTTCTCCGAGATGACCGGCTTCACCAGGACGTCACGGGGGTCCGTGAACGTCTTGCTCGTAACGTCGCTCATCAGGCGGCGCTCCCTTCGAGCTCGCCCTCAGCGGCAACGGCCTTGGCGGACGCGGCCGGACCGGCCACGAAACGCTCGAAGGCGGCCTGGGTGAAGACCACATCGTCGGAGACGAGCACGTCGTAGGTGTTCAGCTGACCGGCGTCCAGGATGTGCACGTTCGGCAGGTTGCGAGCGGACTTCAGGCCCAGCTCGTCCTCGCGCTCGACGACCAGGAGGACGTTCTTGCGGTCGGTGATCTTGCCGAACAGGCCCTTGGCTGCCTTGGTCGACGGCGCCTCGGTCGCGGTCACGCCGGTGACGACGTGAATGCGGTTGTGGCGGGCCCGGTCGGTGAGCGCACCGCGCAGGGCGGCGGCGATCATCTTCTTCGGGGTCCGCTGCGAGTAGTCGCGCGGCACGGGACCGTGCACGACGCCACCGCCGGCGAACTGCGGCGCACGGGTCGAGCCCTGACGGGCGCGGCCGGTGCCCTTCTGGCGGTACGGCTTCTTGCCGCCGCCACGAACCTCGCCGCGAGTCTTGGTCTTGTGGGTGCCCTGACGGGCCGCAGCGAGCTGCGCCACGACGACCTGGTGCATCAGCGGAACGCTGACCTTCGCGTCGAAGATCTCGGCCGGCAGCTCGATGCTGCCGGTCTTGTCGCCAGCCGGCGACAGGATGTCAATGGTGCTCATATCCTTCACAGCCCCTTCGCCGCGGTGCGGACGAGGACGAGGCCGCCGTTCGGGCCCGGGACGGCGCCCTTGATGAGCAGCAGACCCTTCTCCGCGTCGACCGCGTGCACGGTCAGGTTCTGGGTGGTCACACGCTCGTGGCCCATCCGACCAGCCATGCGCAGGCCCTTGAACACACGGCCCGGGGTGGCGCAGCCACCGATGGAACCGGGCGAGCGGTGCTTGCGCTGGGTGCCGTGACCGGCGCCGAGGCCCTTGAAGTTGTGACGCTTCATGACACCGGCGAAGCCCTTGCCCTTGGAGGTGCCGGTCACGTCGACCTTGACACCCGCCTCGAACAGCTCGGCGGTGATCTCCTGGCCCAGGGTGTACTCGGACGCGTCCGAGGTACGGATCTCGACCAGGTGGCGGCGCGGGGTGACACCGGCCTTGGCGAAGTGGCCCGCGAGGGGCTTGTTCACCTTGCGGGGGTCGATCTCGCCGAAGCCGAGCTGGACGGCGCTGTAGCCGGCCGGGCTGTCGGCGGTGTGGACCTGGGTCACGACATTCGGCCCGGCCTTGACGACGGTCACCGGGACGACCCGGTTGTTCTCGTCCCAGACCTGGGTCATGCCGAGCTTCTCGCCCAGGATGCCCTTAATCTGCTTAGCCATCTTCGGTGCGCCTCTCAGAGCTTGATCTCGATGTCGACGCCCGCCGGCAGGTCGAGACGCATGAGCGAGTCAACCGTCTTCGGCGTGGGGTCGAGGATGTCGATCAGACGCTTGTGAGTACGCATCTCGAAGTGCTCGCGCGAGTCCTTGTACTTGTGCGGCGAGCGGATGACGCAGTACACGTTCTTCTCAGTGGGCAGCGGCACCGGGCCCGCGACCTGCGCACCAGTACGGATCACCGTCTCGACGATCTTCTTCGCCGAGGAGTCGATGACCTCGTGGTCGTAGGCCTTGAGCCGGATGCGGATCTTCTGTCCCGCCATGGCTACTCAGTAGTCCTTTGTCCTTAGTCACTGCACGACCCCCCTCCGACCCCCGCGCTCGGGCGTGTCGCACTCGCGCTTGCAAAAAACCGGCGAAGCACTTCGTCGGTTTCGAACTTTCGGGGTGGGGGGGCGCCGGGCCGAGGCCCCGCATGCGCTTCCCGGAAGATTCCCGTACTTTCGCCCCGCAGCTGCCGTGGCGTAGAACTCACGCTTGACGGCCATCACGGGAACGACGAGTACATGGGACTCGCTTCCGGTCCTCCCGGCGGGAGGCGCGCAGCATCGGCACTCAACCGAGCAACTTGGACATACTGCCACATGGAGCAGCCCGGATGCCAATCGGGGCCGGTGAGGCGTTCCTCACCGGCCCCGATGGGGTGACGACCCCGGTCAGTCCTTGCGCCAGAGCACCCAGTTGCGGTCCTTGTTGTACTTCGCGATGTGCCAGCCGGGCTCCGGGTGCGGCCAGCTGTCCTGCGGCAGGGCACCCTTGTACCAGCCGGCCAGGACCGCGGTGGCCTTCTCCGGCGGGTTGGAGCCGCCCTTCAGGTCCTCCGACCAGACCCGGCCCCAGTAGACCTCGTAGGCCATCGCCATGCGGGCGTCCCAGTCGAGGTCCGTGTCCAGGACGACGTTGTCGCCCTTGCGCAGGCCTGCCTCCTTTGGCACGCCGACCGCCTGGTACTTGCGTTCCTGGGCGTGCGGCTCGGAGACGTTGTCGGTGACGGCGACCGTCGCGTAGGCGGCGAACAGCGCCACGCAGGCCACCAGCGCGGCGACCACCCGGCGCCCGCCGGCCACCCGCAGCAACAGGCAGGCGGCCAGCACCGCCAGTGCGCCGAAGCTCGTACGGACCATGTGCAGGCCCTCCCAGCTCGAGGCCAGGAACATGGCGTCCGGCACCGTCCACGGACTGACCCAGAGCTTGAGCTCGGCACCCGCGTACGACCCGACCGACACCTGGATGACGCCGATCACCACCGTGCCGACCAGCGCCATCCACAGCAGCGCGCGGGCCCTGGCCCGGAACAGCGCGGCCAGGCCCACCACCAGGAACAGCGGCACCAGCACCGCGCAGTACCGGGCGTACACCCAGTTGTCGGTCCGGTTGTTGTCCGCCAGGCCGGCCGCGGAGGCCAGCGCGGTGCCGAACAGCATGGCCACCATGGTGCAGGCCACCACCCGCTCGGCCACCGAGTACCGGCGCCGGAACACGACCACCACGCACAGCACCAGGGCGATCGCCCCGAAGCCGTACGTGGAGGTCATGAAGTACCACAGCTGCCCGAAGGTGCGGGCGATGATCGTGCCGATGTACTTGCTGTCCTCGAGGTTCTCGAAGACCTTGTTGCCGACGTCGCTCGGCGGCACGTCCTTGAACTGGCTCTCGACGAAGCCGGCCAGCAGCTTCGCGCCCAGGTACGACGCCCCGAGCGTGCCGACGCCGGCGAGCGAGGCGAGCCGCGGCGCCCAGCCGAGGATCAGCACCACGAGCAGGACCAGCGCGGTCAGCACCACGACCACGCCGCCGCGGTCGTGGGTGGCCAACGTGTAGCCGGCCGCCAGGCCCATCCCCGCCGCGTACAGCGCGCGGCGGCGCGTCGAGCCGGGCGAGAGCCAGCCGTGCATCGCGATCAGCCAGGCCAGCAGGAGCACCGGCAGCACGGTGTCCGACATGGCGAACTGGGAGTAGAAGATCACCGGCGGCACCAGGGCCACGGCGGTGCCCACCAGGTACGCCTGCGGCCGGGACAGGCCCACCCGGCGCGCCGCCGCCACGGCGAGCGGGAACACCAGCGCGTTGAGCACCGCGTTGATGGCCATGACCAGGTGGTACGCGGTGGCCGGGTTGTCGGCGATCCGCAGCGCCGGCGAGATCAGCAGCGGGTACCCGCCGGGGATCACCACCCCGACCGGCATCTCGGTGGTCGGCCGGCCGGCCAGCACCCGCGCTATCGCCAGGTAGGAGTCCTCGTCGGCGTGCACCGACGGGAAGTAGTTGTGGATCGACAGCACCAGGCGGAACGCCACCTGCCCGCCGTACCCGAGCAGCAGGGCCACCGGCCAGAACCAGCGGTGGGCGGCCAGCGCCCGCAGCCGGGCCGGCACGGCCGGGGTGCCGGGCGCGTTCGTGCCGCCGTCCTCACCCCGGTCCGGCCTGTCGGACGTGTGGGCAGAGTCGATCAGCGGCTGCACCGAGACACTTCCCTACTTGTGTGAGTTGACGATCTCGTCATGACCGGCTCCGGGCGGCGCCACGGTTTCCGCCACCACTCGTCGAAGCGCATCGGCAGTGTGCCACGCGGCGATCGGCCGGAGCCAACGCGCTCCTCCCCCACGGACGACAACGGCCCGCTCGGGAACGGCGGTTCGGCCGGTGCCGGATTCCCCTCGGCCGGGTGACAGCCCGCACCGGGAACGCGAACGGCACTGGGCCGGCAGTCCGGACTCCGGACTGCCGGCCCAGTGCCGCATCAGGGCTTGCGAGGCGTCAGTGCCGCTCTCCGCCGGTCAGCGCGTGGCGGACCAGGACCCTGGCGCCGGCCCGCTGGCCGCGCTTCAGCGCGCCCGGCAGCATGGTCAGCGCGTGCAGGCGGGAGGCGCTGCGGAACCGGGCCGCACGGGCGGCCTTCGGCCAGCCGCGGGCGTCCATCCGCTCGGCCACCGCGTTGAAGTACCGCTCCGCCTCGGTGAACCGGGTGCCGGAGAAGGCCTGCACCGAGGACTCGCTGACGGCGTGCCGGCGGTACTGGAAGACGACGGTGGTGTTGTCCACCAGCATCTGCTCGCCGAGCTCCAGCAGGTCCACGACCAGGGCCAGGTCCTGGATCACCGAGTACTCGTCACGGAAGTTGACCGCGCGCAGCGCCTCGCCGCGCCAGCAGATCGACGGGAAGTAGAGCCAGTTGCCGCGCAGCACGCTGGCGGCCAGCTCCTCGCCGCCCATCAGTCGCCGGCCCTTGACGGTCGGCGCGTAGATCTTCTCCTTGACGTTGTCCGCCAGACCCGAACGGCTGACCTCGCCGTTGCCGTCGATGACCTCGACGCCCGGCTGCACCATGCCCAGGTCCGGGTTGTCCTTCACGATCGCCCGGACGGTCTCCAGGTAGTGCGGGTGCAGCAGGTCGTCGCAGCCCATGATGACCACGTGGTCGGCCGTGGACAGCTCCACGCACTTCTGGAAGTTCTTGGTGATGCCGAGGTTCTGCTCGTTGCGCAGGTAGCTCACCCGGTCGTCGCCGAGCGAGGCGAACCAGCCCGGGACGTCCGGCTCCTTGCCGTCGTCGATGACGGTCAGCCGGAAGTCCCGGTCGGTCTGCGCGAGGATGCTCCGCACCGCGGCCTGCATCAGCGCCACGTCGCCGTAGTACGGCAGCATGAACTCGAAGGTCGCCATGGGATCAGGCCTTGCTGCGGTCGACCGGCGCCGAGACCGGCAGGTCCAGGTCGAAGCGCTCCTCGTTCAGGCGGGCGCCCTCGTTGATCGCCACGGTGCGCGCCAGGTCGGTGAGCTTCTTCTCCAGCGAGCGGAAGCGCAGGAAGGTGTTCAGGGTCAGGAAGCCCATCGCCAGCACCATCACGTACAGCACCAGGTCGGTGCCGCGGCCGACGCCGAGCTGGTGGGCCAGCCAGGTCACGTCGGTGGGGCGCAGCACCGCGTAGATGTTCACGATCACGAAGACCGAGAACGCGATCCGCTTCCAGGCGCGGGTGTTGGCACGGTCCCAACGCCGGATGAACATGAAGGCGAGAGCGACCGAGCCGAGAATGAGAACCAGCTGGATCCAGAAGAATTTCATCGGCGGCTACGCTCCCGCAGCGAGATGTCGAAGATGATGTTGACGCCGTTGATCAGGGACTGACCCTTGGCGCGTGAGTACTCGGTGTACAGGATGTCCACCGGGAGCTCGGCGACCCGCAGGTCCGAGCCGGCGAGGAAGCTGACGATCTCCGACGCGTGTGCCATGCCGTTCATGGTGATCCGCAGCCGACCGGCGGCCTCGCGGTTCAGCACGCGCAGGCCGTTGTGGGCGTCGGTCAGCTTGAGCTTGCGCGCGGTGGGGCTGACGGTCGCCGCGGTGCGCAGGACGACCCGCTTGATCCACGGCACCTGCCCGTTCTGCTCGATGAAGCGCGAGCCGAGGACGACGTCCACATCGCCCTCCCGCAGCAGGGCGACCATCTTCTCGACGTCGGCGGTCTGGTGCTGGCCGTCGGCGTCGAAGGTGGCGAAGTACTTGGCGCCCGGCTGGGCCAGGGCGTAGGCGAGGCCGGTCTGGAGGGCGGCGCCCTGGCCGAGGTTGACCGGGTGGCGCACCAGGTGCGCGCCCGTCTGCATGATGTGCTTGGCCGAGTCGTCGCCGCTGCCGTCATCGACCACCACGATGTTCGGGAACGTCTTTCGCGCCCCCTCCACAACGTCGGCGATCACCTGGCCCTCGTTGTAGGCCGGGATCACCAGCCAAACATCGTCGTACTGGGACACGGAGGCTCCATGAATGGGGTCTGGCCCGCGCTGCTGCGCGGCGATCTGAAGATGAGGGGCGGACACGGTCAGTCACCGGCCGTCCGACTGCTCAACACCCCGGCGTTCGGGTCCCCCGACTGCTGGGCGAGACCGGCGGAATTCGTCGCCGAACGGGCGAAACTCTGCCTCAGAACCGCCAGCATACCGAGGACGGTGGCCACGGAACCCGCCGTATACGCAAGGATCACGCGGGTGGACACCTCACCCGGCAGGAAGGTCACCCCGGCGAGGACCGCGGTGCCGACCGCCCAGCAGAGCAGCTGAAGGTTGTGCCGCTTGAATACCATCAATGCCTGTCCGAGCACCATCGCGAACATGTACGCGACGGTTCCGGCGGACAACCAGAAGAAGTCGAGGCAGCCGAGCACCGGCTTGGCGCCGAACAGCACCTGGATCAGCCACGGGCCGAGGGCGACCGCCGGGATGCCGCCGAGCAGGCCGAGCGCGCCCACCACGACGCCGATCTTCTTGAGCATCCCGGTGAAGGCGGCCCGGTCCCCGACCGCGATCGCGGCGGAGAGGCCGTTCAGCAGCGAGGCCTGGAGCGAACCGAAGACGAACAGCGGCACCCGGGCCAGCACCAGCGCGTTGAGCAGGGCGGCGATCAGCGCGGAGTCGGAGGGCGCGAGCAGCTTGGTGCTCACCACGGCCGCGTTCACCACGGCCTGCGAGAGCAGCGTCGAGCAGATCAACAGGCCGAGCCCGGAACAGAGTTCGGACCAGCCGACCTGCTCGCCGGGCTTGACCGCGCGCAGCAGCGGGGGCAGCGTCGCGATCGTGGCGAGGATCGGCGCGACGGCCAGGATCAGGCTGAACGCGAGCGCCGAGTGCACCCCGGCCACGCCGCAGGCGAGGGCCAGGCCGATCCGCAGGCCGCCGTCCAGGCCGAGCTGGGTGCCGTACGCACCGAAGCGTCCGAGGCCGGCCAGCACGCCGCGGGTGAGGTAGCAGACGGCCATGCCGGTGAAGGCGCCGCCGAGGGCCAGCACCAGCGAGCGGTCACCGTGGAACATCGCCCGGGCGATCGGGCCGGAGGCGGCCCCGAGGACGGCCAGGGTCGCCGCGAGGATCCCACCGGTGAGCAGGGTCGCCCGGCGCAGCACCGGCGCGGCGCCGTGGCCGAGCGCCGCGCGCGCCGCGACGATCCGGGTGAGCTCCTGCTCGATCGGGAAGAAGACGCCGATGCCGACGGACATCACGATCGTCCACAGCAGCGAGACGTTCGCCATGTCGTCGACGGACAGGCTGTGGCCCGCCACCCCGAGGTGGATGTAGTTGGCGGCGCCCAGTACGACGGTGCCGCCGGCCACCGCCAGGGTTCCTGGCGGTAGCGCGGCAGCCACCTTCGTCAGCGGGTTCTTCACTGAGGTCTGTCGCTCTCCGTGCTCCGGGCCGTGGCGGCCAGTTCGGCGAAGACGGGCTGGGTCAGGGCCTCGGCCAGCATGGCCCGCCACTCGGGCAGCGGCGCCAGCCCGGCGGCGGCCCAGCGGTCGTGGGCCAGCACGCTGAAGGCCGGGCGGACGGCCGGCCGGACGAAGGCCTCCGAGGTGGTCGGGCGGATCCGCTCCGGGTCCAGCCCGCTCAGTGCGTAGGCCTCGCGGGCCAGGCCGCACCAGGTGGTCCGGCCGCTCGCGGTGCCGTGGTAGACCCCGGCCGGGGCCTGCCCGGCGAGCGCGGCCCGGCCGAGCTCGACCAGGCGGCCGGCCAGCGCGTACGACCAGGTCGGCTGGCCGTGCTGGTCGTCCACCACGTCGAGGGTGTCCCGCTGGGCGGCGAGCTTGAGCATGGTGGCCACGAAGTTCGGGCCGTGCTCGCCGTACAGCCAGGCGGTGCGCACCACGTAGCCGTGCTCGGGGAGCAGTTCGGCGACCGCCTCCTCCCCCACCAGCTTGCTGCGGCCGTACGCGTTCACCGGCGCGGTCGGGGCGTCCTCCGGGCAGGGCTCGGTGGCGTCGCCCGGCAGGACGTAGTCGGTGGAGACCTGCAGCAGCCGCGCACCGCTCTTGGCGCAGGCCGCGGCCAGGTGGCGCACGCCGGTGCCGTTGACGGCGGTGGCGGCGTCCTCCTCGGTCTCCGCGGCGTCGACGTTCGTCCACGCGGCGCAGTTGACCACGATGTCGTGGCCCTCGACGGCGGCCTGGACGGCCGCCGCGTCGGTGATGTCGAGGTCCGCCCGGCGCAGCGCGGTGATCTCGGCGGTCGCGTCGGCGCCCAGCACCGACAGCAGGTCCTGCCCGAGCATCCCGGCCGCGCCGGTGACCAGCCAGCGCACGGGCCCGGCGGCGTTCGCGGTCACTTGGCCAGGGCCGCCTTCTGCTTCAGCGGCTCCCACCAGGCGCGGTTCTCGCGGTACCAGGCGATGGTCGCGGCGAGGCCGTCCTCGAAGCGGACCTGCGGCTCGTAGCCGAGCTCCTCGCGGATCTTGCTGATGTCGATCGAGTAGCGGAGGTCGTGGCCCTTGCGGTCCTCGACGTGCTCGACCATGTCCCAGCCGGCGCCCGCGGCCTCCAGCAGCAGGCCGGTCAGCTCCTTGTTGGTGGCCTCGGTGCCGCCGCCGATGTTGTAGACCTCACCCGCGCGGCCGCCGCGCATGACCAGCTCGATGCCCCGGCAGTGGTCCGAGACGTGCAGCCAGTCGCGGACGTTGCCACCGTCGCCGTACAGCGGCACCTTCTTGCCGTCGATCAGGTTGGTGGTGAACAGCGGGATGACCTTCTCCGGGAACTGGTAGTGCCCGTAGTTGTTGGAGCAGCGGGTCACCACCACGTCCATGCCGTGGGTGCGGTGGTAGGCCAGCGCCAGCAGGTCGGAGGACGCCTTGGAGGCCGAGTACGGGGAGTTCGGCGCCAGCGGCCAGGTCTCGGTCCAGGAGCCCTCGCTGATCGAGCCGTAGACCTCGTCGGTGGAGATGTGCACGAAGCGGCCGACGCCGTGCTTCCGGGCGGCGTCGAGCAGGACCTGGGTGCCCACGACGTTGGTCAGCACGAACGGGCCCGCGCCGGCGATCGAGCGGTCCACGTGGGACTCGGCGGCGAAGTGCACCACCACGTCGTGGCCCGGCATGACCTGGTCGACGGCGTCCACGTCGCAGATGTCGCCCTGGACGAAGGTGTAGCCCTGGTGGCCGGCCACCGGGGCCAGGTTCTCCAGGACACCCGAGTAGGTGAGCTTGTCAAAGACTGTGATCCGGGCATTCTCGTCAGCTCCGAGGAGCTGACGGACGAACTCCGAACCGATGAATCCGGCGCCGCCGGTCACGAGGATGCGCATAATGCGCGTAGTCTACCGTCGCCCGAACACCCTCCCGACCCGGCCCCTCCCGCGTCCACCGATCTCGAATAGGGTGCACCCATGCGTGGAATCCTCCTGGCCGGCGGCACCGGCTCGCGGCTGTGGCCCCTGACCCGTGCGGTGTCGAAGCAGCTCCTGCCGGTCTTCGACAAGCCGATGATCTACTACCCCCTCTCGACCCTCGTGATGGCCGGGATGAGCGAAATCCTGATCATCACCACCCCGAACGACCGGGACCAGTTCGAGCGGCTGCTGGGCGACGGTTCGCAGTTCGGCCTGAAGCTCCAGTACGCCGTCCAGGAGAAGCCCGAGGGCATCGCCCAGGCCTTCGTGCTCGGCGCGGACTTCATCGGCGACGAGCCGGTGGCCCTGATCCTCGGCGACAACATCTTCCACGGCAGCGGCCTGGGCACCTCGCTCACCGAGCACTCCGACATCAAGGGCGGCCGGGTCTTCGCCTACCCGGTGGCCGACCCGACCGCGTACGGCGTGGTCGAGTTCGACGAGACCGGCCAGGTCATCTCCATCGAGGAGAAGCCGGCCGAGCCCAAGTCCCGTTACGCCGTCCCCGGGCTGTACTTCTACGACAACCGGGTCGTGGAGATCGCCCGCACCCTGGAGCCGAGCGCCCGCGGCGAGCTGGAGATCACCGCCGTCAACGACGCCTACCTGCGCACCGGCGACCTGCACGTGACGACCCTCGACCGCGGCACCGCCTGGCTGGACACCGGCACGTTCGTGTCGATGGTCCAGGCCTCGGAGTTCGTCCGGGTCATCGAGGAGCGCCAGGGCTTCAAGATCGGCTGCATCGAGGAGGCCGTCTGGCGGGCCGGGCTGATCGACGACGCCCAGCTGCGCGAGCTCGCCGAGCCGCTGCTGAAGAGCGGCTACGGCCAGTACCTGCTGGACCTGCTCGACGAGGCGGCCGCCAAGTGAAGTTCCGTGAGCTCTCCATCGAGGGCGCCTTCGAGATCACCCCGCAGGTGCACGGCGACGCCCGCGGCCACTTCACCGAGTGGTACCGCTTCGACCGCCTCGCCGAGGTCGTCGGCCACCCGCTGAACCTGGCCCAGGCCAACCTGTCGCTCTCCGCCAAGGACGTCGTCCGCGGCATCCACTTCGCCGACGTCCCGCCCGGCCAGGCCAAGTACGTGGCCTGCACCCGCGGCGCGGTGCTGGACGTGATCGTGGACCTGCGCGTCGGCTCGCCCGGCTTCGGCACGTGGGAGTTCGTCCGACTGGACGACACCGAGCGCAAGGCCGTCTACATCCCCGAGGGCCTCGGCCACGGCTTCTGCGCCCTCACCGACGACGCCACGCTGACCTACCTCTGCTCGGCGACGTACAACCCGACCGGCGAGCACGGCGTGCACCCGCTGGACCCGGAGCTCGGCATCGAATGGCCGACCGACGCCCCGCAGCTCTCGGCCCGCGACGCGGTGGCGCCCTCCCTCTCGGAGGCCCTCGCCACCGGCCTGCTCCCGGACTACCAGGCCTGCAAGGCCTACACGGACTCGCTGAAGCAGCAGTAGCCACGCGAGGCCGACCGAGGGGACGTGCGCGCAGGCGCACACGTCCCCTCAGTCATACTTCCTGCCACCTCCCAGGCCCCTTCTCAGGCCGCTCCCAGCCGGCCGGATCGGACGGACCATGACCCACCAAGCGGGACCCTCACGCGGCATACGCGAAGGCGCCGACACCCGGCGCCCCGCGTGGCTGAGGGGAGGCAGTCTGTCCGGCCGCCAGAACAGCTTCGGCGCGATCCGGACGGCCCTCGCGGTAGCCGTCGTCTACTCCCACGCCTATCCGCTCGGGTGGGGCCGGCCCGCTCCGCTCTCCCAGTTCAGCGGCGGCCAGATCGACCTCGGCCGGCTCGCGGTGGTCGGCTTCTTCGCGCTCTCCGGCTTCATGATCACCGGCAGTGCGATGCGCAGCACGATCGGCCGGTACTCCTGGCACCGCGCCCTGCGCATCCTGCCCGGGCTCTGGGTCTCGCTCCTGGTCAGCGTCCTGGTGGTGGCGCCCGCCCTGTACTACCGGACCCACCACTCGCTCACCGGTTACTGGTCGCACCCGGCCGGGCCGCTGCACTACCTGGCGGGTGCCTGGAACGCCTCGTTCACCAACGGGTGGGACATCTCGAACGTGGTCGCCGACGGCGTCGCGGCCGGCACCAACCACGACCCCGGGATCAACGGCTCCCTCTGGTCGCTCGACTACGAGATGCTCTGCTACATCATGATGGGCCTGCTGGCCGCCGGCGGCGTGCTGCTGCGCGCGAAGAAGGCGGTGCCGCTGCTGACCCTGGTGGTCTGGATCCTGATGCTCTGGGACTGGCGGGCGACCCCCGGCTACGTCAACATCCCCAACAGCATGGGCCACTTCCTGCACGTGCCGGTCTTCGGCCAGATCTACGTGCAGTACTTCGTCTACCTGGGGTTCGTCTTCCTGCTCGGCGCCACGGTGCAGCTGTACAAGGACCGGATCCCGATGAACGCCGGGCTCGCGCTGCTGTCGGTCGCCGTGCTCGTCGCCAGCCTGCACTACGGCGGGCTCTTCGTGTTCGGCTACCCGGCCTTCGCGTACCTGCTCTTCTGGCTGGCGGTCCGGCTGCCCGTGCCGTTCCAGCGGATCGGCGTCAAGCGGGACCTCTCGTACGGCATCTACATCTACGGCTTCACCGTCGAACAGGTCGTCGCCGCACTCGGCTACAACGCACACGGCATGCGGGTCTACCTCCCGCTGTCGCTCGCCGGGACGGTCGTCCTCGCCGCGCTCTCCTGGTACCTGGTCGAGAAGCCCGCGCTGAAGGCGAAGGACTGGACGCCGCGACCGGTACGCGCCCTGGCCGAGCGCCGGGCCCGCGGGGTCGCGGTCCCCGGGACGGCCGAGCCGGCCGGGGAACCGGCGAGGTCCGCGGTCCCCGCACCCTGATCACGCGGCGCCCGGCCCGGCACACGGTGGCCCGGTTCGTCCTCAGTGGGTCCTGAAGACCCACACCTTGAGGAGGACGAACCGGGCCACCGTCGCGAGGCCGTTGGCCACGACCAGGCCGGCGACCTCGACCACCCGCGAAGCGTTCGGCGCGAGCAGGGCGAGCAGGGCGAGCGCGCCGCTGCTCAGGCCCAGACCGATCAGGAAGGCGACGGCGCCCTGCAGCTGGTGGCGCACCGCGCCCTCCGAGCCGGTGATGCCGAAGGTGAAGCGCCGGTTGGCGGCGGTGTTGGCGACCGCGCTCACCGCCAGGGCGATCAGGTTGGCCGCCTGCTGGTCGACGACCTGGCGGGCCACCACGTACAGGCCGAGGTAGAAGAGCGTGCTGAGCACGCCGATGACCAGGAACGACGGAAGCTGCCGCTTGGCGGTGCCGGCCGGGGAAACCGCCCGGCCGTCGGGTGCCGGTACCGGCACGTTGTCGGTGGAGACCATGGTTTGCCCACTGCTTCGTTCGTCGGGTCAGGAGAGCTCGTAGACGGCCACCCGGCCGTTGTCGAACACCGGCTTGGCGAGGTTCCTGAGCTGCGGCGACTCGGCGCCCGCCATCCGCTGGACCACCAGGTAGCGGACCTTGTGGTCGTCGTGCAGCCGACGCAGGATGTCCGGCGTCGGCGCGTAGAACGCGGCCTCGTTGAGGTTGAACAGCTCGGTGTCCCAGAACGGCGCCACGGCGGCCGCCGCCCCGCCCGCGGTGGCCATCAGCCTCGGTGCGTACGCCCAGCCCTCGACGAGGACCGAGCGCTCCGAATAGCCGCTGAGCCACTGCGAACGGTAGTTGTCGCACGCCGTGCCGTACACGTAGTTGTTGTACTCCCAGCAGTGGCTGTTCGTCGCCAGGACGTCCGAAGGGGCACTGTGCGAGCGGATCCAGCGTGCGGCGTTCACCTGGCTCGCCGGCATCACCCAGCTGCCCTGCCACAGGAACTCCTGGGACTGGAGGGCGTCGAGGGCGAGGCTCGGGGTGCCGAGCGTCAGTCCGGCGGTGAGCAGGACGATCCCGCCCCGGCGCCGCAGGCCGCGCGCCGCCCGGGAGAACAGCCACCAGAGCAGCCCCAGGAGGCCCGCCAGCACCGCGAACGCGGCCGCCACGCTCAGCGCCGGCAGCAGTGGCGTGTACGGCTCGGTGCCCGTGGCGTCCTCGGTGTGCGCGCCCAGGAAGGTCGCGAGGTCCGCCGAGTACCGGTACGAGAGCCAGGTGAACAGCCCGGTCAGGGCCGCCGCGCCGACGGCCAGGGCGGCCTTGCCGACCCTGGGCAGCGCCGCACGTTCGAAGGCCTCGCAGTACCCCCAGGCGGACAGCACCACCCCGAAGGGCATCGCGGAGATGGTGAAGTAACTGGCGTTGTAACCGTTGACCATCAGGTAGGCCGCCGGTCCGGCGACCACCCCGCCGAGCAGGAACCACTGCGCCGGTTCCAGTCGGAACCGACGCCGCCACAGCAGCGGCACGGCGCCCAGCAACTTGATCTGGTGGTTCAGGAAGAAGGCGATCAGGACCGCCACGACCACACCGCTCTGGAGCAGCACGGGCCTGCCGTCCAGCGGTTCGGCCCAGTACTTCTCGATGTTGCCGAAGGGAATGACTTCCAGACCGTAGCTCTCGAAGTCGAAGATCGCCGCGGTCGCGAAGAGCTGGGCGCCCGCGATGACCGCCCCCAGCCCGACGATCGTCCAGGGGATGCGCCGGGTCCTGATCAGGACTGCCAGGCCGGCGACGGCCAGGCCCGCGAGGGCCACCGGGAGGGTGCTCGCCTTGGCCGCGCTGGAGGCGGTCGCGAACAACGCCGTCAGGACGAAGACGCCCCGCCCGAAGCCCGGCGCGCGGGACCTCCCGTCCGCGTCGCCCGGGCCGGCGACCCGGCGGAGCCCGTCGGCGACCACGCCGACCAACGCGATCAGCAGCGGCTGGCTGTAGGCCAGCGACATGCTCGACCAGGACATCAGCCGCACAGCCGGCGCACCGAAGGTCCAGGACATCACGTTGTTCGGGTAGATCGCGGTGAACTCGCCGACCGCGAAGAGCAGCAGCGCGGCCAGCGGGCCGGCCCACGCCCGACTGGTGATCCGGTGGGCCACCACCGCCATGATCAGCACACCGAGCGCGGCGAACGCGGGAACGAGCAGCCTGGTCTCGACCACCGGCAGGTCGATGTGGCCGACCATGCTGGTCATCGCCATGTGGGAGAACGTGAACCAGTGGTAGTGGAGCGGTTCCCCCGCCACCTGCGGCACGGTCAGCGGCACGTGCTGCTTGGCGTTGGCCGCCAGCGACAGCATGTACGGCATGTCGCCGAACAGCCGCGACTGCTCGTCGACCGCCAGGACCGGGAACTTCGACAGGAAGACCTGGAAGTAGTACAGGCCGGTCAGGCCCACCACCGCGGCCAGCGACCAGGACCAGGCGAGGGACGGCCGCCGGTAACCGCCGGAGCGCCAGTGCCGGCGCAGGCCCGGGACGAGCGCGAACGGGATCACCACCGCGAGCGGCCAGGCAACGGCCACCGACTGGAGGCCCGAACGGACGAGGACCGCCCAGGCCCCCAGCTCCAGCACCAGCCCGGTCACCGCGCCGAAGGCCAGGTCCTCCATCAGGGTGTGCGGACGTCTGCGCAGGGCCCGGAAGACCAGGGTGCCGGGCAGCACCACGCCCCAGGCCGCGTAGAAGGTGTACCGGGCGATGTCGCCGACCCTGGTGTCCGCGGCCAGCAGCAGCCCCACCAGGAGCAGGTACGCCGAGACCGCGGGCAGGAACCGCCAGAAGGCGTGGGCCCTGGATCCCGTGTCCGCCGCGCCGCCGGACGGCCCGCCGGACGGCGCCGGGACCCCCGGATGTCCTCCGGTGGCCGGCGCCGATCCGGTCGCGGTGCTGTTCGTTTGCATGGTGTCCGTTCTCTCGTCCGAGCTCACAACTCGCAGCTCGCAGCACGGCAGCCTGGCGGAGGCCGACGGCGGTCCGCCGACCGGCGTCGGAGCGACTCCGGGTCAGCCGGCGTAGGAGGCGCTGCGGCGAGCCGTCGCGGGGTCGGGCCCCTCCGCCGAGTCGTAGCCGACGAAGTAGGCCGGCCGGGCCTGCGCCGCCGAGTAGATGCGGCCGACGTACTCGCCCAGCAGACCGATGCAGACGAGCTGGACGGCGCCGAGGAACAGCATGCCCATGAACAGCGAGGACCAGCCGGGGACGGTCTTGCCGAGCGCGTACTCGACCACGGTGTAGACGCCGAGGGCGAAGCAGAGCAGGAAGCTCAGCAGGCCGAGCCAGGTGGCGAGCCGCAGCGGGCTCGCGGAGAAGTTGGTGATGCTGTCGACGGCGAGGCGGATCATCTTGGACAGCGGGTAGTGGGTCGAACCGGCGACCCGCTCCTCGCGCACGTAGACGACCTCGCCGCTGGGGAAGCCGAGCCACGGCACCAGCAGCCGGTAGACCGGCTGGTGCTCGGGCATCGCCTTGAGCGCGTCCACCGCGGCACGGCTGAGCAGACGGAAGTCTCCGGCCTGGTTCGGCATCTTCTTGCCGACGAGCCTGCGCATCAGCCAGTAGTAGGCGCCCGCGGTGCGGCGCTTGAAGATCGTGTCGGTGCCGCGGTCGCCGCGCACGCCGTAGACGATGTCGAGGTTCCGCTCCCGCGCGAGCGAGAGCATCTCGGGGATCTTCTCCGGCGGGTCCTGGAGGTCGGCGTCGATGGAGACGACGTAGTCGCCGAAGGCGCGGTGGATGCCGGCGGTGAGCGCGGCCTGGTGCCCGGAGTTGCGGGCGAAGCGGACGATCCGGAACTCCGGCCAGTCCTGGTGGATCTTCTGCATCAGTACCGGGGTGGCATCCGTGCTTCCGTCGTCGATGCCGACCACTTCGTACGTGATCCCCAGCCCGTCGAGGATCGGGCGCAGGCGCTGCACCGTCAGCGGCAGTGCCTCCTGCTCGTTGTAGATCGGCATGACGACTGACAACAGCGGCGCCGGCTCCCCGGCCGACCCAACTCCCTGATCTCCTGCGTTGAGCATCCTTCTTCGCCTGTCCCCATGTGATCCGAAAGCGGTCGGAAGGCATGGACCGCCGGGTCGACCCCACCGGCCGGAATCCTCCTCCCTCCGCACCCGGAGCGTCGCGGGCAGCAGCGAGGGAGAGCCAATGAGCGGCAGGATAGCAGTCCGGTCCAGCCTCACTCTCCACGGGCCTGTTACCCGATCGCCGTCGATTCGATATCCCGACACGCCGAAGGGCCCCGCACACCGGGGTGTGCGGGGCCCTTCGGACTGAGCCTGTACGAGGCAGGCAGGTCAGAGCATCAATTACTTGATGATCTTGGTGACCTGGCCGGCGCCGACGGTGCGGCCACCCTCACGGATGGCGAACTTCAGGCCCTCCTCCATGGCGATCGGCTGGATCAGCGCGACGGTCATGGCGGTGTTGTCGCCCGGCATGACCATCTCGGTGCCCTCGGGGAGGGTCACGACGCCGGTCACGTCCGTGGTACGGAAGTAGAACTGCGGGCGGTAGTTGTTGAAGAACGGGGTGTGGCGGCCACCCTCGTCCTTCGACAGGATGTAGGCCTGGGCCTCGAAGTCGGTGTGCGGGGTGACCGAACCCGGCTTGATGATGACCTGGCCGCGCTCGACGTCCTCGCGCTTGATGCCACGGAGGAGCAGACCGACGTTCTCACCGGCCTGGCCCTCGTCGAGCAGCTTGCGGAACATCTCGATGCCGGTGACCGTGGTGGTGGTCTTCTCCTGCTTGATGCCGATGATGTCGACGGTCTCGTTGACCTTCAGGATGCCACGCTCGATACGACCGGTGACGACGGTGCCACGACCGGTGATCGTGAAGACGTCCTCGATCGGCATCAGGAACGGCTGGTCCACGGCGCGGGCCGGGGTGGGGATGTTCTCGTCGACGGCCTTCATCAGGCCGAGGAGCTTCTGGCCCCACTCGGCGTCGCCCTCCAGCGCCTTCAGCGCGGAGACGCGGACGACCGGCAGGTCGTCGCCCGGGAACTCGTACTCGCTGAGGAGCTCACGGACCTCGAGCTCGACGAGCTCCAGGATCTCCTCGTCGTCCACCATGTCGGCCTTGTTCAGGGCGACGACGATGTACGGAACGCCGACCTGGCGGGCCAGGAGCACGTGCTCCTTGGTCTGCGGCATCGGGCCGTCGGTGGCGGCGACCACCAGGATGGCGCCGTCCATCTGGGCGGCACCGGTGATCATGTTCTTGATGTAGTCAGCGTGACCCGGGCAGTCGACGTGCGCGTAGTGACGGTCCTCGGTCTGGTACTCGACGTGCGCGATCGAGATGGTGATACCGCGCTGACGCTCCTCCGGGGCCTTGTCGATCTGGTCGAACGGCGTGAAGGGGTTCAGGTCCGGGTACGCGTCGTGCAGCACCTTGGTGATGGCCGCAGTCAGCGTGGTCTTGCCGTGGTCGATGTGACCGATGGTGCCGATGTTGACGTGGGGCTTCGTCCGCTCGAACTTCGCCTTCGCCACTGAGTCCTCCTGAGGACAGTTCCTGTACGCCGTGGTGACGTCAGTTGGTCTTGATCGGTTTTGGTGCGGGTTGTCCGCAGGACACCCCGTGCCGTCCCGCTGGTAGGGGGGGCCGGAGGCCCCGGGAGGATCCGACCGGATCCTCCCGGGTTGCCTCCTAATAGCCTAAAGGCTTCGCTATCGTCCCGAATATCGGGACGTCACTCGCCCTTGGCCTTGGCGATGATGTCGTCCGCCACGTTCTTCGGAACCTCGGCGTACGAGTCGAACTGCATCGAGTAGCTCGCGCGACCAGAGGTCTTGCTGCGCAGGTCACCGACGTAGCCGAACATCTCGGAGAGGGGCACCAGCGCCGTGACGACGCGGGCACCGTGACGCTCGTCCATGGACCGGATCTGGCCACGGCGAGAGTTGATGTCGCCGATCACGTCGCCCATGTAGTCCTCGGGCGTGGTGACCTCGACGGCCATCATCGGCTCGAGGAGGACCGGCTTGGCCTTCCTCGCGCCTTCCTTGAAGGCCATCGAACCGGCGATCTTGAACGCGAGCTCGGAGGAGTCGACGTCGTGCGACTGGCCGTCCAGCAGGCTCACGCGGACACCCTGGAGCGGGTAGCCGGCGAGGACACCGAACTCCATGGCCTCCTGGCAACCGGCGTCGACCGACGGGATGTACTCGCGCGGAACGCGGCCACCGGTGACCTTGTTGACGAACTCGTAGCCCTCGGCCTGCTCGAGCGGCTCGATCGCGATCTGCACCTTGGCGAACTGACCGGAACCACCGGTCTGCTTCTTGTGGGTGTAGTCGATGCGCTCGACCGCCTGGCGGATGGTCTCGCGGTACGCGACCTGCGGCTTGCCGACGTTGGCCTCGACCTTGAACTCACGGCGCATACGGTCGACGAGCACCTCGAGGTGCAGCTCGCCCATACCCGCGATGATGGTCTGGCCGGTCTCCTCGTCCGTGTTGACCTGGAAGGACGGGTCCTCCTCGGCGAGACGCTGGATGGCGACACCCAGCTTCTCCTGGTCACCCTTGGACTTGGGCTCGATGGCGACGCGGATGACCGGGGCCGGGAAGTCCATGGACTCCAGGATGACCGGGTTCTTCTCGTCGGCCAGCGTCTCACCGGTGGTGGTCTGCTTCAGGCCCATGACGGCGACGATGTCGCCGGCGCCCACCGACTCGATCTCCTCACGCTTGTTCGCGTGCATGCGGTAGATCTTGCCGATGCGCTCCTTCTTGCCCTTCACGGCGTTCAGCACCGAGGTGCCGGACTCCAGGCGGCCGGAGTAGATCCGGACGAAGGTGAGCTTGCCCAGGTGCGGGTCGGACATGATCTTGAACGCCAGCGCGGACAGCGGCTCGTCGTCCGACGCCTTGCGGGAGATCTTGGTGTCCGGGTCGTTGGGCTTGGTGCCCTCGATGGACTCGATGTCCAGCGGCGACGGCAGGTACTTGACGACCGCGTCGAGCAGGGGCTGAACGCCCTTGTTCTTGAAGGCGGTACCGCAGAAGATCGGGGTGAAGTCCGAGTTCAGGGTGCCCTTGCGGATCGCGTCCTGCAGCAGCTCGACCGGGATCTCCTCGCCCTCGAGGGCGAGCTCCATGATCTCGTCGCTGACGTTCGAGACGGTGTCGATCAGCGCCTCGCGGTACTCCGCGGCCTGCTCCTGCAGCTCGGCCGGGATGTCGACGACGTCGTACATCTCGCCCTTGGCGGCCTCGGCGGACCAGACCAGAGCCTTCATGCGGACCAGGTCGACAACGCCCTGGAAGTCCGACTCGGCACCGATCGGGAGCTGCATGACCAGCGGGGTGGCGCCGAGGCGGTCCACGATGGTCTGCACGCAGAAGAAGAAGTTCGCGCCCGTGCGGTCCAGCTTGTTGATGAAGCAGATGCGCGGGACGCCGTAGCGGTCAGCCTGCCGCCACACGGTCTCGGACTGGGGCTCGACACCAGCGACACCGTCGAACACCGTCACGGCACCGTCGAGGACGCGCAGCGAACGCTCCACCTCGACGGTGAAGTCGACGTGACCCGGGGTGTCGATGATGTTGATGGTGTTGTCGACGTCGTCGACCGTCCAGTGACAGGTCGTCGCGGCCGACGTGATCGTGATGCCGCGCTCCTGCTCCTGCTCCATCCAGTCCATGGTGGCAGCGCCATCGTGGACCTCACCGATCTTGTACGAGACACCGGTGTAGAACAGGATCCGCTCGGTGGTGGTGGTCTTGCCCGCGTCGATGTGCGCCATGATCCCGATGTTGCGGACCCTGGCGAGGTCAAGGGAGGTTGCAGCCATGGTGGCTCGTTCTCTCTCTGTCTAGTGACGGGGTACGGACTACCAGCGGTAGTGCGCGAAGGCCTTGTTGGACTCGGCCATCTTGTGGGTGTCCTCGCGACGCTTCACGGAAGCGCCCAGGCCGTTGCTGGCGTCGAGGATCTCGTTCATCAGGCGCTCGGTCATGGTCTTCTCGCGACGGGCGCGGGAGTAACCGACCATCCAGCGCAGCGCCAGGGTGCTGGCGCGGCCCGGACGGACCTCGACCGGAACCTGGTAGGTCGCGCCACCGACACGGCGGGACTTGACCTCGAGGGCCGGCTTGACGTTCTCCAGCGCGCGCTTCAGCGTGACGACCGGGTCCGAGCCGGTCTTGTCGCGGACGCCCTCGAGGGCGCCGTAGACGATCCGCTCGGCGGTGGAGCGCTTGCCGTGCAGCAGGATCTTGTTGACCAGCTGGGTGACGACCGGGGAGCCGTAAACCGGGTCGATGATGACCGGGCGCTTCGGGGCGGGGCCCTTACGAGGCATTCTTACTTCTCCTTCTTGGCGCCGTAGCGGCTGCGGGCCTGCTTGCGGTTCTTGACACCCTGGGTGTCAAGCGAACCGCGGATGATCTTGTAGCGGACACCAGGAAGGTCCTTCACACGACCACCGCGCACCAGCACGATGGAGTGCTCCTGCAGGTTGTGGCCCTCGCCCGGGATGTAAGCGGTGACCTCGATCCCGCTGGTGAGGCGCACACGGGCGACCTTGCGGAGAGCCGAGTTCGGCTTCTTCGGGGTGGTCGTGTACACACGCGTGCAGACCCCACGGCGCTGCGGGGAGCCCTTCAGCGCGGGAGTCTTGTTCTTCTCGACCTTGTCCTGCCGGCCCTTTCGGACCAGCTGCTGGATCGTAGGCACCGTTTCTCCGTTTTCTGTGTGCCAAGGCTTGGTGGAACTAACCTGCGGCGTCTCCCTCGCACACGGCCCCGTGGTCGACCCACGCGGTCGGGTGTGTTGGGCTTGTTACGACACGGAATCCCATGAGCTGATGTACAGCGACGGCGCTCTACGCGCGGCGCGCTGGGAAGCGCTCCGGCTCGGCGCGGCGACCGGTGTGCATGCACGCACAAGGACCCGGGGACACCCCAGGCACAAGGTCAGAGCGTACCTAGCGCATCGGGCGCGGTCAAAACAAATGCAACGCCGCAGGTCGCGGGGCTTGGACTCGAAACGGGACGGGAACCGACGCGGGCGGCGCCCATACCATGGCCGAGAACCCCCCGCACCGCGAAACCTTACGCCTGCACACGAACAGCGGCGAGCTGGGCGCTCCCACCGTCGTCACCGTCCTCGGAGGGCCCGGCCGGCGACGCGTCCTGCTGCCGGTCCGCCCCCTGCCTGTCCGGCACGGCGACGAGCAGCCCCAGCGCCACCACGGCCACCGCGTACACCAGCACGCAGGGCTGCCAGCCCACCGGCGGCGACCAGTGGGCCGGGCTGATGAAGAACGAGCCACCGTTGCTGACCGTCATGCGGCGCAGCGCCCAGAAGAACCCCGCGAAGTCGGCCACGGCGAGCGCGCCGGAGCAGAGCATCAGCAGCCGGCGCCAGGCGAAACCGCCCGGCAGCCGCTCGTGGCAGACCGCGGCGCAGACGATCGGCAGCCCGACGGCGAACGGCAGCAGGTAGCGGCCCTGCCAGATCATGCCGAGCTCCCGCGCCTGCATGGCCTGGGCCACCAGCGGTATGACGACGATCCCGGCGAGGACCCCCAGGACGGCCAGTGCGTCCCGACGCCGCGCGTAGCAGAGCGCGAGCAGCACCAGGGCGACCACCACGCCGCTCCACAGCAGCAGCGTCGCGGCCGGCGGCTCGGCGTCCAGCCAGCCGAAGTAACCGATCATCTGCTTGATGTACGTCAGACCGTTGTCGAAGGTCTTACGAGCCGCGGCCAGCGGAGTGAGATTACTGTTGAAGACCGAGTGGTCAGGGTGGGTCGAGGACCAGAGGAGGGCCAGGCCGGCCGTGACCAGGGCCACACCGCCCCAGACCCAGGTCGTCCGGTGACGCAGGACCGCGCGCAGCGCGTCCCTGCTTCCGAGCAGCAGGGCGAAGAAGACCGCCCCGGGCAACCAGATCAGGCCCAGCGGCCGGATGCTGATCAGCACCACCGCACCGATGCCGAGCCGGGCAAGGCGGCGGTTCAGGAGTTCCGGGTCCGGGTTCATCAGCAGCGCCACGGCAGCGCTCCAGACCAGGATGCTCGCGGCGATCTCCGGGCCGTTCGGGTTGACCACACCGAACATGAACAGTGACATCGGGGTGGTGGCCGCCACCACCCCGAACAGGGTGAAGGAACGCCGACGCCACTCCGCCGCCGTGACCACCGCACTCGCCGCCAGGGCGGAGCAGATCGCGGCCGACATCAGGCGCATCAGGTAGAAGGCCGTCTTGCCCGGGAGCAGCAGGCTGGGCCAGCCGACGGCGAAGTAGTACGCCGGGTGGTAGCGGCCCGCCGACGTGGTCACCTCGGCCGTCCCGGGGCTGTGCTTGAGCGCGGGTGCGCAGTCGGCCGACTGCCAGGGCTTGAAGGCGTAGCAGAGATGGGTCTCCGCCAGGTCCTCGTAGATCCGCGGGAGCTCGACCCCGCTCTCGGCCCAGTGGCCTTTGATCCCGCCGACCTCGTGCGGGACCATGACCTCGGTGCCGTTGACCTGGCCCCGCGCGACCGCGGCCGCCCGGATGAGGTGCGCGGGTTCGTCCGGCGCGCCGCCGATCGGAGTCGCCAGCGCCCAGGACGCACTCAGCGCGAACAGGATCGCGAACGCGCCCGCCCACAGCCGCCGGGGCGAGGACGCGAGCCGCTCGGCGATGCTCTTGACGGCAGTGATCATCATTTGGAAATGGGCCTTCGGGGTCGGTCCGAACTCGGCGTGCGGCACCCATGGCCGGGCGTGGTGGGTGCTCGCGTCGACGAGATGCAACAGGCAGCGTCAGCCATGGACGAGAAGACCGTACCGAACGGAGCCCCGAGGGACTAATGGCGCCCTCCCGATGACGGTCCGTGAGTCGGGCAGGTTCAGTGCGCTCCGGCGACGGCGGCGACGGTACCCAGCATGATCATCAAGGTCCAGAGCGCAGTGCCCGCATAGCCGACGACCAGACCGGCGACGGCCGCCCAGTCACCGTTCATGTCGCGGCGGCGGATCTGTGACCGGGCGATGTGGCCGGTGATCACGGCGGGCAGGGAGAAGCCGAACACTCCGAGCGCCAGCGAGGTGACCGCGAGCACATTGACGGGTCGGGGCGCAGGCGGAGGGGGCTGGAGGAAGGTCGCCGGGATGGGCTGCACGGCGACCGGCGGCACCGCCATCGGTCCGGAGGGCAGGTCGGCCACCAGCGCGGCCAGCTGGCCGTAGGTCTGCGAAGCGGCCACCGCCTCGTGGCGCTGCTCGTACTCCTGGGCGGAGAGCCGCCCCTCGGCGAACGCAGCCTTGAGCACGTCGATCGTCCGGTCCCGGTCCGCGTGGCCCGCCCGCATCACGGCCTGCGACGCCGCCGCGGGCGCGGGCTGCCGGTCCCCCGCCGGCCACTTGCCGGGCGGATTGCCGGAACCAGGCTCGCCCCATGGTTGTACGGACATCCGCCACCTCCCGGTAGCGCGGCATCCCCGCGCACGTCACTGCTTCCTCATGGTGCAGGACGAACAGCCGAGCTGAGTAGTTGCCAAATCGGGCCGGCAGCCGCCGGGATGCGGATGCCGGCCCGGCGTGCCTCACCCGTTCGGCGGGCACACTCAGGGGATGCTCAACTCGGGCGACAGCCTGTTCGAGCAGTGACAGGCTGGCCCCGAGAAACCCTCCACCAGGACTTTTCACCACTACGAGAGCAGAGAAGGCCGCCATGCAGGCGTCAGCGCCGCCGTCCTCCGACCTCCCCGGGCCGGGAACCCCGTCCGCCGTCAGCATCCAGGGGCTCTGGAAGCACTTCGGCGCCCAAGCCGCCGTGGCCGGGCTGAGCCTGGAGCTGCCGGCCGGGGCGTTCATCGGCCTGGTCGGGCCGAACGGCGCCGGCAAGACGACCACGCTGTCGATGGTCACCGGGCTGCTCCGGCCCGACCAGGGCACCGTCCTGGTGCACGGCAGCGACGTGTGGGCGGACCCGGTCACGGTCAAGGCCCGGATCGGCATCCTGCCCGAGGGCCTGCGGATGTTCGAGCGGCTCAGCGGGCGCGAGCTGCTCCAGTACACCGGGCGGCTGCGCGGCCTGCCCGGCGCCGAGGTGGACCGGCGGGCCGAGGAGCTGCTGACCGTCCTGGACCTCGGCCGGGACGCCGACAAGCTGGTCGCCGACTACTCCACCGGCATGCGCAAGAAGATCGGTCTGGCCGCCGCGCTGCTGCACAACCCCGACGTGCTGTTCCTGGACGAGCCCTTCGAGGGCGTCGACCCGGTCTCCGCCCAGACCATCCGCGGCGTGCTCAAGCGGTACGCGGCGGCCGGTTCCACGGTGGTCTTCTCCAGCCACGTGATGGAGCTGGTCGAGCAGCTCTGCGACTGGGTCGCGGTGGTCAACGCCGGCCGGGTGATAGCCCAGGGTCCGCTGGACTCCGTACGGGGCGGGCGCAGCCTGCACGAGGCCTTCCTGGACCTGATCGGCGTGCGCGAGGACGACGGGCAGGCGCTCGGCTGGCTCGGCGGCGGGCAGGCCGGGGGCGCACGGTGAGCGAGCGGAGCGAGGTCACCGTCGAAAGGTGCGTGCGGGCGAATGCCCCTGCCGAGCGGAGCGAGGTGGGCGCATGAGTACGGCCTCGGTGCCCGACGGGCGGACGGTCGTCCGCGCCCTGGTGGCGCTCAAGCTGCGGCTGCTGCGCAACGGGCTGCGGCGCAGCCCCGGCCGGACCGCCGTCTACGTGATCGGCGCCATGGTGGGCCTGGCCTTCGCGGCCGGCATCGCCGTCGGCATGACCGCGCTGAACGGGCGGCACGAAGGCTCCGGGGACGCCGGGGTGATGCTGCTCGGCGTGCTGACCCTGGGCTGGGCCGCGCTGCCGCTGTTCCTCTTCTCCAGCGACGAGAGCGCCGACCCGACCCGGCTGACCATGCTGCCGCTGCGGCCCGGCCCGCTGCTGCGCGGCTCGCTGCTGGCCGCGCTGATCGGGCCGGGGCCGCTGATCAGCCTGGTGCTGGTGACCGGCGCAGTGCTGGCCGGCGCGGCCGGCGGCGCCTCGGCCGCGGTCGCCGTGCTCGGCGTGCCGCTCGCGGTGCTCTGTCTGGTCACGCTCTCCCGGGCGGTCGCGGCGGGCAACGCCCGGATGCTCTCCAGCCGGCGCGGCAAGGACTTCGCGATCTTCGGCGGGCTGGCCTTCGCACTGCTGGTGCAGGTCGCCAACGTCGGCTCGCAGAGCATCCTCGGCCGCCGGGGCGGGCCGATCGACCTCAGCCCGCTGAAGCCGATCGCCTCGGTGCTGCGCTGGATCCCCCCGATCAGCGCGGCGGACGCGCCGCGCACCGTCGGCGAGGGCCGGTACGGGGCGGCGCTGCTCCAGCTCGCCGCGGCCGCCGCACTGCTGGCGCTGCTGCTGCGCTGGTGGCAGCGGAGCCTGCAGGAGCTGATGGTCACCGCCGACTCCTCCACCCTGGAGGTGGCCCGCGGGGTGCAGAAGGCGCGCGGCTGGGGCTTCCTGCCCCAGGGCCGGACCGGCGCGGTGATGCAGCGCCACCTGCGGTACGCCTGGCGCGAGCCGCGGGCCAAGGCGGCGCTGTTCACCAGCATCGGGATGACGCTGGTGATCTGCGTGCTGTCGATGGTTCAGGGCTGGGCGAGCGTCTACCTGCTGGCGATGACCGGGGTGTTCCTCGGGCTGCAGATGCTCAACCTGTTCGGCATGGACGGCTCGGCGTTCTGGATGGTCGCCGCCACCCTGCGCACCCCGGCCGACGCCCGGTCCGAGCTGCGCGGCCGGGCGTACGCGGTGCTGTCGTACGCCGTCCCGGTGACGGTGGTGCTCGGACTGGTGCTGGCGGCCGTCACCGGCCGGTGGAGCGAGCTGCCGTCCGCGCTCGGCCTGGCGCTGACGATGCTCGGCTGCGGGATCGCGCTGGGCTCGATGTTCAGCGTGCTGGCGCCGTACACCATGCCGGCCGACAGCAACCCGATGCGCAACGCCGCCCCGGGGCAGGGCGGGCTGATCCTGCTCAACCAGTTCGGCTCGATGCTCGGCGTCGCGGTGCTGGCGCTGCCGGTCGGCGGCTACCTCGCCTGGGCGCTGATCTCGGACGGGCCGAGCTGGCCGGTGCTGCTGATCGGCCCGCTGTACGGCGCCCTGGTCGCGACGCTGGGCGTGCGGCTGGCGGCGGGCCGGCTGCTGGAGCGCACGCCGGAGATCCTGGCCAAGGCCATCGAGCGCTGAGCCGGGCTGCCGCCGAGCCGAACCGTTTCGCCGGGCAGCGGGGGAACCCGCCCGCCCGGTGAAACGGTTCGGCGGCCTGCTCGCCGGACGGTCCTCGCCGCGGCTCCGGCATCATGGGTAGGAGGCCGGACCGTCGAGGAGAGCAGGGACACACCGTGGGCAAGCGCGCGCAGCAGACCGGGACCGCCGGGCCGCTGCTGGAGCAGGCGGTGCGGTCGGTGCTGACGGCCCCGGATGACGCACTGGACCTCGCCCTGGACACCGGGGCCTCGCTGCTGGCCGCCTCGGCCGGGCAGTGGCCGGAGGTCAGCCGGGCGCTGCTCGGCCACGCGGACACCGCCGTCGGCCGCTGCTGGTCCGCCGGATGGCGGCCCGCCGACCTGGCCCGGGTGGTGCGGCGCGAGCTGAAACCCGTCCACCTGGCCCTCGCGGTGGACCTGATCGCCGCCGAGGGCCGCCGCCACCCCGCGGCCGCCCTGGACCGGCGCTGGCGGGAGCAGCTGCGCGAGCTGGAGACCGAGGTGTGGTGGCCC
The DNA here is from genome assembly GCF_044767505.1 of Kitasatospora sp. NPDC101235. Lineage (NCBI taxonomy): Bacteria > Bacillati > Actinomycetota > Actinomycetes > Kitasatosporales > Streptomycetaceae > Kitasatospora > Kitasatospora sp. NPDC101235. The sequence goes on from NZ_JBIWNZ010000003.1 coordinate 220,292, forward strand.
GGCGACGAGGAGTACCTCGGCGCCTTCGCCCACCGGCACCGGCTGGACCGCTTCGCGCTCGCCACCGCCGTCCTGGAGCTGCTGCGCACCTGGGGCCGGCTGCCGCCGATCGCCCCGGTGGGGCCCGCCCCCGGGCAGACCGTGCGGCCGCAGCGCTCGGCGCCGGTGACCGGCGAGCCGCGGATGCTCGCGCGGATCCGGGCGCTGCTGGCCAAGGCCGAGTCCACCGAGTACCCGGAGGAGGCCGAGGCGCTGACCGCCAAGGCCCAGCAGCTGATGGCCCAGCACAGCATCGACGAGGCGCTGCTGGCCGTGGCCGGCGCCGACCGCGACACCCCGGCGGCGCTGCGGATCGGGGTGGACAACCCGTACGAGGGCCCCAAGACGATGCTGCTGGACGCGGTCGCGGCGGCCAACCGGTGCCGGGTGGTGTGGGCGAAGGAGTTCGGCTTCTGCACCGTGGTCGGCTTCGACGGCGACCTGGACGGCGTCGAGCTGCTGTACACCTCGCTGCTGGTGCAGGCCACCCACGCGCTCAACAAGGCGGGCTCCCGCAAGGACTCGCGCAGCAAGGCCTTCCGACAGTCCTTCCTGGTCGCGTACGCGGCGCGGATCCGCGAGCGGCTGACCGCCGCGACCGATCGAGCCACCAGCGCCGCCGCGGCCGGGCGGCACCTGCGCGAGGACGGCACCGAGGAGCAGCTGCTGCCCGACGAGCGGCTGCTGCCCGCACTCGCCGCCCGCTCCGAGGCGGTGGACGAGGAGGTCGGCCGGCTGTTCCCGAAGCTGGTCTCGCAGCGGGTGCGGGTCAGCGACGGCGTCGGCTGGGCGGCCGGACGCGCCGCCGCCGACCGGGCCGCGCTGCACGGGCGCGCCGGGGCGATCCGCCGGTAGGGCGGGTCACGGAGCGACCTGATAGAACGTAGTCCGCCACGAACGAAGGGGGATTCGACGTGACGGAACCGGCGGCGGAGTCGGGGTACCGGGACCGGGTGCGCGGAGCGCTGCTCGGCGGAGCGATCGGCGATGCGCTGGGCTGGCCGGTGGAGTTCCAGCAGCTCCACCAGATCCAGGGCCGGTACGGACCGCAGGGCGTGACCGGGCTGCCGACCGGGCCCGGGCCGGTCGAGGTCACCGACGACACCCAGATGACGCTGTTCACCGCCGAGGGCCTGATCCGCGGCTTCGTCCGCGGCTGGACGGGCGGCGGCGGCTCGGTGCCGGAGGCCGTGCACGGCGCCTACCGGCGCTGGCTGCTGACCCAGTACCAGCCCTCGCCGGACGCCGAGCCGCAGCCCCGCCCCTACGACGGCTGGCTGCTGAGCCGGCCCTTCCTGTACGCACGGCGGGCGCCGGGCAACGCCTGCCTGAGCGGGGTGTCCGAGCACCCGGTGTTCGAGGCGCCGTCCGCGATCGGGCTGAACGGGCCGGTCAACCCGGGCTCCAAGGGCTGCGGCACGGTGATGCGCTCGGCGCCGTTCGGGCTGGCCCGGCTGGGTGTCGAGCAGTCCTTCGGGCTGGCGGTCCAGTGCGCCCAGCTCACCCACGGCCACCCGACCGGTTACCTCGCGGCGGGCGCCTTCGCGGCACTGGTCGAGCGGCTCGCGGGCGGCACCGAGCCGTGGGCGGCGGTCGGCGAGACGGTGGAGCAGATCCGCGAGCTGCCGAGTTCCAAGGAGACCGTCCAGGCGCTGGCCCGGGCGGTGCGGCTCGCCCAGGAGGCCGAGCCTGCGGCGGAGACGGTGGAGCGGGTCGGGCTCGGCTGGACCGCCGAGGAGTGCCTGGCCATCGCGGTGTACTCACTGCTGGCGGCCACCCTGGACCCCGACCCGGTGCGCACCGCGCTGCTGCTGTCGGTGAACCACTCCGGGGACAGCGACTCGACGGGCGCGGTCTGCGGCAACCTGGTCGGGGCCGCGTACGGCGCCGCCGCGCTGCCCGCCGAGTGGGCCGGAGCGGTCGAGGGCCGGACGGAGCTGCGGCAGGTCGCGGACGACCTGCTGGTGCTGTTCGGCAGCCGCGACCCGCTGCATCCGGGACTCGGCGGGCGCTACCCGGCCTGGTGAGCCGCCCGGGCCACGGTCCTACCGGGCCTGCGGATCGGTGACCTGGCCGAGGAACAGCGGCGCTCCGCCCCGGGCGTCCCGGATCAGGAACAGGAACGGCCGGTCGAGGTGCACCTGGACCGACCGGTCGGCGTTCGGTGCCGCCACCGCGTCCAGCCCGGCACCGCTGCCGGCCGCCGCGACCGTACCGTCCTCGCCGACCTCGATGGTGGCCTTCTGCACCACCGTGCCGACGACCAGCGGGTCCTTGACGATGCCGCCGAAGTCGGCCTGGTCGAAGGCCGCCTGCACGCCGAGCGCCCGCAGCGCGGGGGTGAGCTCCTTCGAGGTGCCGAAGTGGAAGCGCGGCAGTTGGAGGTCGACCTGCCGCTCGGCGAGGGCGCCGAGGATCCGGTCGAGCTGGGGCTGGTCCAGGCCCTTGGCGAAGGCGGCGAAGCCCCCCTGCGCGGGGACGATCAGGTCCATCACCAACCCGCCGTCCGCGTACGGCAGTTCGACGGCCTGCCAGGGCTCGCCGACGATCCCGCCGGAGCCGTCGGCGTACTTGAAGTCCCCGGTCTGCGCCATCGTGGGGACGGCCGGGGCGGAGCCGTCGAGCTTGTGGAACGGGCGGTCGGCGGTGTGCGAGGGCTTGAAGGCGGAGGCCCACGCGGCCTTGAGGTAGAGCGCGTCGGTGAGCACCAGCCGGGTGTTCGGGGTGATCGCGTCCCGGCCGAACAGGTCCTTGATCCGGCCGTCGGTGGCCTTCTCCACGGCCGCGTTGACGGTCCTGCGGGCCCCGTCCGGGTCCTTGGCGAAGTCGGCCTGGTGCACGCCGGTGTCGAAGGCGGCGGCGAGGGTGGCCAGGTAGTCCGGTGCGACGGCCAGGCCCTGCTGCGTCCAGACGTCGTCGCTGCGGCGCAGGGTGAGCTTGTCGGTGGCCGGGACCGGCCGGTTCAGCGCGCCGGTGGCGAACGCGTACTGCTGGGGGCTGAGCCCGGTGTGCAGGGCCTTGGCCAGTTCGTCGGCGGTGGTGCCGCGGGCGCCGGGCAGCAGCATGGCGAGCAGGGTGGCCAGGCCGGACGGGGAGACCACGAGGTTGCTCCCGGCGGCGTCCGGCTGGGTGGTCAGGGCGTGCAGGAGGTCCAGGCCGAAGGCGTCGGTGGCGGTCGCGGTGGCGGCCACCTGGGCCGGGTCGACGGGCGGCCGGCTCGCGGGCCCGGAGGCCCGGAGCTCCACGGGCGCGGCGGCTCCGGTGCTGCCGCAGCCGGCGAGCAGCGGTGTGGCGAGCGCGGCCGCGAGGAGCAGCGCCGCCGGGCGGCGGAGGGTGCGGCGGGTTGCGGTGCTGCGGTTCGTCATGGCCCTTCGACGCGCCGCCCCGAAGCCCGGTTCCGTCCGGCCCGGAGCGCCCCGGATCAGTCCCAGAGCGCCCCGAACTCCAGCAGTTCGTCCCGGTGCTCGATCCGCTCCACCCAGTCGGCCGGCCAGGCCGCCTCGCCGTGGTGGGCGCCCGCGAAGGCGCCGGTCAGGCAGGCCAGCGAGTCGGAGTCGCCGCTGGAGTACGCGGCCCGGCGGACGGCCGCCACCGGGTCGCCCGGCAGCAGCAGGAAGCAGAGCAGACCGGTGCCGAAGGCCTCCTCGGCGACCCAGCCCTCGCCGGTGGCCAGGCACGGGTCGGCCTCGACGTCGGGGGCGGCGAGCGCGGCGTCCAGCTGGTCGAGCACCTTGAGGCAGTCGTCCCAGCCGCGGGCGATGACGGCCTGCGGGGAGCTGCCGTACCAGCGGTCGGCGAGGTCGCCGAGCCAGAACTCGTCGTACCGCTCGCGGCTCGCCGTCGCGTACGCCCGCAGCACCGCGGGCAGACCGGCCGGCGGCAGGCCCTCGGCGAGCTTGCGGACGGCGTACGCGGTGAGGTCGCCGGCGGCGAGCGCGGTGGGGTGGCCGTGGGTGAGCGCGGACTGGAGCTGGGCGGCGCCGGAGTGCTGCCGGGCGTCCAGGTCGCGGACCAGCCCGATCGGGGCGACCCGCATGTTGGCGCCGCAGCCCTTGGAGCCGACGTCGCTGGCCTGCTGCCAGCGGTACTGCGCGTGGCTGAGCCGCTCGCAGGCGCGCAGGCAGGTCATGCCGGGGGCGCGGTTGTTCTGCGGGGAGCGCCACCAGTCGACGAACTCCTCGCGGACCGGTCGCTCCAGCCGCAGGGGCGTCAGCGGCCCGCGCGCCAGGCCGGTGCGCAGGCCGCGGGCCAGGGCGAGGGTCATCTGGGTGTCGTCGGTGACCAGCGCCCGCTGCGGCAGCGGGAGCCGCCGCCAGTCCGGGTGGTCGGCGGCGATCTGCTCGACGCTCTTGAACTCGGTCACCCGGCCGATCGCGTCCCCGATCGCCAGCCCCAGCAGCGCCCCCGTCGCCTTGCCCACGGCCGCTCCCCCTCCACTCGCTACACCTCGACCAGCAGTTCCTTGAGCCCGCGGATCACGTAGCCCGGGTTCCACTCGGGCTCGCGGACCAGCCGCAGGCCCGGGGCCCGGCGCAGCAGCGTGCCGTAGGACTCGGTGAGCTCCAGTCTGGCAAGCGGGGCGCCGAGGCAGAAGTGGATTCCGGCGCCGAAGGTGATGTGCGGGTTGTCGGTGCGGCCGAGGTCGAGGCGGTCCGGGTCGGCGAAGCGCTCCGGGTCGCGGTTGGCGGAGCCGAAGAGCAGGGCGATCTCGGCGCCGCGCGGGATGGTGACGCCGCGGACCTCGATGTCCTCCAGCACCCAGCGCTCGAACATCTGCAGCGGGGTGTCCCAGCGCATCAGCTCCTCGATGGCGGTGGGCAGCAGCTCGTCCACCGAGCCGCGCAGCCGGGCGAGCTCCCCGGGGTTGCGGAACAGCGCCCACCAGCCGTTGCCGGTGGTGTTGACGGTCGCCTCGTGGCCGGCGTTGAGCAGCAGCACGCAGGTGGAGATCATCTCCTGCTCGCTGAGCGCGTCGGAGCCCTCCTGGGCCTGGATCAGCGCGCTGATCAGGTCCGTCCCCGGGTTCGCCCGGCGCTCGCGGATCAGGGTGCGCAGGTAGTCGGAGAACTCGATGCTCGCGGTGACGGCCCGGCGGGCGGCCTCCTCGGTCGGGTTGAGCTCGAACATCCCGGTGATGTCGGCGGACCACGGCCGCAGCAGGTACCGGTCGCCCTCCGGCACGCCGAGCATCTCGGCGATCACGGCGACCGGCAGCGGCTCGGCGACGGTGGCGATCAGGTCGCCGCCGCCGGCCGCGAGCAGTTCGTCGACCAGCTCGCCGGCCAGCCGCTGCACGGTGGGGCGCAGGCCCTCGACCATGCGCGGAGTGAAGGCCTTGGAGACCAGCCGGCGCAGCCGGGTGTGGTCCGGCCCTTCCAGGTCCAGCAGCCCGTGGTCGTTCAGGGTGTGGAAGGGCTCGTGCGCCGGATCGGGCTCGGGGCGGCCGAACTCCGCGTGGCTGAAGCGGTGGGTGTAGGTGCGGCCCAGCCGCCGGTCGCGCAGCAGGGCGCTGACGTCCTCGTGGCGCGAGACCAGCCACTGGTTCGTCGGCTCGAAGTACGTCACCGGCGCCTGCTCGCGCAGTTCGGCGTACGCGTCGTACGGGTGGGCCACGAACGCCGCCGACCAGGGGTCGAACTTCGCCGTCGTCGTCATCGGTCGATCACTCCAGGCCATGAGGGGGGAAGCCGGAAAGATCATCGTACGCACGCGGTACGTCCGGGAATATGACCCTTCCGGCTCCTGCTCAGGCCCGCTCCAGGACAAGTCGGCGCACCAGCCCGGGCAGCGCCTGGGAGATCGGCTCCCGGATCACCTCGGCCGCCGCCTCGTCGTACGGCGTCGGCTCGGCGTTCACGATGATCAGCTTCGCCCCGGTCCTCACCGCGTTGTACGGCAGCGCCGCCACCGGGAACACCTGCAGACTGGTCCCGATCGCGATGAACACGTCGCAGGCCCGGGCGACCGAGTCGGCCTGCCCGAGCACCTCCGGGTCCAGGTTCTCGCCGAACATCACGATGCGCGGCTTGAGGATCCCCCCGCACTCCCGGCACGCCGGGTCCGGCTCGCCCGCCCCGACCCGGTCCAGAGCCTCCGCCATCGAACCGACCACCCGGCAGCGCAGGCACTGCGTCTCCCGTGCGTTGCCGTGCAGTTCGAGCACCTTGCGGGCGGTCAGCCCGGACTTCTGGTGCAGCCCGTCGATGTTCTGGGTGAGCACCCTCAGCGGCAGCCCGGAACGCTCCAGGTCGACCAGCGCCCGGTGCCCGGCGTTCGGCTCGGCGGCCAGTGCGCCCGTCTCCAGACGCATCCGCCAGGCCCGCCGGCGCACCTCCGGGTCGTCCCGGTACGGCCCGATGGTGACCAGCTCCTGGGCCGACGGGTCCTTCTGCCACAGCCCCTGCGGGCCGCGGTAGTCGGGGATTCCGGAGTCCGTCGAGATGCCCGCGCCGGTCAGGACGGCGATCAGGGGGCGCTTCGCGTTCATACCCCGGACGGTACGGGCGGCGCCCCGCCCACGGCCACCGAAAATCCGGGTGCGCCGGGCCGGGGCACACTTCGGGCCAGGACGCGTACTTCAGGCCAGGACGGCGCGCGGGGCGAGCGCGAGCAGGCGGCAAGCGGGACGGAACGCCGAAGGGCCCGGAGGCTTGATGCCTCCAGGCCCTTCGAACGAGTAGCGGGGACAGGATTTGAACCTGCGACCTCTGGGTTATGAGCCCAGCGAGCTACCGAGCTGCTCCACCCCGCGTCGGTGAACACGACTCTACGCGACTCCGGCCGAATGTCCTAACCGGGTTTCCTTCCGGCCCCCTGCGGCGCTCGGCCGAGGGGCCGGGAACGCCGCAGGGCGGCCACCCCGTGCGGGGTGACCGCCCATGCGGTCCGGGCCCGTCGTCGGGCCGGGAGGTGACTCAGCCGGTGTACGGGCCGTAGTCGTAGTCGTCCAGCGGGACCGCCTGGCCGGAGCCGGCGCCGAAGGGCGACAGGTCGTAGTCGTCGTAGCCGACGGCCGAGTACATCGCGGCCTTGGCCTCCTCGGTCGGCTCGACCCGGATGTTGCGGTAGCGGGGCAGACCCGTACCGGCCGGGATGAGCTTACCGAGGATGACGTTCTCCTTGAGGCCCAGCAGCGGGTCCGACTTGGCGTGGATCGCCGCGTCGGTGAGGACCCGGGTCGTCTCCTGGAAGGAGGCGGCCGACAGCCAGGACTCGGTGGCCAGCGAGGCCTTGGTGATACCCATCAGCTGCGGACGGCCGGAGGCGGGGTGACCGCCCTCGGCGACGACGCGGCGGTTCTCCTGCTCGAAGCGACCGCGCTCGACCAGCTCACCGGGCAGCAGCTCGGCGTCGCCCGACTCGATGATCGTCACGCGGCGGAGCATCTGCCGGATGATGATCTCGATGTGCTTGTCGTGGATCGACACACCCTGCGAGTTGTAGACCTTCTGGACCTCGGCGACCAGGTGGACCTGGACGGCACGCTGGCCCATGATGCGCAGGACGTCGTGCGGGTTGGTGGCACCCATGGTCAGCTTCTGGCCGACCTCGACCGCCTCGCCCTCGCTGACCAGCAGCTTCACGCGCTTCGAGACCGGGTAGGCGATCTCGTCGCTGCCGTCGTCCGGCGTGACGACCAGCTTGCGGGTCTTCTCGGTGTCCTCGATCCGGACCCGGCCGGCGGCCTCCGAGATCGGGGCCACACCCTTGGGGGTACGGGCCTCGAAGAGCTCGACGACACGCGGCAGACCCTGGGTGATGTCGTCACCGGCCACACCACCGGTGTGGAAGGTACGCATGGTCAGCTGGGTACCGGGCTCACCGATGGACTGGGCGGCGATGATGCCGACCGCCTCACCGATGTCGACCAGCTTGCCGGTGGCCAGCGAGCGCCCGTAGCACATGGCGCAGGTGCCGACGGCCGACTCACAGGTCAGGATCGAGCGGGTCTTGACCTCGCCGATGCCGTGGCGGATCAGCTCGTCGATCAGGACGTCACCGAGGTCGGTGTTGGCGGTGGCCAGCAGCTTGCCGTCGACGGTGATGTCCTCGGCGAGCATGCGGGCGTACACGCTGGTCTCGACGTCGTCGGCCTTGCGCAGCACGCCGTCCGCGCCCACGGAACCGATCGCCAGCTTCAGGCCGCGCTCGGTGCCGCAGTCCTCCTCGCGAATGATGACGTCCTGGGAGACGTCGACCAGACGACGGGTGAGGTAACCGGAGTCGGCGGTACGGAGGGCGGTGTCGGCCAGACCCTTACGGGCACCGTGGGTGGAGATGAAGTACTCCAGCACGGTGAGACCCTCACGGAACGACGCCTTGATGGGTCGCGGGATGGTCTCGTTCTTGGCGTTCGACACCAGACCACGCATACCGGCGATCTGGCGCATCTGCATCATGTTTCCACGAGCACCCGAGTCGACCATCATGAAGATGGGGTTCGTCTTCGGGAAGTTCGCGGCCATGGCGTCCGCGACCTCGTTGGTCGCCTGGGTCCAGATGCCGACGAGCTCCTGCTTGCGCTCGTCGTTGGTGATCAGACCGCGCTCGTACTGCTTCTGGACCTTCTCCGCCTTCGCCTCGAAGCCCTCCAGGATCTGGGGCTTGCTCGGCGGGACGATGACGTCCGAGATCGAGACGGTGACACCCGAGCGGGTCGACCAGTGGAAGCCGGCCGCCTTCAGGTTGTCCAGGGTCGCCGCGACGACGACCTTGGGGTAGCGCTCCGCCAGGTCGTTGACGATCGCGGAGAGCTGCTTCTTGCCCACCTCGTAGTCGACGAACGGGTAGTCCTCGGGCAGCAGCTCGTTGAAGAGCGCGCGGCCCAGGGTGGTGGTCAGGCGGAAGGGCTCGCCGTCGTACCAGGTCGACTGGCCGTCCTCGTCCACCGGGGCGGTCCAGCCGCGCGGCGGGACGGTGCCGGCCGGCAGGCGCAGCTCGATCGGGGCCTGGACGTCCAGGTCGCGGGCGTCGAAGGCCATGATCGCCTCGGCGGTCGACGAGAAGGTGCGGCCGGCGCCCTTCACGTTCTCGCGGTCCGAGGTCAGGAAGAACAGACCGAGCACCATGTCCTGGGTCGGCATGGTGACGGGGCGACCGTCGGCCGGCTTCAGGATGTTGTTCGAGGACAGCATCAGGATGCGGGCCTCGGCCTGCGCTTCCGCGGAGAGCGGCAGGTGGACGGCCATCTGGTCACCGTCGAAGTCCGCGTTGAACGCGGTGCAGACGAGCGGGTGGATCTGGATGGCCTTGCCCTCGACCAGCTGCGGCTCGAAGGCCTGGATGCCGAGGCGGTGCAGGGTGGGCGCACGGTTCAGCAGGACCGGGTGCTCGGCGATGACCTCTTCGAGCACGTCCCACACGACCGGGCGGGCACGCTCGACCATGCGCTTGGCCGACTTGATGTTCTGCGCGTGGTTCAGGTCGACCAGGCGCTTCATCACGAACGGCTTGAAGAGCTCCAGCGCCATGGCCTTCGGCAGACCGCACTGGTGCAGCTTGAGCTGCGGGCCGACGACGATGACCGAACGGGCCGAGTAGTCGACTCGCTTGCCGAGCAGGTTCTGGCGGAAACGACCCTGCTTGCCCTTCAGCATGTCGCTGAGGGACTTCAGCGGGCGGTTGCCCGGACCGGTGACCGGACGGCCGCGGCGGCCGTTGTCGAACAGCGCGTCGACGGCCTCCTGGAGCATGCGCTTCTCGTTGTTCACGATGATCTCGGGGGCACCGAGGTCGAGCAGGCGCTTCAGGCGGTTGTTGCGGTTGATGACGCGGCGGTACAGGTCGTTCAGGTCGGAGGTCGCGAAGCGGCCACCGTCCAGCTGCACCATCGGACGCAGGTCCGGCGGGATGACCGGGACGCAGTCCAGCACCATGCCGTTGGGCTTGTTGGTGGTCTGCAGGAACGCGGAGACGACCTTGAGGCGCTTCAGCGCACGGGTCTTCTTCTGGCCCTTGCCGGTGCGGATGATCTCGCGCAGGCGCTCGGACTCCTCCGCCAGGTCGAAGGTCTCCAGGCGGTCCTTGAGGGCCGCCGCGCCCATCGAGCCGGAGAAGTAGGTGCCGAAGCGGTCGCGCAGCTCGCGGTAGAGCAGCTCGTCGCCCTCGAGGTCCTGGACCTTGAGGTTCTTGAAGCGGGCCCACACCTCGTCGAGGCGGTCGAGCTCGCGCTGCGCGCGGTCGCGCAGCTGCTTCATCTCGCGCTCGGCGCCCTCGCGCACCTTGCGGCGCACGTCGGCCTTGGCGCCCTCGGCCTCCAGCTCGGCCAGGTCGGTCTCGGCCTTCTTGGCGCGGGCTTCGAGGTCGGAGTCGCGACGGTTCTCGATCTGCTGGCGCTCGACCGAGACGTGCGCCTCCAGGGACGGCAGGTCGCGCTGGCGGCGCTCGTCGTCGACCCAGGTGATCATGTAGGCGGCGAAGTAGATGACCTTCTCGAGGTCCTTCGGCGCCAGGTCGAGCAGGTAGCCCAGGCGGGACGGCACGCCCTTGAAGTACCAGATGTGGGTGACCGGGGCGGCCAGCTCGATGTGGCCCATCCGCTCACGGCGCACCTTGGCGCGGGTCACCTCGACGCCGCAGCGCTCGCAGATGATGCCCTTGAAGCGGACGCGCTTGTACTTACCGCAGTAGCACTCCCAGTCCCGGGTGGGGCCGAAGATCTTCTCGCAGAAGAGGCCGTCCTTTTCGGGCTTCAGGGTGCGGTAGTTGATGGTCTCCGGCTTCTTGACCTCGCCGTGCGACCACTGGCGGATGTCGTCGGCGGTGGCCAGGCCGATGCGGAGCTCGTCGAAGAAGTTGACGTCAAGCACTGGTCGTCAAGCCCTCTTTCGTAAGTCGAGAGTCGTTCATGTGGTCTGAGGGGGGCCTGGGGGCGGGCCGACCGCTGCTGCGGCCGGCCCAACCTCCGTCAGACCTCTTCGACGCTGCTCGGCTCGCGCCGGGACAGGTCGATGCCGAGCTCCTCGGCGGCGCGGAACACGTCCTCGTCGGAGTCCCGCATCTCGATGGACTGGCCGTCCGAGGACAGCACCTCCACGTTGAGGCAGAGCGACTGCATTTCCTTGATGAGAACCTTGAAGGACTCGGGAATGCCGGGCTCGGGGATGTTCTCGCCCTTGACGATGGCCTCGTAGACCTTGACCCGGCCGAGGACGTCGTCGGACTTGATGGTGAGCAGCTCCTGGAGCGCGTAGGCCGCGCCGTACGCCTCGAGGGCCCACACCTCCATCTCACCGAAGCGCTGACCACCGAACTGCGCCTTACCACCGAGCGGCTGCTGGGTGATCATCGAGTACGGACCGGTCGAACGGGCGTGCAGCTTGTCGTCGACCAGGTGGTGCAGCTTGAGGATGTACATGTAGCCGACCGAGATCGGCATCGGGAACGGCTCGCCGGAGCGGCCGTCGAACAGCCGGGCCTTGCCGGTGGAGTTCACCAGGCGCTCACCGTCACGGGTGAGGATGGTGTTGTCCAGCAGGCCGGTGATCTCGTCCTCGCGGGCGCCGTCGAAGACCGGGGTGGCGAGGTTGGTGCCGCCCTCGACCTGGTCGGCGCCGATCGCCTGAAGGCGCTTGGCCCACTCGTCGGCGAGGCCGGAGACGTCCCAGCCCTGCTTGGCGAGCCAGCCGAGGTGGATCTCCAGGACCTGTCCCGGGTTCATTCGGGACGGGACACCCAGCGGGTTGAGGATGATGTCGACCGGGGTGCCGTCCTCCAGGAACGGCATGTCCTCGACCGGCAGGATCTTGGAGATGACGCCCTTGTTGCCGTGGCGGCCGGCGAGCTTGTCACCGTTGGTGATCTTGCGCTTCTGGGCCACGTAGACGCGGACCAGCTGGTTGACGCCCGGGGGAAGCTCGTCGCCCTCCTCGCGGTCGAACACGCGCACGCCGATGACCTTGCCGGACTCACCGTGCGGGACCTTCAGCGAGGTGTCACGGACCTCGCGGGCCTTCTCGCCGAAGATCGCGCGGAGCAGGCGCTCCTCGGGGGTCAGCTCGGTCTCACCCTTCGGGGTGACCTTGCCGACCAGGATGTCGCCGGTGACGACGTCGGCGCCGATCCGGATGATGCCGCGCTCGTCGAGGTCGGCCAGGACCTCCTCGGAGACGTTCGGGATGTCCCGGGTGATCTCCTCGGGGCCGAGCTTGGTGTCACGGGCGTCGACCTCGTGCTCCTCGATGTGGATCGAGGAGAGGACGTCGTCCTGCACGAGGCGCTGCGACAGGATGATCGCGTCCTCGTAGTTGTGACCCTCCCACGACATGAACGCCACGAGCAGGTTCTTGCCGAGGGCCATCTCGCCCTCGTCGGTGCACGGGCCGTCGGCCAGCACCTGGTTGACCTCGACCCGGGCGCCCTCGTCCACGAGCACCTTCTGGTTGAAGGAGGTGCCCTGGTTGGAGCGGGTGAACTTGGCGGCGCGGTACGTGGTGTACGTGCCGTCGTCGTTGGCCACGGTGACGTAGTCGGCCGAGACCTCCTGGACCACACCGGCCTTCTCGGCGGTGATGACGTCCTGGGCGTCGACGGCGCAGCGGTACTCCATGCCGGTACCGACCAGCGGGGCCTCGCTCTTCAGCAGCGGCACCGCCTGGCGCATCATGTTCGAGCCCATGAGCGCGCGGTTGGCGTCGTCGTGCTCGAGGAACGGGATCATGGCGGTCGCGACCGACACCATCTGGCGCGGCGAGACGTCCATGTAGTCGATCTCGGAGCCCGGGATGTAGTCGATCTCGCCGCCACGGCGGCGGACCAGGACGCGCGGCTCGGCGAAGTGCAGGTCCGCGGTCAGCGGCGCGTTCGCCTGGGCGATGACGTAGCGGTCCTCCTCGTCGGCGGTCAGGTAGTCGACCTGCTCGGTGACCACACCGTCGACGACCTTGCGGTACGGCGTCTCGATGAAACCGAACGCGTTGACCCGGCCGTACGAGGCCAGCGAGCCGATCAGACCGATGTTCGGGCCTTCGGGGGTCTCGATCGGACACATGCGGCCGTAGTGCGAGGGGTGCACGTCACGGACCTCGAAGCCGGCCCGCTCACGGGACAGACCACCGGGGCCCAGCGCGGACAGACGGCGCTTGTGGGTCAGGCCCGACAGCGGGTTCGTCTGGTCCATGAACTGCGACAGCTGGCTGGTGCCGAAGAACTCCTTGATGGAGGCGACGACCGGCCGGATGTTGATCAGGGTCTGCGGCGTGATCGCCTCGACGTCCTGGGTGGTCATGCGCTCGCGCACGACGCGCTCCATACGGGCGAGACCCGTACGGACCTGGTTCTGGATGAGCTCGCCGACGTTGCGCAGGCGGCGGTTGCCGAAGTGGTCGATGTCGTCGACCTCGACCACGATGTCGCGGCCCTCGCCGTCACGCCACTCGGTCTCGCCCGCGTGCAGCTTCACCAGGTACTTGATCGCACCGATGATGTCGGGCTCGGTGAGCACGCCGGAGTCCAGCGACTCGGCGTTGCCCAGCTTGCGGTTGACCTTGTAGCGGCCGACCTTGGCGAGGTCGTAGCGCTTCGGGTTGAAGTACAGGTTCTCCAGCAGCGTCTGCGCGGCCTCGCGCGTCGGCGGCTCGCCCGGACGCAGCTTGCGGTAGATGTCCAGCAGCGCGTCGTCCTGGCCCTGGGTGTGGTCCTTCTCCAGGGTGTTGCGCATCGACTCGTACTCGCCGAACTCCTCGAGAATCATCTCGTTGGTCCAGCCGAGGGCCTTGAGCAGCACGGTGACGGACTGCTTGCGCTTGCGGTCGATGCGGACGCCGACCATGTCGCGCTTGTCGATCTCCATCTCCAGCCAGGCACCACGCGAGGGGATGACCTTGCAGGAGTAGATGTCCTTGTCGGACACCTTGTCCAGGGTGGAGTCGAAGTACACACCCGGGGAGCGGACCAGCTGCGACACGACGACACGCTCGGTGCCGTTGATCACGAACGTGCCCTTGTGGGTCATGAGCGGGAAGTCGCCCATGAAGACCGTCTGAGACTTGATCTCACCGGTCTCGTTGTTGGTGAACTCGGCCGTGACGAAGAGCGGGGCCGCGTACGTGAAGTCGCGGTCCTTGCACTCGTCAATGGAGTTCTTCGGCGGCTCGAAACGGTGGTCGCGGAAGGTCAGCGACATCGACCCGCTGAAGTCCTCGATCGGGGAGATCTCCTCGAAGATCTCCTCCAGACCGGACTTGGTGGGGACGTCCTGACCGGACTCCAGCGCCTCCTCGACCCGGGCCTTCCAGGCCGCGTTGCCGAGCAGCCAGTCAAAGCTCTCGGTCTGCAGGGCCAGGAGGTTCGGGACCTCGAGGGGCTCCTTGATCTTCGCGAAGGAGACGCGGAGCGGGGCGGTGGATGCGGCGGAATTGTTCGAGGCGTTGCGCGGCGCGGCCAAGAGGGGGGTCCTTCCGAGGGCTCGGAGCTCACTACGCGCGTACCAGCCGGGCCTGCTTGGGCTTGGTGCCGCCTCCCTCGCCACTGGCCTCTGCCGGAGTCGAAACCCCAGGTCAGAGCCGCTTTGCGGAGGCGGTGCCAGACCCCTTCAGGGCAACGCAAACTCCGGGCGACGAGTCACGGAGCAGCTAACAGGCAGCGCAAAGGGACAGTGTAGCCAAAGGCGACACTGCTGTCCAGCTCTGATTCGGAGACCGAATCGGAGACTCCTCCCGGTAGCCGGCGGGCGCGGGCGCCCACCGGGTACTGCTCTAACTCACGTGGAGTCATTTCCCGCCGGGCCACTGGTTATGCATCCAGCGGCGAACCAACCGGGCGGACTCGCGCCTTGAGAATCGCGCGCCCCGCCGGGTTCGTCAAGGGCCCACCGACGGTGCGGGCCTCGACCGGTCTATCGATCCGGACCCCCTCGGCGTTACAGAAGCCGTGGTGGGGCCGCCCTCGACGACGGTGATCACCCTACCCCCCGGCACCGACGGTGCCGAGTGACCGATCGGCCACACCGGTGGCCCGGACCGGCCGATTGGGCGAACGGGCCCGCCCCGGAAACGCGAAAAGGCCGGGCCGACCACCCGCAAGGGTGGTCGGCCCGGCCGTACGCCCCCTCAGAGGGGGCGCGAGATCACTTGACGGTGACCTTGGCGCCGGCGCCCTCGAGGGCAGCCTTGGCCTTCTCGGCAACGTCCTTGGCAACCTTCTCCAGGACCTTGGCACCAGCGGTGTCAACGAGGTCCTTGGCCTCCTTCAGGCCGAGGGAGGTCAGGGTGCGCACCTCCTTGATGACCTGGATCTTCTTGTCGCCAGCGGCCTCGAGGATGACGTCGAACTCGTCCTGCTCCTCAACGGCCTCGGCGGCCGGGCCGGCAACGCCGGCGGCGGCAACGGCGACCGGAGCGGCAGCGGTGACGTCGAACTTCTCCTCGAAGGCCTTCACGAAGGCGGCCAGCTCGATGAGGGTGAGCTCCTCGAACTGCGCGAGCAGCTCGTCCTGGGACAGCTTCGCCATGATGGCGTCCTTCCACTAAATCGGCAGGTTGGTGCCGGATGTACGGGTGGGGCGGGCGTACGGGCCCGCAGCGAGGCGTGAGCCTGCCGAATTACTCGGCGGCAGCGTCCTCGGCGGCGGGAGCCGGCGTACCGGCACCGCCCTGCTCGACCTTGTCGCGCAGCGCGTCCACAGTGCGGACGAGCTTCGACGGCAGGGCCTGGAAGAGCGCGGCAGCCTGGGACTGCTTGGCCTTCAGGGCACCCGCCAGCTTGGCGAGCAGCACCTCGCGGGACTCGAGGTCCGCGAGCTTCTTGATCTCATCGGCGGACAGCGCCTTGCCGTCAAGGACACCGCCCTTGATGATGAGAGCGGGGTTCTCCTTGGCGAAGTCACGCAGAGCCTTCGCCGACTCCACCGGGTCACCGGTGACGAAGGCGACAGCCGTCGGACCAGTGAACAGGTCGTCGAGCTCCGTGATCCCGACCTCATTGGCCGCGATCTTGGTCAGCGTGTTCTTCACCACGGCGTACTCGGCGTTGTCGCCGAGCGAGCGACGCAGGGTCTTGACCTGCTTCACCGAGAGACCGCGGTACTCGGTCAGCAGCGCCGCGGAGGAGCCACGGAACTTGTCCGTGATCTCGGCGACGGCAGCAGCCTTGTCGGGCCTGGCCATAGGCTTACGCCTCCTTCCGTGATGTCGAAGTCGGGCCGACCGCGAAAGTCGACCTAGGTCGCCGTGGACCGACCGGACGGAAGGAAAGCTCCTGCGAAAATGCAATGAGCCCCGGTGCGCAGGGGCACGGGGCTCGGAACGACCTCGACGGGCGACCGCGCGAACGCGGACCCGGAAGTCGAAGCTCCAGACACACCTGCGCGGGCTGCCTGCGACGAAGCGCAGATCCTTCGGCCACCGGCTCCCTGACGGGCGCGCGGCGACAACCAGCGGTCTTTGGCTTCGGTCAGATTAGCCGGAGCCGCTCGTCAGGTGCAAATCGCCCTCGGACAGAGCAACCCGGGCCCCTCGGCGCGGCCCGGAACGGCTCAGCGGGCCAGCGGGGAGACCGTCCGGACGCCGGTGTCCACGGTGTCCGTCTCGGCCGGCGCCTGCGCCGAGAGCAGCGCCCCGGCGAGGTCGGTGTAGAGCACCGAGTCGTCCGCCTGGCCGCTGTCCCCGCTGCCGGTGCGCTGGAGCCGGACCAGCTGGTCCTTGTCGTTGAGCCAGAGGTCCAGGGTGAGCGAGAGCGAGCCGCCGGGCGCGAGCGCGGCCCGCAGGCCGTCCCGGCGGGACTGGGTCAGCTGGGTCTGGGCGGCCGCGTACTTCTCGGCGGTGGTGGTGACCCGGTAGTGCTCGACGGTCGAGTCCTCGAACTTCTCCTCGCCGACGAATTCGGGCACCGTCCCCTCGGCGGTGGCCGCGGTCAGCGCCTCGACCGGGTTCAGCAGGTCGATCAGCCCGGCGTACGGGATCTCCTTGTGGCCGTCCGCGTCCGGCGGGACGGTGAAGCGTTCCCAGTGCTTCCCGCCCTGCCGGGCCGCGGTGGCGGTGTCCCCGCCCTGGTAGGCGACGGTGTCCACGACGATCAGCTGCTCGGCCTCGGCCGGGGTGGAGCGCTTGATCTGGAGCGCGGTCTTGGGCTGCCAGAACAGCGGGCCGGACCCGGCGTCCGCGCCGAGCCGGTAGCTGACCTTGGCCCGGCGGGCGGTCTGCATGGCCAGCTGGGCGGAGAGCAGCACCCCGTGCGGCGAGCGGTCGGTCGGCTTGGCGTGGGCGCTCGGGGAGGCGGCGGACGGCGAGGCGCTGGTCGGGGTGGGGCTGCCGGACGGCGTGGCGGGTGCGTCCCCGCCCCCGCTGCAGCCGCTCAACCCGCTCGTCAGCAGGACGACGACGGCCACCGCCGCCAACCGCTGCCGTCCCGCCATCGTCCGTTCCCCTCTCGCCCGGCCCCGTCCGACGGCGGCCTCGTTCCGGCCACCCTGCCACCCGTCCCCGGTCCGCCCGGCGGCGGCCCCCTCGGGCGGACGCATCCACCGGGCCGGCCGAGCCGGGACCGGCGGCGGCACGCCGCCCGGGGGGCGACGGGGTGCCGGCACCCCGTCGCCCCCCGGCCGCGCGGATCAGCTGGTGGCGCCGGCCTTCTGGATGTCGGCGAGGTCGATGAAGTCCGTCGGGGCGGAGGCGGTCACCGGGGTGCCGTAGTCCGAGTAGTTGACGGTGATGTCCATCGTCCCGGCCTTGGTCTCGGCCTGCTCGCGCCGCTTGACCACGAGCTGGTCGGCGTCGACCCAGACGTCGATCTGGTCGCTGGTGACGCCGGCCGCGTCCAGGTTCTTCTTGAGCCGCTCGACCTGCGCCTGGGTCATGCCCTGGCTGGTGGCCTTGGCCACGTCGGCGGCGCTGAGCACGCCGGTGTAGTGGGTGGCGTCCTTGCCGTTCACCGTCTCCTGGCCGACCTCGGTGACCTTGCCGCTGGCGATCAGGGTCCGCACGCCCTGCACCGGGTCGGCGCTCTGGAGCTGGTCGGTCGAGCCGCCGGACGCCTTGGCCAGGTCGGCCTTGCTGTAGCGCACCCACTGCGGGCCGCCGTCCTGCACGATCTTCCCGCCCATGCGCATGAACATCGCGTCCTTGGTGTACAGGTACCGCACGTTCGGTCCGCCGGTCACCGGCTCCATGACCTTGGCCATCGGGGAGCCCGACAGGTCCATCGTGAGGTCGGCCTCCAGGCCGTCGGCCCAGGACACCGCCCCCTTGCCCTTCATGGTGGTCTCGCCGACCTTGATCAGCTCGTCGACCTTCGCCGACTTGGCCGCGCTGGTCTTCTGGGTGACCTGCTCCAGGAAGACCGCCGGGCTGACCTTCTGCGGCTTCGCGCCGGTGGCCGGGGCGGCGGCCGACGGGGTGGCCGAGGTGGCGGCGGCCGTGGTCGGCGCGGCCGGGGCGGCGCTCTTGTCGTCGTTGTTGTTGCACGCGGTCGCGGTCAGCGCCAGGGCGGCGAGGACGACGGCGACGGCGGTGTTGCGGGTTCCAGCCATGATTCCCCCCTTGAGGAACCCGGGCGCGAGGTGCTCCCGGGGTGGTAGCCGGTTGTTGCCTGTGGGCTCGGTGTACGGTCCGGCGGGATCAGCCGAGCAGCTTGAGCAGGTCGGCCTCGTTGCCGAGGTCGGCGGCGGCCGGCGCCGCGATCGCGGCGGCCTTGCCGAGGTTCGCGTACTTGACGGTGACGGCGTCCTTGCTGCCGTTCTTCTCGCCGTACTCCTGGTACTGGACGAGCTCCTGCTTGCCGTTCAGCCAGAAGTCGATGGTGAGGGTCTTGCCGTCCTCCTCCAGCGCCTTCTGGACGGCCTGGCGCCGGTCCGCCGGGAGCGACGACATCCCGGCGACCACCGCGGCGGTGTCCTGTTCCGCCCGCAGGTGGGTGGTCTGGACGCCGTCCACGGTCTCCTGGCCGACCTTGGAGAGCTTTCCGCTCTGGGCCGCGACGGTGAGCAGGACGACCGGGTTCATCATCTGGCCCGCCGCCCGGAAGCTGTCGCCCGTCTCGTCCGAGGACAGCTTGACCCAGTGCTTGCCGCCCAGGGCCGGGGCCGCCTCGTCCCCGCCGAGGTAGGCGTCCGTGCCGATCACCCGGATCCGGAGGTTCTTGCCCCCCATGTCGCCGGCCAGGTCCACGGCCGTCCTGGCCGGGTCCTTCCAGTCCGCGTCGCCGGTGCCGCCGGGGTTGTCGGGGTTGGACGGGACCATGGTGACCTTGCCGTTCCCGGCCTTCTGCATCACCACCGCGGAGGCGGCCAGCGCGGCCTTCGGGTCCCCGGCCAGCGCCGCCGCGAGCGGGTCGCCGCCCTTGGTGTCACCGGACTTGGTGTCACCGCCCTCGGTGCCACTGCCGCCGCTGCTTCCGCAGGCGGTGACCGCACCGAGCAGGACGGCCGCCGTGGCGACGGCCGAGGCGAGGCGCAGAGCGCGCATGAAACTACCCCCCGTGAGATCTGCATCCCCCATGAGAAGAACCGATCATCAATTCTTCTCATGTTCTTCTCGGGCGGACTCTAACGGATCGTCGACATCCCCACGCACCGGATATCCCCTCCCCGTCACCCGCCCGCGGCGGGCGTCGCGTCCGCCGCCCCGGGAGCCGAGACATCGGTCGT
Source organism: Kitasatospora sp. NPDC101235 (assembly GCF_044767505.1). Lineage (NCBI taxonomy): Bacteria > Bacillati > Actinomycetota > Actinomycetes > Kitasatosporales > Streptomycetaceae > Kitasatospora > Kitasatospora sp. NPDC101235. The sequence goes on from NZ_JBIWNZ010000003.1 coordinate 239,910, forward strand.
GGTCACCGTGGTTCCCGCACTCCCCCGGACCGTCTCACGCAGCCGCAGCAGCTGCATGCCGGGCCCGACCCAGACGTCGTAGCCGATCGCCGTCACCCCGTGCTGCCGGTACCAGTCCAGTGTGGCCGCACGCCGCTGCGGGCTCAACTCCTCGTCCTTGCCGAACAGTTCGGCCACCGGCGCGGAGCCCTGGTAGTGCGCCGCGGTCACCCCGGCCAGCTGCTCGCCGCCGAGCGAGCCGAGTTTGACGCTCTGCGCGACCGCGTACGCCCGGCCCCCCGGACCGGTGATCAGCGCGGTCGTCCAGCCGCCCGCGAAGCCCTCCGGGTCGGGGCCCGCCCCGGGGTCGACCGACTCGGCGGTGCTCCGCTCCGCGTGCTTGGCCGCGCCGCCCTGGTAGACGAGGTCGAGCGCGCCGTCCTTCACGGTCAGCCGTCCGCTGCCCAGTTCGTCGGTGACGGTCAGTGCGGCCTCGTCCGAGGCGCCCCAGACCAGTGAGCCGCTCGCGGTGCGCCGGCCGCCCGGGCCCTCCTGCACCACGTCGATCCGGGCGCTGCCGGTGTCGTCCAGCATCTGCGCGGCCGCGAGCACCACCTGCTTGGGCGGCACCGGCGCGGGCCCGCCGGGGGTGCCGGTGGTCGGGGCGGCCAGCAGGCTGCACCCGGTGGTGGTGGCGAGCAGCAGCAGGGCCGCTGCGAGAACGGTGGGGCGAGGGGCGGGCGGCACGGCACACTCCGGCGGTCACAGCTTCTCCACGTGGTCTGACCGGCAGAGCGTACGACGGTTCGGCCCGCTGTTCCCATCCGCCGGTGTCCCGATCCGGCAACCGTTCCGGCCCGCCTGCGCTCCCGGCCCGGCCCCGGTTGCGGGAACGACGGCGGGCCCGCACCCCCGGGTGAAGGGGGTGCGGGCCCGCCGTACGGACTGCTCTAGAGCACTGGGGCTCAGACCGCGGCCGGGTCCTCCTCGACGAGGAGGTTGCGGGTGCGGTTCGGGTCGACCTGGATGCCGGGGCCCATGGTGGTGGAGAAGGCGGTCTTCTTGATGTACCGGCCCTTGGCGGCGGACGGCTTGGCGCGGAGCACCTCGTCCAGCGCGGCGGCGTAGTTCTCGACCAGCTGCTCGTCGGTGAAGGAGGCCTTACCGATGATGAAGTGCAGGTTCGAGTGCTTGTCGACGCGGAACTCGATCTTGCCGCCCTTGATGTCGTTGACAGCCTTGGCGACGTCCGGGGTCACGGTGCCGGTCTTCGGGTTCGGCATCAGACCACGGGGACCGAGCACGCGGCCGAGGCGGCCGACCTTGCCCATGAGGTCCGGGGTGGCGACGACGGCGTCGAAGTCCAGCTTGCCCTTCGCGACCTCGTCGATCAGCTCGTCGGCACCGACGATGTCGGCGCCCGCAGCACGCGCGGCCTCGGCACGCTCGCCGGTCGCGAAGACCAGGACCCGAGCGGTCTTACCGGTGCCGTGCGGGAGGATCACGGTGCTGCGGACCATCTGGTCGGCCTTGCGCGGGTCGACGCCCAGACGCATGGCGACCTCAACGGTGCCGTCGAACTTGGTGGTGCTGGTCGCCTTGGCGAGGCGGACGGCCTCGAGGGGGGCGTAAAGGCGCTCGCGGTCGACCTGGGCGTCCGCGGCCTTCAGGGCCTTGCTGCGCTTCATGGCTGCTCCTGAATGGTGAATGGAGTTGTGGTGTCACGGGCCTGCGCGGGCCCTACCACAGGGGACGGCTGAGCCGATCTGTCCCTGACGGGAGAGATCAGCCCTCGACGGTGATGCCCATCGACCGGGCGGTGCCGGCGATGATCTTCTCCGCGGCGTCCAGGTCGTTGGCGTTCAGGTCGGGCATCTTGGTCGTGGCGATCTCGCGGACCTGGGCGCTGGTGAGCTTGGCGACCTTGGTCTTGTGCGGCTCGCTGGAGCCCTTGTCGATACCGGCGGCCTTCAGGATGAGGCGCGCGGCCGGCGGCGTCTTCGTGATGAAGGTGAAGGAACGGTCCTCGTAGACCGTGATCTCCACCGGCACGATCATGCCGCGCTGCGACTCGGTCGCAGCGTTGTAGGCCTTGCAGAACTCCATGATGTTGACGCCGTGCTGACCCAGCGCGGGGCCGACCGGCGGGGCCGGGTTGGCCGCACCGGCGTTGATCTGGAGCTTGATAAGCCCCGTGACCTTCTTCTTCTTGGGAGGCATGTCTCTCCGGGTCCTTCCGAGAGGTGATTGCTGGTGCGTGCGGAACCGGGGCGACACCCGGCCGCCAGCACACACATCGGACCAGGCTAACGCGTCCGCGCCGCTGGACCAAAACGGATTCGGGGCAGGGCCCGTGGCCCTGCCCCGAATCCGAAGAGCGTACGACTAGTTCTTCTGGATCTGGTCGAAGGAGAGCTCGACCGGGGTCTCCCGGCCGAAGATCTCGACCAGGCCCTTGACCTTCTTCGAGTCCGGGTTGATCTCGTTGATGGTCGCCTGGAGGGTCGCGAACGGACCGTCGGTGACGGTGACCGAGTCGCCGACCTCGAAGTCCAGCACCTGGACCTCGACCGGGCGGACCGGCGAGGCCTTGCCGGCCTCCTTGGCGGCCTGGCGCTCGACGTCGGGGGCGAGCATCTTGACGACCTCGTCCAGGGTCAGCGGGTACGGGTCGTAGGCGTTGCCGACGAAGCCGGTGACACCCGGGGTGTTGCGCACGACGCCCCAGGACTCGGGGGTGAGGTCCATGCGCACCAGGACGTAGCCGGGAAGCTTGTTCTGGCGGATGGTCTTGCGGTCGCCGTTCTTGATCTGGACGACCTCCTCCTGCGGCACCTCGGCCTGGAAGATGTACTCCTCGACGTTCAGCGAGACGGCGCGCTGCTCCAGGTTCTGCTTCACGCGGTTCTCGTAGCCGGCGTAGGTGTGGATCACGTACCACTCACCCGGCATGAAGCGCAGGTCCTCGCGGAACTTGGCGACCGGGTCGACCTCCTCGGCCGGCTCCGCCTCGGCGGCTTCCTCGACGGACTCCTCGGCGACGGCGGACTCGGCGTCGCCCTCCACGTGCAGCGCGGCAGCCTCGGCGGGCTCGCCGGCCTCGGCCTCGTCGTACGCCTCGACCTCGTCCTCGTCGCTGTCCGCGGCGTCCACGATCTGCTCGGCGGACTCGGTGTCGTCAGCCAGCTCGGCCGCGTCCAGCTCGGCGGCGACATCCGCCTCGCGGACGGTCTCGTCGGCGTCGTACAGGGGGGACTCAGACACGGTGGCGGCTTCTTTCCTGGAGATGGTGAAGGTGGCGCGCTCCTCGACCCGCCCGGCGTACGGCCGCTCGCGCGGGCGCCAGGTGAGGTCTCGGAGACTTCAACAGTACCGAGTCCACGGTAACCGCGCGTACGTCCGGCACCGACAGCTCGACCCGGGCCGAGGATTCGGCCCGGGTCGGGAGGTTGTTCGAGAGGTGGGGCGGCCGGTCAGCCGAAGACCCAGAGGCTCAGCTTGGAGAAGCCGTAGTCCAGGCCGGCCACGAAGGCCATCACGACCACCACGAAGGTGACCACGACGGCGGTGTAGTTGGTGAGCTCGCCGCGGGTCGGCCAGACGACCTTGCGCAGTTCCGCGATGATCTGGCGGTAGAACAGGCCGATGCGGGCGAACAGGCCCTTCTTGGCCCGCTTGCCGGACTTCTTCTCGCGGTTGCCGCGCTTGCCCGACCCCTCGGTCGACGTGGTCTCGGCAGCGCCGTCGGCACCCTCGGGGTTGCCGCTCTCAGGCGTTGCGGTGGAGCCCGTGGTCTCCGTCACTCGTCCTCACCTGAATCCGGGTCCTGCCGAGCTTCGCCACGCACCCGGTGGGGCACGGCCAGTCGGCTAGCGGTGCTGATCGGTGCCATCTCCGCATCAAGCCCGCTCACTCCTGTGGAGCGAACGGGCTGAAACGGGTCTAGCAGCAGGGCAAGAGGGACTCGAACCCCCAACCGCCGGTTTTGGAGACCGGTGCTCTACCAATTGAGCTATTGCCCTACGGTGCCTCGCGGCTCCGGTGGCGACCAACCTACCGCATCTCCCCCCGCTGTCTGTACAGGCGGTGAAAGCTCCGGTCTTTTCGGCGGGCCGTCGAGCAGCGAGTGTACGTGGTCGAGGGGTGTTTGGTCGAACCTCTTCTTCCGGACCGGCCGGTCGCCCGGCGGATGTCCGGCCCGGCGGGGCCGCCGCCGCCGGATCGCCGGGGCCGCGATCCGGACGGGAACGTACGGATGCCGGTACCCCGCTGCCCGGTCCGTCCGGGTTCTGCGACGATGCAGGCATGAGCGCTTCCACCCCGCAGCCCGACCAGTCCATCCGCCCCGCCGACCGCCGGGTCTCCGCCCGGATCGGCGCGATCGCCGAGTCCGCGACCCTCGCCGTGGACGCCAAGGCCAAGGCCCTCAAGGCGGCCGGCCGTCCGGTGATCGGCTTCGGTGCCGGCGAGCCCGACTTCCCCACGCCGGACTACATCGTCGAGGCGGCCGTCGAGGCCTGCCGCGACCCGAGGAACCACCGTTACACCCCGGCGGGTGGCCTGCCCGAGCTGAAGGCCGCGATCGCCGCCAAGACGCTGCGCGACTCCGGCTACGAGGTGGACGCCTCCCAGGTGCTGGTCACCAACGGTGGCAAGCAGGCGATCTACGAGGCCTTCGCCGCGATCCTGGACCCGGGCGACGAGGTCATCGTCCCGGCGCCGTACTGGACCACCTACCCGGAGTCGATCCAGCTGGCCGGCGGTGTCCCGGTGGAGGTCGTGGCCGACGAGACCACCGGCTACAAGGTCTCGGTCGAGCAGCTGGAGGCCGCCCGCACCGAGAACACCAAGGTGGTGCTGTTCGTCTCGCCGTCCAACCCGACCGGCGCGGTGTACACCGAGGCCGAGGCCGAGGCGATCGGCCGCTGGGCGCTGGAGCACGGCCTGTGGGTGCTCACCGACGAGATCTACGAGCACCTGGTCTACGGCGACGCGAAGTTCACCTCGCTGCCGACCCTGCTGCCCGAGCTGGCCGACAAGTGCATCGTGGTCAACGGTGTCGCCAAGACCTACGCGATGACCGGCTGGCGGGTGGGCTGGGTGATCGCCCCCAAGGACGTGATCAAGGCCGCGACCAACCTCCAGTCGCACGCCACCTCGAACGTCTCCAACGTCGCCCAGCGCGCCGCGATCGCCGCCGTGGCCGGCGACCTGTCCGCGGTGCACGAGATGCGCACCGCCTTCGACCGCCGTCGCAAGACCATCGTGCGGATGCTCAACGAGATCGAGGGCGTCGTCTGCCCCGAGCCCGAGGGCGCCTTCTACGCGTACCCGTCGGTCAAGGGCCTGCTGGGCAAGGAGATCCGCGGCCGTCGCCCGCAGACCTCCGGCGAGCTGGCGAGCCTGATCCTGGACGAGGTCGAGGTCGCCGCCGTCCCCGGCGAGGCCTTCGGCACCCCCGGCTACCTGCGGTTCTCCTACGCGCTCGGCGACGAGGACCTGGTCGAGGGCATCAGCCGGATCCAGAAGCTGCTCGGCGAGGCCCGCGACTGAGGCCCCTTGCTGAGGCCCGCGATTGAGGCCCACCGCCGAGGCCGTTCCGGTACTGACGTCAATCGGACATACGGGATTCACCCGGCACACCGCCCTCTTTCACCCCTTCGGGGGATGGAAAGAGGGCGGTTCCCGTTCGGGGCCCGTATACGGCAAAATCGGTGAATGGAACGCCTGTTGAACCCGCGAGACGTCAGGGGCCTCCCGAAGGCCCACCTGCACCTGCACTTCACCGGCTCGATGCGCCCCGCCACCCTCCTGGAGCTGGCCGACAAGCACGGCGTCCGGCTGCCGGAGGCGCTCAGCTCCGGCGAGCCGCCCCGACTGCGGGCCACCGACGAGCGGGGCTGGTTCCGCTTCCAGCGGCTGTACGACACCGCCCGCTCGGTGCTGCGGGACGAGGAGGACATCCGCCGGCTGGTCCTGGAGACCGCCGAGGACGAGCGGCGGGACGGCTCCCGCTGGCTGGAGATCCAGGTCGACCCGACCTCGTACGCGCCCCGGCTGGGCGGGCTGATCCCCGCCCTGGAGCTGATCCTGGACGCGGTGGAGCACGCCGCCGCGGCCACCGGGGTGGGCATCCGGGTCCTGGTCGCGGCCAACCGGATGAAGTCCCCGATGGACGCCCGGACGCTGGCCCGGATGGCCGTCCGATACGCCGACCACGGGGTGGTCGGCTTCGGCCTCTCCAACGACGAGCGCCGGGGCCTGGCCCGGGACTTCGACCGGGCCTTCGCGATCGCCCGCAAGGGCGGGCTGCTGGCGGCCCCGCACGGCGGCGAGCTGTCCGGCCCGGAGTCCGTCCGGGACTGCCTGGACGACCTGGGCGCCGGCCGGATCGGCCACGGCGTGCGGGCCGCCGAGGACCCCCGGCTGATGGAGCGGCTGGCGAACCGGCAGGTCACCTGCGAGGTCTGCCCGTCCTCCAACGTCTCGCTCGGCGTCTACGAGCACCCCGAGGAGGTCCCGTTGCGCCGGCTCTTCGACGCCGGGGTGCCAGTCGCACTGGGTGCGGACGACCCGCTGCTGTTCGGCAGCCGACTGGCCGCCCAGTACGAGCTGGTCCGGGACGTGCTGGGCTTCTCCGACGCCGAGCTCGCCGAGCTGGCGCGGCAGTCGGTGCGCGGCTCGGTCGCACCGGAGGCCGTCCGCAAGGAGCTGCTGGCGGACATCGACGCCTGGCTGGTGGACGGCCACGCCCCCGCGGACGCGGCCGCCGTACCCGTCTAGAGCTTGACGCCGACCATCACCGGCTCGTTCACCAGCTCCACCCCGAAGGCCTCGCGGACCCCGTCCCGGATCTCCCGGGCCAGGTCCAGCAGGTCGTCGGCGGTGGCCGAGCCCCGGTTGGTGAGCGCCAGGGTGTGCTTGGTGGAGAGCGTCGCCCGGCCGCTGCCGTAGCCCTTGCCGAAGCCCGCCCGGTCGATCAGCCAGGCCGCCGAGGTCTTGGTGCAGCCCTCCGGGGCCGGGTAGGCGGGGGCGTCCTCGGCGCCCGGGCGGGTGCGGAAGGACTCGTACTGCGCGGCCGTGAGCACCGGGTTGGTGAAGAAGGAGCCAGCCGACCAGGTGTCGTGGTCCGCCGGGTCCAGCACCATGCCCTTGCCGGCGCGCAGCAGCAGCACCGCGTTCCAGGCCGTGCCGACCGCCACCCGGTCGCCCTGCTCGACGCCCAGGTGCCGGGCGGTCTCGGCGTAGCGGACGGGAGTGGAGAGCCCGCCGTTGTCCTCCAGCCGGAACCGCACCCGCAGCACCACGTAGCGGTCCGGCTCGGCCTTGAAGCGGCTGTGCCGGTAGGAGAACGCGCACTCGGCGTTCGGGAGCACGACCACCTCGTCGGCGGTGCGGTCGTACGCGACCACCTCGGTGATCGACTGCGCGACCTCCTGGCCGTACGCGCCCACGTTCTGCACCGGGGTGGCACCCACCGAACCGGGGATGCCGGCCAGGAACTCGATGCCCGCCAGGTCGTGGTCCAGCACGGTCCGGCGGACCACCTCGGACCAGGTCTCGCCGGCCGCGACCTCCAGCGCGGTGCCGTCCAGGGCGAAGCCCCCGGTGGCGATCCGCAGCACGGTGCCGGGGAAGCCGGCGTCGCCGATCACCAGGTTGGAGCCGCCGCCGAGGACCAACAGCGGCTCGCCGGCCGCGTCGGCCTCGCGCACGGCGGCGATCACCTCGTCGTCGGTGTGGGCGGTCACCAGGCGGCGGGCCGGGCCGCCGAGCCGGAGCGTGGTCAGCGGGGCGAGGGGGGCGTCGTTTTCTACCAGCACGCCCACCAGCGTACGGGTGGCAGGGGTGCCCCCCGGCACCCCTGCCACCCGGCGGCTCAGACCCGCGCGGGCGCGGCCGGTTCCCCGGCCCGCTCCCCCGCCGCCGCGACCAGCGCCTTGCGCCGCCGCGGGATGAACGCCGCGGCGAGCGCGCCGAGCCCGACGGCGGCCGCGCCGGCGTACAGCGCGGGCACCAGCCCGTCCGTGAAGGCCCGCGCGGACTGGTAGCCGCCCTGCTCCGAGAACACCGCCGCGAGCACGGCCACCCCGAGCGCCCCGCCGACCTCGCGCAGCGCGTTGTTGGCGCCGGAGGCGATCCCCTGCTCCTGCGGCCGGACACTGGCCATCACCAGCTGGGCGGTCGGGCCGAAGTACAGCGACATGCCGATTCCGCAGATCACGATGGCCGGGATCTGGGCGAGGTAGTCGAGGCCGGTGCTCCCGTCCGCGACCAGGCCGAACAGCGCCAGGCCCGCGGCCTGCAGCGCCAGCCCGGCGACCACGATCGGCCGGCCGCCGATCCGGTCGGAGACGATGCCCGCGACCGGCGAGACCAGCAGCGGCATCGCCGTCCACGGCAGCATCCGGATGCCCGCCTCCTGCGGGCTGAAGCCGCCGACGCCCTGGAGGTACTGGCTGATCAGGAAGATCGAGCCGAACATCCCCAGGTACATCAGCAGGCTGGCCGCGTTGACGGCGGAGAAGGCCCGGCTGCGGAACAGCCGCATCGGCAGCATCGGGTGGGCGGCCACCCGCTGCTCGTACCAGACGAAGGCGACGAGCAGCAGGGCGCCGGCGATCAGGGCAGCGAGGACCAGCGGGCTGGTCCAGCCGTCCGGGTTCCCGCGGATCAGGCCGAGGACGATCCCGAACATCCCCAGGCTGACCAGCAGGGTTCCGGGCACGTCCAGGGCCCGGCCCGCGCCCCGGCTCTCCCCGAGCCGCAGGAAGGCCAGTGGCAGCAGGGCGAGGCCGACCGGGACGTTCACCCAGAAGATCCACTGCCAGGAGAAGTGCTCGGTCAGCGAGCCGCCGATCAGCGGCCCGGCGGCGACGGCGAGGCCGCTGACGCCCGACCAGATGCCGAAGGCCAGCCCCCGCCTGGCCTCGGGCACGGCGGTGGTGAGCAGGGTGAGGGTGAGCGGCATCATCACCGCCGCCCCGGTGCCCTGGAGGGCACGGGCGGCGATCAGTTCGCCGATGCCCGGGGACAGGGCGGCCGCGGCGGAGCCGGCGGTGAAGACCGCCAGGCCGGCCAGGAAGATCCGGCGCCGGCCGAAGCGGTCGCCGAGGGCGGCGCCGAACATCAGCAGCACCGCGAAGCTCAGGGTGTAGGCGCTGACCGTCCATTCGAGGTCGGACAGCCCGCCGCCGAGCTCCTCGCGGATCGACGGCAGTGCGGTGGTGACCACCAGGTTGTCCAGTGCGGCCATGAAGCCGGCCGCGCTGACGATCACCAGGGTCCAGATCGCGGCTCTGCCCATGGCCGGTTTCTCCGTCATGACTTCCCCCAAGGTTCCTCTGGGCATTTCAGGTAGTTATTGCTCAATAACTTCTACGGGCCGAAAAGGGGCCGCACGGACGCCACCGTGCGGCCCGTCTACTCAGGCACCTCGCACCCGTCGAAGCCGGTCCAGATCCGGTGGTCCGGCGGGTAGCCCAGCGCCACCAGGGTGTTGATCAGCATCCCGTACGCGAAGAACTGCGTGGCGTCCTTCATGTCGCCGCCGATCCGGATCCTGACCCGGTCGAACAGGCTCTCCCACAGCCGCTGGGCGGTCTCCCCGATCTCCTCCTCGCCGACCGCCCGGGCCGCGAAGACCGAGACGTAGAGCTGCATCTGCATCATGAGCTGGTCGCGGTCCTCGACCAGGCCCATGTACGCGTCGGACATCGCCCGTGCGGCCTCCGCGCCGGACAGCCCGGCCGAGGCCTCGTCGAAGACCCGCCAGGTCTCCTCCACGCAGCGCTCGGCGGCCGCGGCGAAGATCGCCTGCTTGCCCGGGAACAGCCGGAACAGGTACGGCTGCGAGACGCCCACCCGGCGGGCGATCGCCTCGGTGGAGGTGCCGTGGTACCCGCCCCGGGCGAACTCGGTCAGGGCGGCCCGGACGACGCTCTCGCGCCGCTCCTCCGCACTCATCCGGATGCTCGACTTCGCCATGGACCCCAAGTTAGTGGCCAATCACTATCCAGGCAAGACGGCCGCGGCCGGAGATCCGTACGGTACGGACTCCGGCCGCGGCCGCCGGCGCGCGGGAGCGGCTCAGCCGAGCCGGACGACGGCCCGGGACATGCCGAGCACCTTCTGGCCGCCCGTGGTGGCCAGCAGGTCGACCTGCACCTTGCGGTCGTCCAGCTTCTTGGCGACCTTGGCGGAGACCTCGACCACCGCGCCGACCCCGTCGTTCGGCACCGGCACCGGGCGGGTGAAGCGCACGCCGTACTCGACCACCGCGGCCGGGTCGCCGACCCAGTCGGTGACCACCCGGATCGCCTCGGCCATGGTGAACATGCCGTGCGCGATGACGTCCGGCAGGCCGACCTCCAGGGCGAACTTCTCGTTCCAGTGGATCGGGTTGAAGTCGCCCGAGGCGCCCGCGTACCGCACCAGCGTGTCGCGGGTCACCGGGAAGGACTGCGCCGGCAGCTCGGTGCCGACCTCGACCTCGTCGTAGCTGATCGCCATCGCGCTCACTCCCCCGCCTCGTCGGCGGCCCGGGCCACCAGGGTCATGACCGACGTCACAACGTGCTCGCCGGTCCCGTCCGTCACCTCACCGCGCACGGTGAGCACGTCGTTGCCCGCCAGCGACTTGATGTTGTCGATGGTCACCGCGACCGACAGCCGGTCGCCGGCCCGCACCGGGCGGGTGTAGGTGAACTTCTGGTCGCCGTGCACCACCCGGCTGAAGTCCAGGCCCAGCTCCGGGTCCTCGACCACCTGACCGGCCGCGCGGTAGGTGATCACGAACGGGAAGGTCGGCGGGGCGATCACGTCGGGGTGGCCCAGCGCCTTCGCCGCCTCCGGATCGGTGTACGCCGGGTTGGCGTCGCCGATCGCGGTCGCGAACTCACGGATCTTCTCCCGGCCGACCTCGTACGGCTCGGTGGGCGGGTAACTACGCCCGATGAAGGAGGGGTCGAGCGCCATGGCAGCTCCTCGGAACGCGGGTGGATACGAAAAAACTCCGGGCCGCACCCCTGTGAGGGATGCGGCCCGGAGTCGAAGACCTGGTTTCACACAGGCCCGTCGCCCTGCGAAAGGGTCAGCGGGTCTCGCGGTGCGCGGTGTGCGAGTTGCAACGGGGGCAGTGCTTCTTCATCTCAAGACGGTCCGGGTCGTTACGCCGGTTCTTCTTGGTGATGTAGTTCCGCTCCTTGCACTCCACGCAGGCCAGCGTGATCTTCGGGCGGACGTCGGTGGCAGCCACGGGAGTGCCTTCCTTGGACAACGAATAAGAACACAACAAGAGTAGCCGACCGGGAGTGCGATCTCCCGACCGACTACGCGGGGTAGCGGTGACCGGACTTGAACCGGTGACACAGCGATTATGAGCCGCTTGCTCTACCAACTGAGCTACACCGCCACAGTGATCAGCAGAACAGCCGGAGCTGACTGCTTCTCACCCGAGCCCCCATGCGGAATCGAACCGCAGACCTTCTCCTTACCATGGAGACGCTCTACCGACTGAGCTATAGGGGCGAACGAGGAAGAGATTACACGTTCCGCGCCCGGAGGTGAAATCCGTATCCCGCGGCGAAGACCGCAGGTGGGCGAGGGGTACTGGCGGACGATCCAAGGCCCGGCGTTCGATCGGCCCACGAGCCGCACGGCCCGACCCGATACGACTAATGCCCGCCTCCCAGCGCCCCGCCCCCCGGGCCCATAGGCTCGACGCTCATTGATCGGGAGGGCTGGCCGGCGGTACGGGCCGGCCGTACGGGGCCGACCGCACGGGCCGGCCCGAGAAGGAGCCGGCGATGGACAGCGCAGCCGCCGACGGGCCGCACTCCGGGCCCGGCCCGGCGGCCAACCCGCTCGGGCACGGCCCGGTCCTGCTGCTCACCGGTGCCCGGCTGGCCGACGGACGGGTGGTGGACGTCCGGATCAGCGGCGACCGGATCCAGGCGGTCGGCACCGTCGGCAGCCTCGGCCCGCTGCCCGCCCTGCCCGGCACGCCCACCGTCACCACCGGCGCCCGGATCGACCTGCGCGGCTACCTGCTCCTCCCGGCCCCCGCCGAGGCGCACGGCCACTACGACGCCGCCTTCTCCGCCGCCCTGCCCACCCCGCCGCCGGAGACCCCGGCCGACCTCACCCGGCGGATCACCGAGGCCGCGCTGACCTCGCTCGGCTACGGCGCCACCGCGCAGCGCACCCACGTCCGGATCGGCGACGTGCACGGGCTGCGCCGGCTGGAGGCGGTGCTCACCGCCCGGCAGGCGCTGCGCGGGCTGGCCGAGCTCCAGGCGGTGGCGATGCCCCGGCTGCTCACCGGACGAGCCGGGGCGGACGGCCGGGCACAGCTGCGCGAGGCGCTCAAGCTGGGCGCCACGGCGGCCGGCGGCTGCCCGGAGCTGGACCCGGACCCTGCCGGGTACGTACAGCTGCTGCTGGAGGCCGCCCGGGAGGCCGACTGCCCGGTGGACCTGCACACCAGCGCCGCAGATTCCGCCCAACTGGCCCGTATGGCCGGGGCGTTGGCGCCGCTTCGGCCGCGGGTGACGCTCGGCCCGTGCGGGGCGCTGGCCCGGGGTGCGTCGACGGTGCTGGCGACCAGCGGGGTCCGGGTGGTCTGCCTTCCGCAGAACGGCTGCTGCACCGGACTGGAGGGCCGGACGACAGGCCTGCGACCCGGCCTGGTGCGGGAGTTGGCGGCCGCCCGGGTGCCGCTGGCGGCGGGCAGCGGGGCCCTGCGCGACCCGTCCAATCCGGTCGGCCGGGCGGATCCGCTGGAGTCGGCCTATCTGCTGGCGGCCGGTGGGGAGTTGGCCCCGGAGGCGGCGTACGACGCGGTGGCGAACCAGGCCCGGGCGGCGCTCGGCCTGGCGCCGGTCCGGGTGGACGCCGGGTTCCCGGCGGAGCTGCTGGCGGTGCGCGGGGACAGCTTGGCCGGGGCGCTCGCGGGCGGGCACAGCCGGCTGGTGGTGCACAGCGGCCGGGTGGTCAGCCGGACCAGTGCGGTCCGGGAGTTCGCGGACACAGTGGTGCTGGCGCTGCCCCGGCAGACCGGGGGCGCGGACGGCTGAGCCGGGCCGGGTCGGTCCGTGGGCACATGGGGGCGCGCGACCGGTGTCGCGCGCCCCTCCCCCACCTGCTGGCCGTCCGGGGACGGCGGCCGGAGCGGCCCCGGGCCTCCCCCACACGGAGCAGGGCCCGCTCCTTCGACACCGACGCTACGCCCGCGAAGCACCGCCACCGGGCGGCCTTGACGCCTTCCTGTCGCCCACCGTCCGGCTCTTGACGGCTCGTTGACGCAGGGCGCGCCGGCCGCCGGTCACGGCACGTACCGGTACCCGATCCCCGGCTCGGTGATCAGGTGCCGCGGCCGGGCCGGGTCGCGCTCCAGTTTGCGGCGCAGCCCGGCGAAGTAGACCCGCAGGTAGTTGCCGCGCCCCTCCTGGGCCGGGCCCCACACCTCGCGCAGGATCTGCCTCCCGGGCACCAGCCGGCCGGGGTTGGCGAGCAGCAGGGTGAGGATGCGCCACTCGGTCGGGGTGAGCCGGACCGGGCCGTTCGGGCCGTTCACCGCGGTGGCCGCGAGGTCCACGGTGTGGTCGCCGATCACCGGCCGGCCCAGCGGCACGCCGCCCGGCGGCCGGCGCAGCACGGCGCGCAGCCGGGCCAGCAGTTCGTCCATCAGGAACGGCTTGGTGAGGTAGTCGTCGGCGCCCGCGTCCAGGGCGCCCACCTTGTCGGCGGCGTCGGTCCGGCCGGAGAGCACGATGACCGGCACCGCGCTGCGGGTGCGCAGGCCGCGCAGCACGTCCATCCCGTCGAGGTCGGGCAGGCCGAGGTCGAGCAGGACGGCGTCCGGGGCCGAGTGCGCCGCGCGGTCGAGCGCCTCCCCGCCGCTGGCGGCGGTGCGGACGGCGTAGTGCCGGGCGCTGAGGTTGATCCGCAGGGTGCGCAGGAGGGCCGGCTCGTCGTCGACGACCAGGATCTCGCTCATGCGTCCGCCCCCGCCCCCGCCTGCGGCCGGGGGGACCCCCACCGCTCGACGGTCGCTCCGCGGGACGCGCACCTCTCGGTGATGCGATCACTCCGTTCACTCATGCGGTGATTCCTCCCCGGGGGCTGCGGGCTCGGTGGTGGCGGCGTTCAGGGTGAGCAGCATGGTGGTGCCGCCGCCGGGGGTGTCCTCGACCTCCAGGCTGCCGCCCATCGCCTCCGCGAGACCGCGGGAGAGCGCGAGGCCGAGGCCGACGCCGGTGGTGTTGTCGGTGTCGCCGAGGCGCTGGAAGGGCAGGAAGACGCGGTCGCGGTCCTCGGGGGCGATGCCGGGGCCGCGGTCGATCACCCGGATCTCGACCTGGTCGGCGTGGTGGCTGGCGGTGACCAGGACGGGCGCGCCGGGGGCGTTGTGCCGCAGCGCGTTGGTGATCACGTTGGCGAGCACCCGCTCCAGCAGCGGCGGGTCGGCGAGCACCGGCGGGATCGTGTCGAGGTCGAGCGGCTGGATCGGCGCGTACGGGTCGGGGAGGCTGTCGAGCGCCCGGGGCAGGACCTCGTCCAGGTGGGTCCCGGTGAGGTGCAGGGTGAGCGCGCCGGCCTGGAGGCGGCTCATGTCGAGCAGGTTGTCGACCAGCCGGGTGAGCTTGACCAGCGACTCGTCGGCGGTGGCGAGGAGTTCGGCCTGGTCCTCGGGTGAGAACTCGACGTCGGGGCTGCGCAGCGAGCCGACCGAGGCGCGGGCGGCGGCCAGCGGGGTGCGCAGGTCGTGGCTGACGGCGGCGAGCAGGGCGGTGCGCATCCGGTCGGCGGCCTTGATCGGCTCGACCTCGGCGGCGACCACGGCCAGCCGGTCGCGTTCCAGCGCGGCGGCGACGTGGGCGGCGAAGGCGGTCAGCACCCGCTGGTCGGCGGCGGGCAGCCGGCGGCCGGTGAGCACCAGGACGGCGTCCGCGCCGACCGGGACCTCGGTGGTCCCGTGCGGCCCCTCGCCGTCGCCCTGGTGGTCGTCCTCGCAGAGCGCGAGCACCTCGCCGTCGGCCCGGGAGAGCAGGGCGACGGCCCGCATGCCGAAGGCCGTCCGGGACTTCTCCAGCAGGGCGGGCAGCGCGTCGGCGCCGCGCAGCACGCTGCCCGCCAGGGTGGAGAGCGTCTCGGCCTCGGCGGTGGCGCGGGCGGCCCGGCTGGTGAGCCGGCCGGCGTGGTCGACCACGGTGGAGACGGTGAGCGCGATGGCGGCGAAGACCACCAGGGCGACGATGTTGTTGGTCTCGCCGATGGTCAGGCTGTGGATCGGCGGGATGAAGTAGTAGTTGAGCAGCACCGAGGCGACGACCGAGGCCAGCAGGGCCGACACGGCGCCGCCGAGCAGGGCGACGACGACCACGCCGAGCTGGAACATCAGCGCGTCGGTGGTCAGGTTGATGCTGTGGTCCGCCTGCGAGAGCAGGGCGGTGAGCAGCCAGGGCAGCACCAGGCCGGCCAGGTAGCCGACGATGGTGCGGCGCCGGGAGTGGCGGCGGCCGAGCGAGGGCAGCCGGCCGCGGCCGGTGAACTCGTGGGTGACCATGTGGACGTCGATGTCCTCGGAGGCGTCCACGGTGGTCTGCCCGGTGCCGGGGCCGGTGAGGAACCGGTTGATCCGGCCGCGGCGGCTGGTGCCGAGCACCAGCTGGGTGGCGTCGTGGGCACGGGCGAAGGCGAGCAGCGCGGTGGGGACGTCGTCGCCGACCACCACGTGGTAGCTGCCGCCGAGGGCCTCCACCAGCTGCCGCTGCTGGGCGAGCGCGCCGGAGGAGGCGCCGGCCAGGCCGTCGCTGCGGGAGACGTGGACGGCCAGCAGGTCGCCGCCGGCCGTGCGGTCGGCGATCCGGGCGGCGCGGCGGACCAGGGTCTCGCCCTCGGGGCCGCCGGTGAGGGCGACCACGACCCGCTCGCGGGTCTCCCAGACCCGGTCGATGTTGTGGCTGGCCCGGTAGTCGCGCAGGCCCTCGTCCACCCGCCCGGCCACCCAGAGCAGGGCGAGTTCTCGCAGGGCGGTGAGGTTGCCGACCCGGAAGTAGTTGGAGAGCGCGGCGTCCACCTTCTCCGCCCTGTAGACGTTGCCGTGGGCCATCCGGCGGCGCAGTGCCTGCGGGGCCATGTCGACGAGTTCGATCTGGTCGGCCCGGCGGACCACCTCGTCCGGAACGGTCTCGCGCTGCGGGATGCCGGTGATCTTCCGGACGACGTCGTTCAGCGATTCCAGGTGCTGGATGTTGACGGTGGTGATGACGTCGATCCCGGCGGCGAGCAGTTCCTCGACGTCCTGCCAGCGCTTGGCGTGCCGGCCGCCGGGGATGTTGGTGTGCGCCAGCTCGTCCACCAGCACGACGGCCGGGCGGCGGGCGAGCGCGCCGTCGAGGTCCATCTCCTCGAACTCGGCGTCCCGGTAGGAGCGGTGGACCCGAGGCAGGACCTCCAGGCCCGCCAGCATGGCCTCGGTGTGGCGTCTGCCGTGGCACTCGATGTACCCGACCACGACATCGGCCCCGCGCTCCTGTCTGCGCCGGGCCTCGTCCAGCATCCGATAGGTCTTGCCGACCCCCGGCGCGGAGCCGAGGTACACCCTCAGCCGGCCTCCGCGGTTGCCGGTGCCGGGGGTGAGGTCGCGGGCCATGGGCACTGCTCTTTCCATCGAGAAGCCGACAGCTTGGATGGTGCGTGTGTGGGTGTGGCGCGACCGGCCCGGTCACGGGAGACGTGCTCCCGCGGCCGGGCCGGCCAGGTCATGCATGTGTGTGATGTGGTGTCACTTCTGCTCGCCGAGTGCCTTGTTGAGCAGGACGACGTTGACGCCCTCGTTGCCGAGGAAGCCGAGCGAGCGGCTCTCGGTGTACTCGTCGACCAGCCTGGTCACCGTCTCCACCGGCAGGTTGCGGTTCCTGGCGACCCGGTCGACCTGCTCCCTGGCGTACGCGACGGAGATGTGCGGGTCGAGGCCGGAGCCGGAGGCGGTCAGCGCGTCGGCCGGGACGCTCGCCGGGTCGACGCCGTCGAACGCGGCGACGGCGGCGCGGCGGTCGTCGACGGCCTTCAGCAGGTCCTCGTTGTTGGGGCCGAGGTTGCTGGCGCCGGAGGAGGAGGCGTCGTAGCCGGTCCCGGCCGCGGAGGGGCGGGGCTGGAACCACTTCGGGTCCGGCTGGGCCTCCTCCTTCGGGTCGTCCGGGTTGGCCTTGGGCAGGTTGAAGCTCTGGCCGACCAGGCTGGAGCCGATCTCCTTGCCGTCGGACTCCACCGGCGAGCCGTTCGCCTTGTCGGTGAAGGCGATTTGGGAGATGCCGGTGATCAGCAGCGGGTACGCGACCCCGAGGATCACGGTCAGCACCAGGAGCACCCGCAGGGCCGTGAGGTGGGTCCGCACGACGGCGGGCAGGGGCTTGGACATGGTTTCCTCTCCTTCCCCGCGTCAGTTGAGGCCGGGGATGAACTGGACGATCAGGTCGATCAGCTTGATGCCGACGAACGGCACCACCAGGCCGCCGAAGCCGTAGACCCCGATGTTGCGGCGCAGCAGCGAGCCGGCGTCGGACGGGCGGTAGCGCACGCCGCGCAGGGCGAGCGGGATCAGGCCGATGATGACCAGGGCGTTGAAGATGATCGCCGAGGTGATCGCGGACTGCGGGCTGTGCAGGCCCATGATGTTGAGGTGGCTCAGGCCCGGGTAGACCCCGGCGAACATCGCGGGGATGATCGCGAAGTACTTGGCCACGTCGTTGGCGATCGAGAAGGTGGTCAGCGCGCCGCGGGTGATCAGCAGCTGCTTGCCGATCTCCACGATCTCGATCAGCTTGGTCGGGTTGGAGTCCAGGTCGACCATGTTGCCGGCCTCCTTGGCCGCCATGGTCCCGGTGTTCATCGCGACGCCGACGTCGGCCTGGGCGAGCGCGGGGGCGTCGTTGGTGCCGTCGCCGGTCATCGCGACCAGCTTGCCGCCCTCCTGCTCCTTCTTGATCAGGGCCATCTTGTCCTCGGGCGTGGCCTCGGCGAGGAAGTCGTCCACGCCGGCCTCCTCCGCGATCGCCTTGGCGGTCAGCGGGTTGTCGCCCGTGATCATGATGGTCTTGATGCCCATCCGGCGGAGCTCGTCGAAGCGCTCCCGCATGCCCTCCTTGACCACGTCCTTGAGGTGGATGACCCCCAGGACGCGGGCGGGCTCGCCGCCGAGCCTGGTGGCCACCACCAGCGGGGTGCCACCGGCCGCGGAGATGCCGTCGACCAGGGCGGAGACCTCGTTGCCGACCGAACCGCCGTTCCCGGTGACCCAGTTGGTGACCGCGCCGGCGGCTCCCTTGCGGACCTGGTGGACCCCTTCGGCCTCGTCCAGGTCGACACCCGACATCCGGGTCTGGGCGGTGAACGGGACCCAGGTGGCGTGGGTCAGCTCGCCCTGGGCGCGGGCCCGCAGGCCGTACTCGGTCTTGGCCAGGACCACGATCGAGCGGCCCTCCGGGGTCTCGTCCGCGAGGGAGGAGAGCTGCGCCGCGCTGGCCAGTTCGTCGGTGCCCACGCCCGGGGCGGGCAGGAACTCGGCGGCCTGGCGGTTGCCCAGGGTGATGGTGCCGGTCTTGTCGAGCAGCAGGGTGTTGACGTCGCCGGCGGCCTCGACGGCGCGGCCGGACATCGCCAGCACGTTGCGCTGCACCAGGCGGTCCATGCCGGCGATGCCGATCGCGGAGAGCAGCGCGCCGATGGTGGTCGGGATGAGCGCCACGATCAGGGCGACCAGGACGATCATCGACTGCGGGGCGCCCGCGTAGGTGGCCATCGGCTGGAGCGTGACGACCGCGACCAGGAAGACGATGGTCAGCGAGGCCAGCAGGATGTTGAGCGCGATCTCGTTCGGCGTCTTCTGCCGGGCGGCGCCCTCGACCAGGGCGATCATCCGGTCGATGAACGACTTGCCGGGCTCCGAGGCGATCTTCACCACGATCCGGTCGGACAGCACCTTGGTGCCGCCGGTCACCGCGGAGCGGTCGCCGCCGGACTCGCGGATGACGGGCGCGGACTCACCGGTGATCGCCGACTCGTCGACGCTCGCGACACCCTCGACCACGTCGCCGTCGCCGGGGATGATCTGCCCGGCCTCGACCACCACGTGGTCGCCGAGCCGCAGCGCGGTGCCGGGCACCTCCTCCTCGGCCCGGGTCGCGGGCCAGTCGGTGAGCCGACGGGCGACGCTCTCGGTCTTGGTCTTGCGCAGGGTGTCGGCCTGGGCCTTGCCGCGGCCCTCGGCGACGGCCTCCGCCAGGTTGGCGAAGACCGTGGTGAGCCAGAGCCAGACGGTGATCGCCCAGGCGAACACGGACGGGCTGGCGATCGCGGAGACCGTGGTGACCACCGAGCCGACCTCGACCACGAACATCACCGGGTTCTTGACCATCACCCGGGGGTCGAGCTTCCTCACCGCGTCCGGCAGGGACGCGACGATCAGTTTCGGGTCGAGCAGGCCGCTCGCCACTCTGTGCGGCTCGGCGTTGGTGTCGGCCGGTGCGGGGTTGAGCGTAGGGGTGGACATCAGGAGGACAGACCTTCCGCGATCGGCCCGAGAGCCAGGGCCGGGAAGTAGGTGAGGCCGACGACGATCAGGATCACGCCCGACAGCAGGCCCACGAACAGCGGCTTGTGGGTGGGCAGGGTGCCCGGGGTGGCCGGGACCGGCTGCTGCTGGGCGAGCGAGCCGGCCAGCGCCAGGACGAAGACGATCGGCAGGAGACGGCCGAAGATCATCGCCAGGCCGAGCGCGGTGTCGTACCAGTCGGTGTTGACGGTGATGCCGCCGAAGGCCGAGCCGTTGTTGTTGGCGGCCGAGGTGAAGGCGTACAGCACCTCGGAGAAGCCGTGGGCGCCCGAGTTGAGCATCCCGGCGCGCTCGCCCGGCAGGGCCATCGCCACACCGGTGCCGACCAGCACGATCGTCGGCGTGGTGAGGATGTACAGGGAGGCGAACTTCATCTCCCGGCCGCCGAGCTTCTTGCCCAGGTACTCGGGGGTGCGCCCGACCATCAGGCCAGCCACGAACACCGCGACGACCGCCAGCACCAGCATGCCGTACAGGCCGGAGCCCACACCGCCGGGCGCGATCTCGCCCAGCATCATGTTGAAGACCGTCAGCCCGCCGCCGAACGGCGTGTACGAGTCGTGGAAGGAGTTCACCGCGCCGGTCGAGGTCAGCGTGGTCGACGCGGCGAACAGCGAACTGGCGGCGATGCCGAAGCGCTGCTCCTTGCCCTCCATCGCGGCGCCCGCGGCCTGCAGGGCGCTGCCCTGGTGCTGCGACTCGGCGAAGGTGAGCAGGGCCACCGAGGCGACCCAGAACAGACCCATCACGGCGACGATCGCGTAGCCCTGGCGGTTGTCCCCCACCATCCGGCCGAAGGTCCGCGGCAGCGCGAACGGGATCAGCAGTATCAGGAAGATCTCGACCAGGTTGGTGAAGCCGGTCGGGTTCTCGAACGGGTGCGCCGAGTTGGCGTTGAAGAAGCCGCCGCCGTTGGTGCCGAGCAGCTTGATGACCTCCTGGGAGGCCACCGGACCGCCAGGGATCTTCTGGACCTCGCCCGCGAGGGTGGTCACCTCGTGGAAGCCGTGGAAGTTCTGGATCACGCCGTTGGCGGCCAGGACCAGGGCGAAGACGACCGAGATCGGCAGCAGCAGGCGCAGGCTGATCCGGGTGAGGTCGACCCAGAAGTTGCCGACCCGGTCCGTCCTGTTACGGGTGAAGCCCCGGATCAGCGCGGCGACGACGGCGATGCCGACGGCCGCGGAGACGAAGTTCTGCACCGCCAGGCCCGCCATCTGCACCAGGTGGCCCATCGCGGACTCGCCGCCGTAGGACTGCCAGTTGGTGTTGGCGACGAACGAGATCGCGGTGTTCCAGGCCTGGTGGCCCTCCATCTGCGGAACGCCCAGGTTCAGCAGCAGGTAGCCCTGGAGGCGGATCAGGCCGTAGAGGAAGAGGACCGAGACGGCCGAGAAGGCCAGCACCGAACGCAGGTACGCCGGCCAGCGCTGATCGGCGTCGCCGTCGACGCCGATCACCTTGTAGATGCCGCGCTCGACCCTGAGGTGCTTGGCGGAGGTGAGGAGCTTGGCGATGTAGTCGCCGAGGGGCCGGTAGCACAGGGCCAGCGCGCCGACGAGGGCGAGGACCTGGATCCAGCCCGCGAGAGTGGATCCCATGTCAGAACTTCTCCGGGAAGATCAGCGCCACGACGAGATAGCCGACGAGCGCGACGGCCACGACCAGACCAGCGATGTTCTCGACGCTCATGCGCCCACCTCGCTGCGCTCGGCGGGCGCTTCGCGCAACACGCCCCTGTTGATGGTTCGCTCGCTGCGCTCGTTCACAGCTTCTCCACCCCCCGCGCGATCAGGGCGATGACGGCGAACACGGCGACCGTGACACCGACGTAGATGAGATCGGACATGGGCTCCACCAGAGTGGTTCGGGAGATGCCGCGACCTGGGCCGAAGGGGCTCGTGCGGCACCGGCGGACGACCGGCAGATGCAGCAAAGCAGCCGTCAGGGGCGCGTTATGGCTCCCTGACGCCCTCCATACGGGTGATAGCGCGACGTTGACGCGACGTTGACGGGCGCTTCATCGGACCGAGACCGTCGTGATCGGGCCGAGATCCGGGGGCGGCCCGGCGGCGGGGTCCGGCGGGCCGCCCGGCGGCGGGGTCCGGCGGGCGGCCCGGCGGCACGCCGGGGAACGGAACGGCCCCGGACGGCAGGCTGCCGTCCGGGGCCGTTCACCCCCGTTCCCGGTCACATCCGCATGCGCAGCCGGCAGACCACCGCGTCGGTGTGCCGCCGCAGGGCGCGGTCGATGACGGCACCGCGCCGGTTCTGGAGCGCCCGCTGCCACCAGCGGGCCGGCTCCACCTCGGGGATCAGCACGGTCAGCCGGTCGTAGACGTGCTCCGCCCCCAGCTCGTTGACGAAGTCGGCGATCGGCCGGCCCAGCCGGCGGTGGACGTCCGGGATCTCCACCAGCGGCACGCCCGGCCGCCACAGCTCCCAGTCCCGGCGCAGCGCCTCGGCGGCGGCCGGCTCGTGCACCACGGTCACCGCCATGACCTCGTCGCCGAGCGAGAGCGCCGCCGACAGGCCGTCCCTGGTCAGCCGGGTGATCGCGGTCACCGGGACGACGACCAGACTGCGCTGCCTGGTCACCGGGCCGGGCACCCGGCCCAGCTCCAGCCGCTCGCCGATCCGCGCGTAGCTGCGGTGGACCGCCTCGAACAGCACCACCAGCAGCGGCAGCGCCACCACGATGCCCCAGGCGCCCTCGGTGAACTTGGTGCCGGTGACGACCACCGCCGCGGCACCGGTGAGCACCGCGCCGAAGCCGTTCAGCGCGGCCTTCCACCGCCAGCCGGAGGGCCGGTGCAGCAGCCAGTGCCGGACCATGCCGACCTGGCAGACGGTGAAGCCGACGAACACGCCGATCGAGAACAGCGGCACCAGGCTGTTGACGTCCCCGCCGGAGCCGGCCAGCAGCGCCGCCGACACCGCGGCCAGGAACAGCACGCCGTACCGGTACACCTGGCGGTCGGCGCGCAGCGCGAACAGGTGCGGGAGGTGGTTGTCCCGGGCCAGCAGGTCGAGCAGCACCGGCAGCCCGCCGAAGGAGGTGTTGGCGGCCAGCCCGAGCAGCACCACGGTGGCGAACTGGACGACGTAGAAGCCGAAGCCGTGGCCGAGCGAGGCGTCGGCGAGCTGGGCGAGCACGGTGACGCCCTCGACCGGCTGGAGGTGGAAGCGGCCGATCAGCACGGCCAGCCCGATCAGCATCACGCCGAGCAGGGCGCCGAGCGCCACCTCGGTGTGCTGCGCGCGCCTGATCCGCGGGGTGCGGAAGGAGGGGACGGCGTTGGCCACCGCCTCCACGCCGGTCAGCGCGGAGCAGCCGGCCGCGAAGGCCTTGAGGAGCAGCAGCGCGCCGACGGTGGTGGCGTTCTCGGCGAGCGTCGAGGCGTGGCCGGTGGCGGCCGCGGTGCTGGCCGGGCCGTCCCGGAACAGGCCGGCCACGATGATCGCCAGGATGGAGAGCACGAAGACGGCGGTCGGCGCCATGAACCAGCGCGCCGACTCGGCGATCCCGCGCAGGTTCACCGCGGTGACCAGTGCGAGCACGCCCAGGCAGAGCCAGACCCGGTCGTCGTACAGGCCCGGGACGGCCGAGGTGAGCGCGGCGACGCCGGCGGTGACCGAGACGGCGACGTTCAGGACGTAGTCGATGACCAGCGAGGCGGCCGCGGTCAGCGCGGTCCGGCGGCCCAGGTGCGCCTTGGCCACCGCGTAGGAGCCGCCGCCGTCCGGGAAGGCCGCGATCACCTGCCGGTAGGAGGCGACCAGCACCGCCAGCAGCAGGGCGATCGCCGCGGTGACCGGCAGCGTGAAGCCCAGCCCGTACGCCCCGGCGGCGGCCAGCACCAGCACGATCGACTCCGGTCCGTACGCGACCGAAGCCATGGCGTCCAACGAGAGCGCGGCCAGCCCGCCGAGCGCGCTGAGCCGGTGCCGGTCGCCGCCCGTACCGGTATCAGGCGGCTCGGGTTCGGCCGTGACGGCCGAGATGGTGGTGGCGCTGGGCATCGGACGGGACCTCCGCAGTCGGTAGTTGGTCCGATCCTGCGGTCCACGCGCCCGCCGCCCGGCGGGCCCTACGCGTTCCTGACGCCGTCACGAGCGGCCTTGACGCGCCCTTGACGAGGCCGTCACGCCGTGCCGGCGCCGTCCGGTGGCTGGTGGCGGGGGTGGGGCGAGCCGTTGTCCCGGCGGTCGCCGGCTGGGAAGACGATCAGCTCTGTCGAAGGACTCCCACCCCCGGCCCCCACTCTGCTGCCTGGGGCCAGTAATTGCAAGCAATGTGCAATAAGTGTGCCCGGGGCCCGACCGGCTCCGGACGGGAGGGCCGGGAGAAAACGAAACAGCCCCCGATCTGCGTTTCCGCAGATCGGGGGCTGTTTCTCCATCCTGTGGCTGGTGCAGGGTTCGAACCTGCGTAGCTTGCGCGACAGATTTACAGTCTGCTCCCTTTGGCCGCTCGGGCAACCAGCCAGGATTCTTGTTTCCCGGGGCGTTCACCCCGTTCGACTTGGTAAACCATACCTGATGCCGGGGGGTGTTCCGCCACTCGATAGATCACACGATGATCAAGAAACCTCGGGCGACCACTACGGGCGGGGCCCGTGTGGCGCTGGATAGGCTGGGGCTGCGGGCGCCCGGAGGGGCGGGCCGTGCCAGTGCAGCCAGAGCATCAAGGAGACCAACACCCATGGCCGACTCCAGTTTCGACATCGTCTCGAAGGTCGAGTGGCAGGAGGTCGACAACGCGATCAACCAGACCTCCCGCGAGATCGCGACGCGCTTCGACTTCAAGGGCGTCGGCGGCGAGATCAGCCGCTCCGGCGAGAAGATCGAGATGAAGGCGAACGGCGAGGAGCGCGTGCGCGCCATCCTCGACGTCCTCCAGACCAAGTTCATCAAGCGCGGCCTGTCGCTGAAGGCTCTGGACGCCGGCGAGCCGCAGCTGTCCGGCAAGGAGTACAAGATCTTCGCCAACGTCAAGGAGGGCATCACCACGGAGGACGCGAAGAAGGTCGCGAAGATCATCCGTGACGAGGGCCCGAAGGGCGTCAAGGCGCAGGTCCAGGGTGACGAGCTGCGCGTCAGCTCGAAGAGCCGCGACGACCTCCAGGCCGTGCAGGCCCTGCTCAAGGGCAAGGACCTGGACTTCGCGGTCCAGTTCGTGAACTACCGCTAGTACGGGCCCGGGCCTGCGCGAGCGCGGGCTCCGAGCAGCCACGGGCATGACGGGGCGCGGCGCCGAGGACGTCTTCGGCACCGCGCCCCGTCGCGCTCTTCCCGTCCGGCCGCAGGGTGGGCGCGCGGCGGATCCACGAGCACGGGGCCGACGCGGTCAGCCGGCCGGCTCCGCCCAGCCGCCGGTGCTGCGGTGCCGGCCCAGGCCGACCGACTCGAACTCGTCCGCCCGGCCCTCCTCCGTGCGTGCGCCGACCCGCCGCAGGGCGCGGGATATCGGAGTGCCCTCGGCCGGGGCGGGCTCGAACTCGCCGATGGTGAGCGGGCCGAGGACGACCCTGCCGTCCGACCAGACGGCGGCACGCTGGGTACCGCTGCCACCGAAGTACTCCGCCTCGACGCAGGCGATCGGGCCGGCCTTCGACCAGGCGGCCAGCCGGAGCTCGAAGCCGTCCGAGTGCCAGCCGAACCCGGCCCCGCCACCGGGCCTGCGTACGCTGCCGTCCCCCTGGAGCGCGGCGCGGACGGCGGAGGTGACCGGGATCAGCGCAAGCCCCTGCGCCAGCGGCACCACACGGGCCGCCGGAACCTCCGCCGCCGCCACCGTCAGCAGCTCACATGTTCCGATCAGCGCCTGGAGTTCGTAGGACATGCCGGACATGGTGTCCCACGGCACCGACAGTCGGCCTGGAATTTATGATTCCGTGCCCGGTCGGAGACCGTAGAGCAGACTGCGGAGCACCCCGGCGCGGACCGCGGCCGGCCCCGGAGCCGTTCCTGCCGCTGGTCCCGGTACCGGCCTCGGCGCCGATCGCGCCCCCGGTCACCCGCTCGGGCGCGTGCGCGTGCGGCGGCCGCGGCACCCGGGTGGACTGGCCGGGTACGGCCCGTCCCGGGCCCTTTCCCCCGGCTCCCGTGCAGCCGGGCGCTTCCGGCCGGGGCCGTACGGAGGAGGACCGCATGCATTCCACGGACACGCCCCCACCGGACCGGCCGGCCACCACCCCGGCCACGGCGGTCGGCGTTCTGGCCCACGTCCTCCTGCGCCTCGTCCCGGCGCTCGCGTTCCGGCTGCCGACCGCGCCGGTCGCCGGCCGGGGTGACGACGGCCCCCGCCGGGGTCCGGCGGAACCGTCGAAGCCGCCCCGGCCGGCGGAGGATCGGCCGGCCCGCCGTCCGGATCGCGGCGGTGCCTCTCCGAGGGCTTCGCCAACTCGGCGAGGAAGTGATGGAGTTGACCCGATGGCGTCTCAGCAGAGCCCGTCCGGCCCCAGAGGAGGAACCGCCGTGCCCCGCCCCTTCACCGTCGAGGACCACGCCGCCCGGATGGCCCGTGCCACCGCCGAGGCGACCGCCGCCGGGCTGGCCGGCCTGGTCGTCGCCCCCGGCCCCGACCTGGCCTACCTGTGCGGCTACTCGCCCACCGCGATCACCGAGCGGCTGACCGCCCTCGTCCTCACCGCCGGGAACGAACCCGCCATGGTGGTCCCCAAGTTGGAGCGCCCGGACGCCGAGGAGGCGGTCGGCGCCCCGGCCGTCCGGCTGCTCGACTGGTCCGACGGCGAGGACCCGTTCGCCACCGCCGGCCCCCTGCTCGACCCGGCCGGACGGTACGGCGTCTCCGACAACACCTGGGCGCTGCACCTGCTCGGCTTCCAGGCCGCGCTGCCCGGCGTCTCCTTCACCTCGCTCACCGACAGCCTGCCGATGCTGCGCGCCGTCAAGGACGCCGAGGAGCTGGACCGCCTGGCCGCGGCCGGCGGCGCGGCGGACGCCGCCTACCGGCGCATCCTGGAGGTCGACTTCGCCGGCCGCCGGGAGACCGACGTGGCCGCCGACCTCGGCGCGCTGCTCATCCAGTACGGACACAGCCAGGTCGACTTCACCGTGGTCGGCTCCGGCCCGAACGGCGCCAACCCGCACCACGAGGCCGGCGACCGGGTCATCCGTACGGGTGACACCGTGGTGCTGGACTTCGGCGGCCTCAAGGACGGCTACGGCTCCGACACCACCCGGACGGTGCACGTCGGCCCGGACGTTCCGGACGAGGTGCGGAAGGTGCACGAGCTGGTCCGGCGGGCCCAGCAGACCGCCTTCGAGGCGGTCCGCCCCGGGGTCGCGTGCCAGGAGATCGACCGGATCGCCCGGCGGGTGATCACCGAGGGCGGCTACGGCGAGTACTTCATCCACCGCACCGGCCACGGCATCGGCACCACCACGCACGAACCGCCCTACCTGGTCGAGGGCGAGGAACGGCCGCTGGTGCCCGGCATGTGCTTCTCGATCGAGCCCGGCGTCTACCTGCCCGGCCGGTTCGGGGTGCGGATCGAGGACATCGTCACCGTCACCCCGGCCGGCGGCCGCCGCTTCAACAACACCCCGCACGAGCTCGGCATCGTGGCCTGACCATGTCTGACCGTGTGTCGAACCGGGTGCCGACCGAGTCGGCTGTTCTTACGATCCGGTCATATTTCACCCAGTGTCCTCCAAGCTTGAGTTGCTAGTTTCGGTGCGCATGACCAAGACCCTCCGCCCGGCCCCGCACCACGTGCGGGCCGGACAGCCGCGCCCGGTGCCTCCGCCCCGACCCCGCGTGACGGGCTGGTCGAGACTCCGGTGGCTGGCCTGGCCGCTCTACCTGACGTTCTTCCTCTGGTTCCTGCGCACCGAGGGCATCCCCGCGGCCAACGACGTGCTGTTCCTCTGGCTGATCGCCGCCCTGCTGACCGCCGCCGTGCACAGCGGGCACGGCCCCCGCGGCTTCCTCCTGGTCCTGCGCGACTGGGTCCCGGTGATGGCCGTGGTGTGGACGTACTCGCTGCTGCGCGGCTACGGCGCGCACACCCCGTGGGCCCCGCACTGGCTGCCGCAGCTCCGCTTCGACGAGGTGCTCGGCCTCGGCGAGACCTGGACCGTCCGGCTCCAGCACGCCCTCTACACCTCCGGCTCGCCGCACTGGTACGACTACGCCGCGGTGGCCGTCTACCTCTCGCACTTCTTCGTCGTCTTCCTGCTGCTCGCGGTGCTCTGGCGGCGCGCGCACCACCGGTTCCGGCAGCTGCTCGCCTGCTACCTGACGCTCACCTTCGCGGGCTTCGCCACCTACCTCCTCTATCCGGCCGACCCGCCGTGGCTGGTCTCCCAGGAGGGCAACCTGCCGCACCTGTCCCGGGTGGTCTGGGAGGTGATCTCGGTGAGCGGGCTGCCGCAGGCCGACTCGCTGCTGGAGAACGGCAGTCAGTTCGCCAACGACGTCGCCGCGATGCCCTCGCTGCACTCCGCCTACCCGGCGATGCTGCTCTTCTTCTTCTGGCCCACCGCCAAGCGCTGGCTGCGGGCGGTGCTGGTCGCCTACCCGCTCGCGATGACCTTCACCCTGGTCTACGGCGCGGAGCACTTCATCATCGACGTCTTCGTCGGCTGGGCCTACGCGGCCGCGGTGGTGTTCGGTCTGCGCCTGCTGCGCAACCGCCGCTCCGCTGCCGCGACTCCGGCCGCGACTCCGGCTTCGACTCCGGCTCCGGCTTCGGCAAAGGGCCCGGCGCAGGCCCCGACGGAGGGCCGGGCAGACTTGGCCGGGTGAATCCGAGCGCACCGATGAAGCCCACCGCCGAGCAGCTGCTCGCCGCCAAGGACACCACCATCCCGGACGTCACCGGGCCCGGGCTGCGGGTGCTGTTCTGCGGCATCAACCCGGGCCTGTGGTCCGGCGCCACCGGCCACCACTTCGCCCGCCCGGGCAACCGCTTCTGGCCCGCCCTGCACCGCTCCGGCTTCACCGCACGCCAGTACCGGCCGGACGAGCAGCAGGAGTTGCTCGCACTCGGCCTGGGCATCACCAACGTCGCCCCGCGCACCACCGCCAAGGCCGACGAGCTGACCGCCGAGGAGCTGCGCGAGGGCGGCGCCGCGCTGCGCGAACGGGTGCTGCGGCTGCGCCCGCGCGTCCTGGCCGTGCTCGGCATCGGCGCCTACCGGACGGCCTTCGGGCAGCGCCGGGCCGCGCTCGGGCGACAGCCGGAGGGCATCGGCGACACCGAGGTGTGGGTGCTGCCGAACCCCAGCGGCCTCAACGCCCACTACACCCTGGACGGGCTGGCCGAGGAGTTCCGCACGCTCCGGGAGGCCGTCGAGGACCGAACCGTCGGGAGCTGAACCGCCGGGAGCTGAGCCGCCGGGGGCCGGGTCGTCGGGGGTCGGGCCGCCGACAGCCCGGCCGGCAGCGGCAGTTCGCGCAGCTCGCGGATCAGCGCCCGGACGGCGGCCGTCCCGGCCAGCTCGGGCGTGGTGACGTACCCGACGGAGCGGCTCGGCGGCTGCGGTCCGAGGTCGGTGACGGCGAGGCCGGCCGGGGCGCCGAGGAGGGCCGTCCGGGGCATGATCGCCATGCCCAGGCCCTGGGCGACCAGCGAGACGGCCACCGTGTCGTCCTCCACGTCCACCGTCGCGGGCGGGATCCAGTCCTGCCGTCGCCACCAGTCCCGGGTGTACGAGCCGCAGTTCTCGTTCCAGTCGACCAGCGGGAGCTCGCGCGGCGCCGGGTGGCCCTGCGGGTGCGCGAGCGCGTACGACTCCTCGTACAGCCGCACCGCGACCAGGCCCGGGACG
Organism: Kitasatospora sp. NPDC101235; assembly: GCF_044767505.1. Classification (NCBI taxonomy): domain Bacteria; kingdom Bacillati; phylum Actinomycetota; class Actinomycetes; order Kitasatosporales; family Streptomycetaceae; genus Kitasatospora; species Kitasatospora sp. NPDC101235. The sequence goes on from NZ_JBIWNZ010000003.1 coordinate 269,307, forward strand.
GACGGCGGGCCGCCCGCGTCGAGCGTCGCCAGCCCGAGGTCGGCGCGCCCGTCCGCGACCTCCCCGGCGGTGCCGCGGCCGATCTCCCGGACGATCCGGACGTGGGTGCCGAGCCCGGGGTGGCGCTCGGCGAGCCGGGCCAGGACGGGCGGCAGCAGATGGGCGGCCGCACTGCGGAAGGCGGCGATCCGCAGGGTGCCGGTGAGCGGCCCGTCCGCTCCCGCGCCGCGCACCTCGGGGCCCATCGCGTCCAGCAGCCGCAGGATCCGGCGGGCGTACGCCACCGCCCGCGCGCCGCCCTCGGTGGGGCGCGCACCGTGGCGCCCGCGGTCGAAGAGCACCGTGCCGAGCTTCCGCTCGCAGGCGCGCACGGCGTGCGAGACGGCGGACTGGGTGGTGCCCAGGCGCGCGGCGGCCGCCGTGAAGCTCCGCTCCTCCTCGACGGCGACCAGGGTCCGCAGCTCGTGCGGGGCGAGATCGGTCATGCGCCCGAATCTAACCCGCGATCCATCGATCCTGCTCATGGATGCCGCCGTTCCATCGACCGGCGCCCCTGCCCGGCCGCTCCTCCGCTTCCTACGGTGGTCACGTCGCCCGCCCCCGCGCCCCTGGAGCAGCATCCGATGTCCCGTCCCACCGCCCGCGCCGTCCACCTGGTCTCCCGCCCCGACGGCGCGCCGACCGCCGCGAACTTCGCCTTCGTCGACGAGACCGTCCCGGCACTCGCGGCGGGCGAGGCCCTGGTCGAGAACCTCTACCAGTCCGTCGACCCGTACATGCGCGAGGAGATGGAGGAGGGCGGCTGGGAGCTGCACGCCCCGCTGGAGGGCCGCACCCTCGGCCGGGTGGTGGAGTCCCGGGCCGACGCCCTGCCGGCCGGGGCGCTGGTCCAGCACCGCCAGGCCTGGCGCACCCACTCGGTGGTCACCGCCGAGCGGGCGAGCCTGCTGCCCGATGTCGCCGGAGTCCCGCTCAGCGCCCACCTGTCGGTGCTCGGCGGCACCGGCCTGTCCGCGTGGGTCGCCCTGACCAGGATCGCCCGGCTCCAGCCCGGCGAGACGCTCTTCGTCTCGGCGGCCGCCGGCGGCGTCGGCACCGCCGCCGGACAGCTCGCCCGCCTGCTCGGCGCCGGACGGATCGTCGGCAGCACCGGCTCCGCCGCCAAGGCCGCCCGCCTCACCGAGCTGCTCGGCTTCGACGCCGCCTTCGACTACCACGACGGCCCGATCGCGGAGCGCCTGCGCGAGGCCGCTCCCGAGGGGCTGCACGTCTACCTGGACAACGTCGGCGGCGACCACCTGGAGGCCGCCATCGGCGCCCTGCGCGACCACGGCCGGATCGCCTGGTGCGGCGCGGTCGCCCAGTACAACCGGCTCGGGAACCCGCCGGCCGCGCCGCGCAACCTGTTCGACGTGGTCGGGAAGAGCCTGCGGCTGGAGGGCTTCCTGGTCCGCAACCACCTCGACGCCCGGCCGGAGCTGTACGACTTCCTGGTCCCGCACCTGCGCTCGGGCGCCGTCGTCCCGGACGAGACGGTCGTGGACGGCTTCGACCGGGTCGTGGACGCCTTCCTCGGCATGCTGCGCGGCGCCAACACCGGCAAGATGCTGGTCCGGATCGCCGACTGACCGGGCTCGGCCGGCCACGCGCTCACCCCGGCAGTACGGCCAGTTCGAGCGCCGCGAGCCGGGCCGGGTCGGCCACCACCTCGTAGCCGGCCACCCGGCCGTCCGCGACCGCCACCCGCAGCACCAGCCGCAGCCGCCCGTCCGGGGCGATCAGGATGCCGGGCTCCCCGTCCACCAGGGCCACCGCGCCGTAGCGGGCCCGGCGGCCGAAGACCGTGGTCTCCCGGGCGACTGCCTGCGCGCCCCGGGCCACCAGGGCGCGGCCGGGCCCCAGCGCCGCCGGATCGGCCCGCCGCACCACGTCCGGGGCCAGTACGGCCAGCAGGTCCGCCAGGTCCCCGCCCCGGGCGGCGGCCAGGAAGGCCTCCACCACCCGCCGGTGCCCGGCCGACGGCTCCGGGGGCGGCGAGGCCGTGCCGCGGACCCGCTGCCGGGCCCGGCTGGCCAGCTTCTTGGCGGCCGCCGGAGTCCGCCCGACGATCGGCGCGATCCGGTCGAAGGGCACCGCGAAGCCGTCGTGCAGCACGAAGGCGACCCGCTCGGCCGGGCCCAGCCGGTCCAGCACCACGAGCAGCGCCCGGCCCACCGACTCGACCAGCAGCGCCTCCCGCTCCGGCTCCGGGCCGCCGCCCGTCGCGTCCGGCAGCGCCTCGTCGGTCGGCTCCTCGCGGCGCGCGGCACGGGCCCGCAGCAGGTCCAGGCAGATCCGGGAGACCACCGTGGTCAGCCAGCCGGGCAGGTTGTCGATCTCCGCCGGATCGGTGCGGACCAGCCGCAGCCAGGCCTCCTGCACGGCGTCCTCGGCCTCGCCGGTCGAGCCGAGCATCCGCTGGGCGATCGCCCGCAGCCGGCCGCGCTCGGCCTCGAAGCGCTCCGTCGGCACCCCGGCCCTCCGCTCCGAGGCCGCTCGCCCGGCCGGTGCTCCCCCGGCCGCCGCTCCCGCCATCGCGTCCCGGTCCATCGGTCACCTTTCCTCGGCGCGGCTCGTCACCGCTGTGACGATCCGTCCCCCTCCGAGGTGACCGGGAGACCACCATGACCTCCACCACGCTGCTCCACCTGGACTCCAGCATCAGCCCGTCCGGCTCGGTCAGCCGCGCCCTGACCGCCCGCTTCGCCGCCGCCTGGCACGCCCGGCACGGCGTCGCCGCCCGACACCGGCACCACGACCTCGCCGCCGACCCGGTACCCCCGGTGCGCGCCGCCTACGACGCCCTCGGCCGCCGCACCGAGCGCAAGGGGATACTCCCGCTGGACGACATCGGCCGCCTCGCCGAGGGGCCGGACGAGGCGCACGAGTGGGCGCTCAGCCGCCCGCTGATCGAGGAGCTGCGAGCCGCCGGCACCCTGCTGATCGGCAGCCCGATGTACAACTACACCGTCTCGACCGGCCTCAAGGCGTGGATCGACCGGGTCACCTTCCCCGGCGTCCACCACGACCCGGAGACCGGCGCGCCGCTGCTGCGCGACACCCGCGTGGTGGTCGTCGCGGTCCGCGGCGGCGGCTACGGTCCGGGCACGCCGCGCGCCCACTGCGACTTCCAGGTCCCGTACCTGCGGGCGTACTTCGACCGGATCGGGGTCGCGGCGGAGCACCTGCACGTGGTCACCGCCGAGCTCACCAGGGCCGCGGACATCCCGGCGCTGAACGCCCTCCAGCCGCTCGCCGCCGAGTCCCTGGCGGCGGCCGAGGCCGCCGTCGACGAGCTGGCCGCGACGCTCTGAGCCGTCCGGGCGGGCGGGCCGCTACAGCGGGGTGACGGCCTTGAGCACCACCAGCAGGGCCACGGCGGCGTTGAGTGCGCACAGCGCCGACGCGGCCGTCCCGACCGCCGCGACCATCGCCGCCAGGCCCGCCGGCGTCTTGGCCGGCGGCCAGTTGCGGGAGGTCGGCACCGGGCCGAGCAGCGCCGCGACCCGGCGCGGCACCGGGCCGGCCGCCGCGGCCGGGGTGGCGAAGGCCGCGAAGCCGGGCGCCGGGGCGGCGTGCGAGACCAGAGCCGCCCGGGCCACCGCCCGCGCGGTGATCCGGCGGTCCCCCACGGCCTGCGCCGATTCCTCGTCCGCCCAGCGCTCCGCGCTGTACGCCACCGCGTTCTGCAACGGCCGCAGGAACGGGTTGACGCAGGCGGCGAGCTGGGTGGTCAGCAGGTACCGGTGGTGCCGGTGGCGCAGGTGCGCCCGCTCGTGCGCGAGCAGCGCCTCGCGCTCGTCGGCAGCCAGGCCGGCCAGCATCCCGGTGGAGACCACCACCCGGCCGGGCGATCCGGGCAGCGCGTAGGCGTACGGGCTGTGGTCCGGCAGCACCGCGAGGTCGCCGTTCTCCCCCGGCCCGGCGGGCAGCCCGCTCAGCGCCCGGCGGGCCCGGCCCCGCACCCGGAGGTGCCGCACGGTCGTCCGGGCGCAGGCGAGGCCCACCAGGGCCAGCAGCCACATCGCGGCCGTGCCGACCGTCTCGTGGTACGGCAGCGCGGCCCGCACCTCCGGGTCGGACCAGCTGTCCGGCAGCGGGTTGCCGGGGATCTGCGCGGTGCCCACCACGCCGATCAGCCCGAGGCAGAGCACGCTGCACACCGCCATCACCGCGCTGATCACGGTCATCAGCCGGGTGGCGCCGCGCGGATGCAGGTGCTGTTCGGTCAGGCGCGCGATCGGGACCGCAGTGAGCGGCAGGACGAGCGGGAGGAAGACGAAGAGGCCCACGGATCAGCTCTCACGGTCGGGCGCTGCCGGATCGGCGGACGCGGCGTCCAGCAGCGCCCGGAGCAGTTCCTCGTCGTGCGGCAGCAACGCGCTGACGAAACTGGCCAGGACGGCGTCCCGGTCCGCTTCGCCGTCGAGCATCCGGCGCATCCGCAGCGCGGCCAGGCCGGCGGCGTCCGAGGAGGCCTGCCAGAGGTAGGAACGGCCGGAGCGGGTCCGGGTCACGGCGTTCTTGGCGTGCAGCCGGGACAGGATGGTCATCACCGTGGTGTACGCCAGGTCGCCCTCCAGGCGTTCCTGGACCCATCCCGCGGCGGCCGGGCCGGGCGCCTGCTGGAGCACCGCGAGCACCTGCGCCTCCAGCTCGCCCTGGCCGCGTCGTCGGGCCGGCGCGTCCCCGGCCGCCGGGACGTGCCTCTCGTCTGCCATGACGGCCCACTCCCTCCGGATGCCGCGCCCGGACCGACGGGGCGCGGGATCATCCTAACGAGCGGGAGGCTGCTCCGGACGGCTCCGGACGAGGGTTCGGGGACGGAGGAGGTGGCTGCGCGCGGCCCGCAGGTGGCTAGGCCCGGGCCCGTTGGGTCACCGCGATGCAGACCAGCACGACCACCGCCGTCACCGGCGCGGCCGCCGGCAGGTGCTCGCCCAGCAGCAGCACCGACCACACCAGGGTCAGCAGCGGCTGCGCGAGCTGCAGCTGGCTGGCCCTCGGCACCCCGATCCCGGCCATCCCCCGGTACCAGAGCACGAACCCGCCGAACTGCGAGACCGCGGCGATGTACGCCAGCCCGGCCAGCGCCTTCGCCCCCAGCCGCACCGGCTCGGTGGCCAGTCCGAACGCGGCGGTCAGCACCGTCACGGGCAGCGCGGCCACCACCGGCCAGGCGATCACCCGGGCGCCCGGCATGTCCCGGGACAGCCGCCCGCCCTCGGCGTAGCCGGCCGCGCAGATCACCACGCCGACGAAGAGGTAGAGGTCGGCGAGGGTCGGCCGGCCGTGGCTCTGCAGCAGGGTGAAAACGAGCACGGCCGCCGCACCGGCCAGCGCCGCCGCCCAGAACGCCCGGGAGGGCCGGCGGCCGGTGCGCAGCGCCGCGACCACCGCGGTGGCCAGCGGCAGGACGCCGATGACCACCGCCGAGTGGGCGGTCGAGGAGGTCCGCAGGGCGAGCGTGGTCAGCAGCGGGAAGCCCAGGACGCAGCCGGCGGAGACCGCCAGCAGGCCGGGCCACTGCCGGCGCTTCGGCAGCGGGGCGGCGGCGGCCAGCAGGTAGAGCGCGGCCAGCACCCCGGCCAGGGCGCCGCGCAGCCCGGTCGAGCTCCACGGGCCGAAACCGGTCAGGGACCACGCGGTGGCGGGGAAGCTGAGCGAGAAGGAGGCCACCCCGAGCGCGGCGAGGGCGGTGCCGGAGGCGGGGCTGTGCTGAGGTGCTACCGCGGTGGGTAGGGTAGCGCTATCTTGTGCCGTCATGAACGAGCGTAGCAGCGTGGCCGAACTCGCCGACAGTCTGCGGCGGGAGGTGGAGCGCTACCCGGAGGGACGAAAGCTCCCCTCCAGCCGGGCGCTGATGGAACGCCACCAGGTCAGCCCGGTGACGGTCTCCCGGGCCATCGCGGTGCTGGTGGCCGAGGGGCTGGTGGTCTCCCGGCCCGGCGCGGGCGTGTTCCGGGCGGCGGCCTTCGCCGCGGCCCCGGCCTCCCCGGCCGCACCGGCCGCCCGGCCCGGCGACCTCTCCTGGCAGGAGATCGCGCTCAGCGCCGATCACGGCCCGCTCGACCTGCTGGCGGCCCCGGTCTTCGCCACCCTCCGGGTGCCGCCGCCGGACGTCATCGACCTCAACAGCGGCTACCCGCACGCCTCGCTGCTGCCCGAGCGCCTGCTCGGCGGCGCCCTCGCCCGGGCCGGACGCCGCCCGGGCGCCTGGGACCGCCCGCCCACCGACGGCCTCACCGAGCTGCGCGGCTGGTTCGCCCGCGACATCGGTGGCCACGCCGGGCCGATCGGCGCCGGGGACGTCCTGATCACCTCCGGCGGGCAGGGCGGACTGACGGTCGCGATGCGGTCGCTGGCCGCGCCGGGCTCGCCGGTGCTGGTCGAGTCGCCGACGTACTCGGGCATCCTCGCGGTCGTCCGGGCGGCCGGGCTGCGGCCGGTGCCCGTCCCGATCGACGCGGACGGCGTCCGGACGGACCTGCTGGCCGAGGCCTTCGAGACCACCCGGGCGCGGGTGTTCGTCTGTCAGCCGCTGTTCCAGAACCCCACCGGCGCCGTGCTGTCGCCCACCCGGCGGGCGGAGGTGCTGCGGATCGCCCGTGCGGCCGGCGCCTTCGTGGTCGAGGACGACTTCGCCCGGCTCCTGGTCCACGCGGATGCCCCGGCGCTGCCGCGCCCGCTCGCCGCCGACGACCAGGACGGGGTCGTGGTGCACCTGCGCTCACTGACCAAGGCCGCCTCCCCCAACCTGCGGGTCGGCGCCCTCACCGCACGCGGCCCGGCGCTCGCCCGGCTGCGGGCCACCCAGGTGGTGGACAGCTTCTTCGTGCCCCGGCCGCTCCAGGAGGCGACCCTCGAACTGGTCTCCGACCCCGCCTGGGCCCGCCACCTGCGCACCCTCGGCGCCGAACTGCGCGACCGCCGCACCGTCGCCGTCGCCGCCCTGCACCGCGAGCTCCCCGGCGTCCTCGACGCCTACCGCCCCGGCGGCTACCACCTCTGGGTGCGCTTCCCGGACGGCATCGACGACACCGCCCTCGCCGCCGCCGCCCTGCGCACCGGCGTCCAGGTCACCCCGGGCCGCCCCTACCACCCCGCCGAACCCCCGGCCCCGCACCTGCGCCTCAGCTACGCCGCCGCGGACAGCCCGGCGGCGGTGGCGGAGGGGATCCACCGGCTGCGGGTGGCCTACGAGCAGCCGGCGGGCTGAGGAGGGAAGGGAGGGGAGGTCCTCCCGGCCGCTACTGCCGGTACCCCGCCATCCGCTCCAGGCGGGCGATGCGCTCGGCCATCGGCGGGTGGGTGGAGAAGAGCCGGGCGCCGGCCTCGCCGGGGCGGAAGGGGCTGGCGATCATCATGTGGCTCGCCGTCTGGAGCTGCGGCTCGGGCGGGAGCGGCAGCCGACGGGTGCCGTCGTCGAGCTTCCGCAGGGCGCTCGCGAGGGCGAGCGGGTCGCCGGTGATCCGGGCCCCGTCGGCGTCGGCCTGGTACTCGCGGGAGCGGCTGACCGCCAACTGGATCAGCCCGGCCGCGAGCGGGCCGAGGATCATGATGGCGAGCATCCCGAACAGCCCCGGGCCGTCGTCGTCCTCGTCGCGCCCGAACGGGATCAGCCAGGCGAAGTTCACCAGGAACATCACCACCGAGGCGAGCGCCCCGGCCACGGAGGAGATCAGGATGTCCCGGTTGTAGACGTGGCTCAGCTCGTGCCCGAGCACGCCGCGCAGCTCGCGCTCGTCCAGGATCTGCAGGATGCCCTCGGTGCAGCAGACCGCCGCGTTGCGCGGGTTGCGGCCGGTGGCGAAGGCGTTCGGGGCCGGGGTCGGGGAGATGTAGAGGCGGGGCATCGGCTGGCGGGCCGAGGTGGAGAGCTCGCGGACGATCCGGTACAGCCCGGGTGCCTCGAACTCGCTGACCGGCCGGGCCCGCATGGCCCGCAGCGCGATCTTGTCGCTGTTCCAGTAGGCGTAGGCGTTGGTCCCGAGGGCGGCCAGCAGGGCGATCACGAAGCCGGTGCGGCCGAAGAGGCTGCCGATCACCAGGATCAGCGCCGACAGGCCTCCGAGCAGGACGGCGGTCCTCAGTCCGTTGTGCCGGCTGTGCACGTCAGGCCCTCCAATGGCGCGGTGGGGAAGCCCTTTCTGCCTCGTCCCTCTTGCCCGGTCAACGGGTGGGGCCGGGGACCTTGTTCCCTTGTGACCGACGCGACACCGCCGCGGCGCCGCCGGGCCGCACCCCCGGCCCGGCGCGGCGCGGGCTCAGAACAGCGACCCGCCCGCCACCTGGAGGACCAGCTGCGGCGCCACCGAGAGGACCACGGCGACCGAGGCGGTGAGCCCCAGCGTCGCGGTGAGGCTCGTCGGCAGGCGGTGCCCGGCGGCGGCCTCCCCGAGGGGCGCGTCGCCAGCCGGAGCGAACAGCCGGGCCGTCCACAGCAGGTAGTAGTACAGGGCGACGACCACGTTGACGGCCATCACCACGGCGAGCCAGCCCAGCCCGGCGTCGACCGCCGCGCGGAACACCACGACCTTGCCGAACAGGCCGACCACGCCCGGCGGCAGCCCGGCCAGGCAGAGCAGGAAGAAGGCGAGCGCCAGCGCCGTCCAGCGGCTGCGGGCGAACAGGCCGCGGAAGTCGTCCACGCTGGTCCCGGCCCGGCGTCCGACGGCGGCGACCACCCCGAAGGCGCCGAGGTTCACCACGCCGTAGATGAGCGCGTACGCGGCGGTGGCGCCGAGGGGGTCGACGCCGGCGGGCGCGTAGCCGGCCGCGGCGAGCGGCACCAGCAGGTACCCGGCCTGGCCGACCGAGGACCAGGCGAGCAGCCGCACCGCGCTGTACCGGGTGTCGAAGCGCTGCCGCAGCGCGCCGACGTTGCCGACGGTCATGGTGACGGCCGCCAGCACGGCGAGCACCAGGCCCCAGGTGTGGGCGTACGGGCGGAAGGCGATGGTGGTGGCGAGCGCGAGCCCGGACAGGCCGGCCGCCTTGCCGACCACCGAGAGGTAGCCGGCCACCGGCAGCGGGGCGCCGGTGTAGGTGTCGGGCACCCAGAAGTGGAACGGGACGGCGGCGACCTTGAAGGCGAAGCCGACCAGGGTCAGCACGGCCCCCGCCTCGGCCAGCGGCTTGAGCTGCCCGGGGGCGTGCTCCAGGCCCCGGGCGACGGCGTCGAGGTGCAGGCTGCCGCCGGCCGCGTAGACGAAGCCGACGCCGAGCAGCATCACGGCGGTCGCGGTCACCGAGGAGACGAAGAACTTGAGCGCGGCCTCCGCGCCCCGGCCGTCCCGGCGCAGCGCGACCAGGGCGAAGGCGGGCAGCGAGGCGACCTCCAGGGCGATCACCATGGTGGCGAGGTCGCGGGAGGCGGGCAGCAGGGCGGCGCCGGTGGCGCTGGAGAGCAGCAGGAACCAGTACTCGCCGCGCGGCAGCCTCTCATTCTCCACGGTGTGCATCGACAGCAGCGCCGCGATCAGCGCGCCGCCGAGGGCGAGCAGCTGGAACACCAGGGCGAAGTGGTCGGCGACGTACGAGCAGCCGCCGCTGTCGGACCCTCCTGCTACGTTCTGCACACAGAAGGTCGCTCGGGCTGACGATCCGGTCAGGGGAAGGAGCGCGATGAGGGCGAGGGCGAGTCCGGCCGCAGTGAGGCGGCCGAGCCACTTCTTGTGCCGCTCGGGCAGGAACAGGTCCGTGAGCAGCACGGCGAGGGCGGCCACGGCGGCGATCAGCGGGGGCGCGATCGCCACCCAGTCCACGGACTGGATCAGGCTGCCCGGGTTGGCTACGGCGAGGGAGGTCACAGTGTGCTGCCCCGTGGAGTGAGGTCCGAGTGCGGCGGTCTGGGCTGCGAGCACGGTCAGCCACCCCCGAGGAGGTGCTTGACGGCGGGGTCGGAGAGGCCGAGCAGCAGCGCGGGCCACAGGCCGGCGAGCAGGGTGAGCGCGGCCAGCGGCGTCCAGCTGACGGCCTCGTACGGGCGCAGGTCGGCGAGCTCGGCCACCGGTGCGGGCTGCTCGGGGTCCCCCATGCAGACGCGCTTGACCACGATCAGGAGGTACGCGGCGGTGAGGAGGGTGCCGAGGCCGGCCAGGACCATGTAGGTGACGAACGCGGGGCGCGACAGGCCGTCGGCCGGGTCGAACGCGCCGAACATGGCGAGCAGCTCGCCCCAGAAGCCGGCCAGGCCGGGCAGGCCGAGGCTGGCGACGGCGGCGAAGGCGAGCAGCGCGCCGAGCCGCGGGGCCCGGCCGTACAGGGCGGCGCCGGTGGCGCCGGAGAGGGTGTCGAGGTCGGCCGTGCCGTAGCGGTCCTTGAGCGCGCCGACGACGAAGAACAGCAGACCGGTGATCAGACCGTGGGCGATGTTGGCGAACAGCGCGCCGTTGACGCCCACCGGGGTGAGGGAGGCGATGCCGAGCAGCACGAAGCCCATGTGGCCGACGGAGGAGTACGCGATCAGGCGCTTGAGGTCGCCCTTGGCGCCGGGGCGGGCCAGCGCCAGGCAGGCCAGTGAGCCGTAGACGATGCCGACGGCCGCGAAGGCGCCCAGGTAGGGGGCCAGGGTGGCGGCGCCGTCCGGCACGGCCGGGAGGAGGACGCGGACGAGACCGTAGGTGCCCATCTTCAGCAGCACGCCGGCGAGCAGCACCGAGCCCACCGTCGGGGCGGCGGTGTGCGCGTCGGGGAGCCAGCTGTGCAGCGGCCAGGCGGGAGCCTTGACCGCGAGCCCGACCAGGATCGCCAGCGCGGCGATCACCTGGGTGGTGTGGCTCAGGCCGCCGCCGTGCGCGGCGGCCAGGGCCTGCATGTCGAAGGTGCCGGCCTCGCTGCCGATCAGCAGGAAGCCGAGCAGCATCACGGCCGAGCCGAGCAGCGTGTAGAGGATGAACCGGTTGGCGGCCGGGACCTTCGCGCCGCTCCCCCAGCGGGCGATCAGGAAGTACATCGGGATCAGCACGATCTCGAAGGCCAGGAAGAAGAGCAGGAGGTCCAGCACCGCGAAGGTGGCGAGCATGCCGACTTCGAGCAGCAGGAACAGCCCGACGAACGCCTGCGCGGACGGGACGCCCTCCCCGTCCGGCAGCCGTTTCTCCGAATACAGCGCGCAGAGAAAGGTGAGCAGCGCGGTCAGCACGATCAGCGGCAGCGAGATGCCGTCCACCCCGAGGTGGAAGCGCACGTGCAGGGCCGGGATCCAGGACACGTCGGTGGTGGCCTGCATCCGGGCGGGCTCGTCGTGGTCGAAGCCGGCCGCGAGGGCGACGGTGAGCAGGAACACCGCGCCGGTGACGACGGTGTTCAGCCGCAGTGCCCGCCGGTCGGCGGCGGCCCGGTCCGGTCCGAACACCGGCGCCAGGGTGAGCGCGGCGCCGAGCAGCGGCAGCAGCAGGAGGGCGATGAGGACTGCGTTCATCGGGGGCTCCCGGGAGCGGTCGAGGGGACGGAGGTGGAGGAGAGCGACACCGGCTACACCGCCACCAGGACGGCCAGCAGGACGACCGCGGCCAGCAGCGCGCTGAGGTACGTCTGCGCGTTTCCGGTCTGCGCGAGCCGGACGGCCCGGCCGAGCAGGTTGGCACCCGCTCCGCTGCCGCGCACGTAGGTCTCGACGACCTCGCGGTCGAGGAAGCGGACCAGCTTGGCGGCGGCGCCCACCGGGCAGACGAACAGCGCGTGGTACAGCCGGTCGACGCCGAAGCCGTGCCGGGCCGGGCCGAACAGCGGGCCGAGCAGGGTGCGCCCGGGGTCGCCGACGATCACCTCGGCGGCCGGGGCTCCGCCCTGCTCGGGCGCCCTCCCCCAGCCTCCGGCCGGGGGGACCCCCATCGCGACGGCCGGGGCCGGACGGCCGGTGCCCAGCCGGGCGGTCGCCGAGCGCCAGGCGCCGTACGCGGCGAGCACGCCGACCACGGCGAGCCCGGTCCCGGTGACGGCGGTGACCGCGGAGGGCCGCAGCGAGCCGCCGTCCAGCAGCGCGGGCAGCCAGTCCGAGCGCAGACCGAAGACGCCGAAGCCCATGGTCGGAACGGCCAGCACCCACAGCGGCCAGCGCATCGCGGGCGGCTCGGCGGTGGCCGGGTCGGCCTCGTCGAGCTCGGGCGAGTACGGCGCGCCGTTCTCGTGGTCGGCCGTGACGGTGCCCCGGTCGGCGGCGGGCAGCACCTGCGGTGCGGCCGCGGCGGCACCGGCCGGGCTGTGGAAGGCCAGCAGGAAGAGCCTGGTCGCGTACGCGGCGGTCAGCAGCGCGGTGAGCCCGGCGGAGATCAGCACGATCCACCCGGCCGCCTGCGGCACAGCCGAGGCCGGGCCGAGCCCGTTGGTCAGCGCCTCGCCGTTGGCGGCGTGCTCGGCGGCGGTCAGCACCGCCTCCTTGCTGAAGAAGCCGGAGAACGGCGGCAGCCCGACCAGGGCGACCAGCGCGATGCCCATCGTCCAGTAGGCGTCCGGCACCCGCTTGCGCAGCCCCGGGATGCGGGACATCGCGGAGATCGAGTTGGTGTGCGCGGCGTGGATCACCACACCGGCGGCCAGGAACAGCAGCGCCTTGAACGCGCCGTGGCTGACCAGGTGGAAGACCGAGGCCTCGCGGTCCCCGGCGGCCAGCGCGCCGGCCATGTAGCCGAGCTGGCCGACGGTGGAGTAGGCGAGCACCCGCTTGAGGTCGTCCTGGGCGAGCGCGCAGAGCGCCGAGCCGATCATCGTCACGGCGGCCATCACCGCGAGCACGACCAGCGCCGCGCCCGACAGCAGGAACACCGGCAGCAGCCGGGCGACCAGGTAGATGCCGGCCGCGACCATGGTGGCGGCGTGGATCAGCGCGGAGACCGGGGTCGGGCCGGCCATCGCGTCCGGGAGCCAGGTGTGCAGCGGGAACTGCGCGCTCTTGCCGGCCACGCCGGCGAGCAGCAGCAGGGCGGTCAGCGTCGGGTGTCCGAGCCTGCCCTCCGTCGCGGCCGCCAGCACGTCCGGGACGCGGAAGCTGCCGGCGTCCGCACCGAGCAGGAAGATCCCGAACAGGAACGGCACGTCACCGAGCTTGGTGACCAGGAAGGCCTTCAACGAGGCCGAGCGGGCGTCCGCGGTCTCCCAGTGGTGGCCGATCAGGAAGTACGAGCACAGGCCCATGACCTCCCAGCCGGCCAGCAGCACGATCAGGTCGCCCGAGTAGACCACGAGGAACATCGCCGCGGTGAACAGCGAGACCAGCGCCGCGTACGAGGGGTAGCGCGGGTCCTCCTTGAGGTACGCGGTCGAGTAGACCTGGACGCAGGTGGCGACCAGGCCGACCAGCACCGAGATCAGCGAGCTGAAGCCGTCCAGGTGGAGGGCGAGCGCGATGTCCGGGCCGCCGGTCGGGGTGAGCCGGGTGGCGGCGTCCAGGGCCTGGCCGGTGCCGAGCTGGAGGGCGACCACCAGGGCGAGCACCGCCGAGGCGGCGACCGGGACGATCGCCAGCGGCCGGGCCAGGCCGGGCGCCTTCTTGCCGACGGCCAGGGTCGCGGCGGCGCCGAGCGCGGGCAGCGCCGGGACGAGTGCGGGCAGGGCGAGGTTCATGCGGCGGCCTGGCCCTTCAGTGCCTCGGGTCCGGCCGGCGCCTCGGCGCCGACGGGCGTCTCCTCGACGGCGAGCGTCTCAGCCGGGTCGCCGAGCGCGGTGGCCCGGTCGATGTCCGCGGTGCCCCGGGCCCGGAACAGCAGCAGGACGACGGCGAGCCCCAGCCCGACCTCGGCGGCGGCGACGGTGATGGTGAACAGGGTGAGCGCCTGCCCGGCGTGCAGCGAGTCCCGCAGCCAGGCGTCGAAGGCGACCAGGTTGAGGTTGACGGCGTTGAGCATCAACTCGACCGACATGAGCACCAGGACGGCGTTGCGCCGGGCGAGCACTCCGTACACGCCGACGCTGAACAGCAGCGCGGCGAGGACGACGGGGTAGGCGAGGTGCATCAGCCCTCCTGCTCAGAGGTCGACTGCTCGGAGACCCCCGGAGCCGGCTTCGGCGCGGTGGCGGCGACCGTCCCGTTGGACCCGACCGGCCGGCCGGCGCGCAGCTTGCCCGCCCGGGGCGCCGGCACCCGCCGCTTGGAGCCGCGCGACAGCACGATCGCGCCGACCAGAGCCGCCAGCAGCAGCACGGACAGCGCCTCGAAGGGCAGCACCCAGTACCGGAACAGGCTGGCCCCGGTGACGGCGGCCGAGCCGCCGCCCTGGCCGAGGTCGACCCAGGAGGTCCGGAAGGCGTCGACCACCAGCGTGACCAGCGTCCCGGCCGAGGCCAGCGCCACGACCAGGGCCACCCAGCGGTTCTTGGAGTCGGCGTCCGGCGAGCGCCCGATCGGCGCCTTGGTGAGCATCAGCCCGAACAGCACCAGGACGACCACCGAGCCGAGGTAGATCAGCACCTGCACCCAGGCGATGAACTCGGCCGTGAGCAGCAGGAACTCCACCGCCAGCCCGCCGAGCGCGACCACCAGCCAGAGCGCCGCGTGCACCAGCTGCCTGGTGGTCACGGAGACCACGGCCGAGCCGAGCACGGCGATGCCGACCAGCAGGAAGACGATCTCCTGGCCGGTCGGGGACAGGAACGAACGGGCGGCCGGCTCCAGGGAACCGGTCGCCGCGAGAAGCGTGGCGGCACCGATCACGCGTCGTCACCCTTCTCCTCGAGAGCCGCCGCGGCAGTCGCGGCCAGCTTGTCCGCCGCCTTGCGCGCGGTGGCGATCTCCTTGGGCTCCTCGGCCGCCGGGTCCAGCGCCGGCGGCGCGGGGACGGTCCACATCCACTCGCGGAGCTTCTCCCGCTCGTGGGTCAGCTCGTGGATGTCGGTCTCCGCGTACTCGAACTCCGGCGACCAGAACAGCGCGTCGAAGGGGCACACCTCGATGCAGATCCCGCAGTACATGCAGAGCGAGAAGTCGATGGCGAACCGGTCCAGCACGTTGCGGGTGCGGGCCCGGGCGTTCGGCTCGGCGGCCGGCAGCGTCTCCTTGTGGGAGTCGATGTAGATGCACCAGTCCGGGCACTCGCGCGCGCAGAGCATGCACACCGTGCAGTTCTCCTCCAGCAGCGCGATGACGCCGCGCGAACGCGGCGGCAGCACCGGCTGCACGTCGGGGTACTGCGCGGTGACGCTCTTCTTCGTCATCGTCCGCAGCGTCACGGCCAGCCCCTTGGCGAGGCCGACACCGGGAAAGCTCATGAGATCGCCACCTTGATGATGCCGGTGAGGGCCAGCTGGACCAGCGCGAGCGGGATCAGCACCGTCCACGCGAAGCGCATCAGCTGGTCCTCGCGCAGGCGCGGGTAGGTGACCCGCAGCCAGATGACCACGAAGGCCAGCGCGAAGGTCTTGAGGATCGTCCAGAGCCAGCCGAGCTGGTCCGGCAGCGGTCCGTGCCAGCCGCCCAGGAAGAGCACCGCGGTCAGCGCGGACACCACCAGGATGCCCACGTACTCGGACAGCAGGAACAGTGCGAACCGCAGACCGGTGTACTCGGTGTACGCGCCGAAGATGATCTCCGAGTCGGCGATCGGCATGTCGAACGGCGGGCGCTGGAGCTCGGCCAGCCCGGCCGTGAAGAAGACGAACGCGCCGATGATCTGCCAGGGCAGCCAGTACCACTGCCAGGCGTCCACGATCCCGGGCAGCGACAGCGTGCCGGCGGCCATCGCCACCGAGGCCGCCGCCAGCACCATCGGCAGCTCGTACGACATCAGCTGCGCGGCCGTGCGCAGGGCGCCGAGCAGCGAGAACTTGTTCGCCGAGGCCCAGCCGGCCATCAGCTTGCCGATCACGCCGACGCCCATCACGGCCAGCACGAAGAACAGACCGGCGTCGACGGCCTGGCCGACGAAGCCGTCCGGGCCGACCGGGACCGCCAGCAGCACGAAGAGGTACGGCAGCAGCGAGACGGCGGGTGCCAGCTGGAAGATCCGGCGGTCCGCCCCGGCCGGGACGATGTCCTCCTTCTGCGCGAACTTCACGCCGTCCGCGACGAGCTGCGCCCAGCCGTGGAAGCCGCCCGCGTACATCGGGCCGAGCCGGCCCTGCATGTGCGCCATGACCTTGTGCTCGGTCTGGCCGATGACCAGCGGGAAGACCAGGAAGACGACGAGGGTGGCGACGCAGCGCAGCACCGTGTCGAGCAGGTTCACGTGCCGTCTCCGTCCTGGCCGGCCGCTCCGGCCGAGGTCTCGTCCTTCTGCTCACCCGGTTCGCCGGCCGACGGCTTCTCGTCGTGGGCGGGCACCGGGTTGTGCCAGGGCGCGTCGGAGGACCGGGGTCGTGCGGGAGCCGCGGGCTCAGCCGTCGGCTCGTCGGCCGTCTGGCTCGCCGAGCCTTCCGACACCGACCGGGTCCGCCGCGGCCGGTCCGCCCGCACCGGCGGGGCGTCCTCGGCCGGAACGGTCGCAGGAACCTCGCCGGCCGCCTGGCTCGCCGAGCCCTCCGACACCGACCGGGTCCGCCGCGGCCGGTCCGCCCGCACCGGCGCGCCGCCCTCACCAGCGGCGGCAGCACCAGCGGCGGCGGCACCAGCGGCCGCCCGGGGCGTCCGCGCCGCCGTACCCGCCGCCCGCGCACCGCGCGCGGGCCGCTCGGCGACCGGCGGCAGGGTGCCCTTGAGCGGCCCCCACTCGTTCGGGTCCGGCACACCGGCCGGCTGCATCTTGCGCCGGGCCGGCCCGCCGCCGTGGTCGGACTCGCCCGGCTCCTTGGCGCCCGGCCAGTCCTTGGCGACCCGGGCGGCGAGCACGAACTCCTTGCGCAGCGGGTGCCCCTCGAAGCCGTCCGGCAGCAGCAGGGTGGCCAGGTGGGGGTGCCCGGGGAAGTCGATGCCGAACATCTCGTGGGTCTCGCGCTCGTGCCAGGCGGCACCCGCGTACACGGGGACGGCGGTCGGCAGCGCCGCCCGGTCCCGCGGCACCCGGGTGCGCAGCGCGAGGTGCCGCACGCCCGGCGCCTCGACGGCGGCCAGGTGCGCGACCACGGAGAAGCCCTCGGCGAGCTCGTCGACGGCGCTCAGCCAGTCGAAGAAGCCCAGCCCCAGGACGTCCCGGGCGTTGGTGAGCGCCTCGATCCAGTTCTCGGCCGGGACGTCGACGGTGATCAGCCCGTGCGCCTCGGCGCCGGTCGCCCACTCCCCGACCGACGCCGCGCACTGCTCGGCGGACGTCACGAGACCCCTCCCTGGGTCGAAGGGCCGGTCGGCGCCCCGGTCGGGGAACCGGCCTCGGAACCGGCCTCGGAACCGCCCGCGGGCCCGGCCACCAGCGGGCGGCGCAGCGCCGCCGCGGGCGCGGTGTAGCGGTCCGGCAGGGACTCGGCGGCGATCTTCTCCTGGAGCTTGAGGATGCCCTGGAGCAGCGCCTCCGGCCGCGGCGGGCAGCCGGGCACGTAGACGTCCACCGGGATGATCTGGTCCACGCCCTTGGTGACCGAGTACGAGTCCCAGTACGGGCCGCCGGAGTTGGAGCAGGCGCCGAAGGAGATGACGTACTTCGGCTCGGGCATCTGCTCGTAGAGGCGCTTGACGGCGGGAGCCATCTTGTCGGTGACCGTCCCGGAAACGATCATCAGATCAGCCTGACGAGGTCCGGGCGCGAACGGGATGACCCCCATCCGGATGAAGTCGTGCTTGGCCATGGACGCGGCGATGAACTCGATCGCGCAGCAGGCCAGCCCGAAGTTGAAGCACCAGAGGCTGTAGCGGCGGCCCCAGTTGAGCACCACCTTGACCGGGTCCGGCGCGAGCCGGGCCAGCGGGCCGATGCCGCGGCGCTCGACGGCGCCGGGGCGCGCGGGGTCCGGCAGGCCGAGCGGGACGGGACCGCCCTGCGCGCCGCCGTGCGAGTGGGAGTGCGTCACGTCCATTCCAGAACGCCCTTCTTCCAGGCGTAGAGCAGCCCGACCGCGAGGAAGCCGATGAACAGGAACATCTCGACCAGCGTTCCGGCGCCGTAACCGGCGGAGGCGAAGACGGTCGCCCAGGGGAACAGGTAGATCGCGTCGACCGCGAAGATCACGTACAGGAAGGCGTACACGTAGTAGCGGATCTGGGTGTGCGCCCAGTCCTCGCCCACCGGGTCCACTCCGCACTCGTAGGCGAGGAGTTTCTCGGGCGAGTACACCACGGGCCGCAGCAACCGGTTGGCGGTGAACGCCACGGCGACGAAGAGCACCCCGACGACGGCCAGCAGGCCCATCGCGGCGTACGCGTCGAAGTAGCCGCTGCCGACCGCCGGGTCGGCCACGACGGCAGCCGTGTGCTTCCCCTCCATGTCTTCGCCTCCACCTCGGCCGTGAATCCGCCCTCAGGACAGTTCTACGACGTTTGTTCTCCCAGGCCCAACCATGGCCAAAGCGTGAGTCTAAGGGGACGGCTCCGCTCCGCCCGAACCCTGCCCGATCCGCAAGACGGCCGGTGGACACCCTGTCGGGCGTCCGGCGACCGGGCCCGGGGGTGGGGATAACCCCCGGCTGGGAAGATGTATCACCCCCATGGCATCCGCCGCCTCCGGTTCGGGAAGCTTGGTCCAGCCGCACGACGAAGAGGGATGGTAGATCCGGATGAAGCCGCTGCACCGCGCCGTGGACGCCATCAGGGAGCAGGACGCTCGGATGGAGCGCCCGCCGCTGTACGGCACGAGGATGTGGCACCAGGTCGGCCGACTGCTGCTCAATCTGCCGCTCGGCATCTTCGGCTTCGTGCTGGCCGTGACCACGCTCTCGGTCGGCCTGGGGCTGTCGATCACCGTGATCGGCCTGCCGCTGCTGGCCGGCGGCCTGGCCGTCTCACGCTCCCTGGGGGCGCTGGGCCGGCAGCGGGCCCGGTCGGCGTACGACTCCGGGATCGACGAGCCGGAGCCGGTGAAGCCCCGCCGCCCGGGGATGGTCGGCTACACCATCGCCCAGCTCACCGACCTGCTGAACTGGCGCTCGGCGCTCTACAACGTGCTGATGCTGCCCTGGGGCGTGCTCAGCTTCGCGCTGACCCTGGTCTCGGTGATCGTGCTCTGGCCGGTGCTGCCCTGGGTGATCCGCGCGCTGGCCGCGGTCGACCGCATCCTGATCGAGTCGCTGCTCTTCCCGGGTGCCCTGGCCGAGCGGGTGCGCGAGCTGGAGGACGACCGCGGCACCGTGGTCGACACCGCCGCCGCCGACCTGCGCCGCATCGAGCGCGACCTGCACGACGGCGCCCAGGCCCGGCTGGTCGCGCTGGCGATGGACCTCGGCATGGCCAAGGAGCGGCTGCGCGAGGTGGAGACCGAGGACGACATGGCGGCCGCCACCAGGATGGTCGACAACGCCCACGGCGAGGTGAAGCTGGCCCTCCAGGAGCTGCGCGACCTGGCCCGCGGCATCCACCCGGCGGTGCTCACCGACCGCGGTCTGGACGCCGCACTGTCCTCGGTCGCCGCCCGCTGCACCGTCCCCGGCGGGGTCCGGGTGAACGTCGATCTGAGCGGCCCGGACGGGCAGCCCGAGCGCCCGGACTCGGCGGTCGAGGGCATCGCCTACTTCACCGTCAGCGAGCTGCTGACCAACGTCTCCAAGCACGCCGGCGCCCGCTCCGCCTCGGTCGAGGTCTGGCGCTCGGACAAGCAGCTGATGGTGCTGGTCCAGGACGACGGCAAGGGCGGCGCGGCCCCCTACCCGGGCAGTGGCCTGGCCGGGCTGGCCGAGCGGATCCGGGCGGTGGACGGGGTCTTCCTGGTGGACAGCCCCGAGGGCGGCCCGACCACCGTCACCGTCGAACTCCCCTGGCGCACCCGCACCGCCCGGCACTGACCCCGCCCGCGCAGCCACCCGGCAGGGGGCGGCACGCACGGACACGGCAGTGCGCCGGGACCCCGTCGAGGCGAGACGGGGTCCCGGCGCCGGTCCGGTACGGCACCCGGCCCGCTGAACCCTTGCGCGGCGTGCGGCCCGGCGTCCCCGTACCGGGGCTGAGGGGGAGGTGGTCAGGGCGTTCCCAGTTCGCCGAGGGTGACGTCGACGGTCTTGGTGGCGCCGCCCCGGGTGTAGGTGACGGTGACGTGCTTGCCCGGGGTGAGCGAGGCGAGCGCGGTGGTGAGCGCGTTCAGCGAGTCGACCTGGGTGTCGTCGATCTTGGTGATGACGTCCCCGGCCTGGAGCCCCGCCGAGGCCGCCGCCCCGCCCGGGGTGACCGCCACGATGACCGCGCCGGCCGGCTGGAACTGCTGGTTGAAGCTGGTCCGGGCGGTGATGCCGAGCGCGGCCCGGCCGGAGTTGGTGACCTTGCCCTGCTTGATCAGCTGGTTGGCGATGTTGGTGATGGTGCTCGCCGGGATGGCGAAGCCGATGCCGGGGGCGGCCGCGCCGTTGGTCTGCGGCTCGGTCGCGGCGAGCGTGTTGATGCCGATCACCTGGCTGTCCAGGTTCGTCAGCGCGCCGCCGCTGTTGCCCGGGTTGATCGCCGCCGAGGTCTGCACCATGTTGCCGATGGTGGCGCCCGGCGACCCGGCGCCCTGGGGCTCGGTGACGGTCCGCCCGACGGCCGAGACGATGCCCTGGGTGACGCTGCTGGAGAGCCCCAGCGGGCTGCCCATGGCGAGGGTGAGCTGGCCGATCTGGACCTTGCTGGAGTCGCCGAAGCTCGCCGGCTTGAGACCGCTCGGCGGGCTGCTCAGCCGGATCACCGCGAGATCGGAGTCGGGGTAGCTGCCGACCAGGGTGGCGTCCAGCGCCGTGGTGCTGTTGGCGAGGGTCACCGTGAAGGTGGTCGCGGTGCCGACCACGTGGGCGTTGGTGACGATGTCGCCCTTGTCGTCGTAGACGATCCCGGAGCCGAGGCTCTCGCCGGTGGTGATCTGCACCACGGAGGGCAGCACGTTGGCGATCACCATCTGGTAGGCGTCCTGCAACTGGGTCCCGCCGTTCGGCTGGCCGGGCGTCGGGGAGGCCTGCGGCGAGCCGGTGGCCGTGGGCGAGCCGGTGGCCGTGGCCGTGGGCGAGCCGGTGGCGGCGGCGGTGGACGAGGAGGGCGAGCCGCTGCTGCAGCCGGCCAGCGCCAGCGCGGCCGCCACCGCGACCGCGACCGCCCCCGGCAGCCGCCCGGACAGCGCCCTCGGCCCGGTCTGCCGCGGCCCGGCGGGCAGGCGGCGGGTATGTTCCTTGCGACGGCGCACCTGGCTGCCTCCGATTCGTCACCACGCCGGGGCGCGGGCATGAGAGCACGAAAATCTTTGCCAGTTTTTCACCGTTTTGTCCGATTTGCGACCCCGACTCGCCCGAACGTGGCGATCGGATGCGCCCCTAGGATCGGCACATGACTTGGTTGATCACCGGCGGTGCCGGATACATCGGCGGACACGTCGTCCGACAGCTGCTCGACGCCGGGGAGCGCGTCGCCGTCCTGGACGACCTCAGCACCGGAGACGCCTCCAGGCTGCCGGCCGGCGTCCCCCTGATCGAGGGCTCCACCCTGGACCGCGCCGTCCTGGACGCCGCGATCCGCGAGCACGGCGTCGAGGGCATCCTGCACTTCGCCGCCAAGAAGCAGGTCGGCGAGTCCGTCGAGCAGCCGTTCCTGTACTACCGCGAGAACATGATCGGCCTGCAGACCGTTCTGGAGGCCGCCGCCAAGGGCGGGGTGAAGCGCTTCCTCTTCTCCTCCTCCGCCGCGGTCTACGGCATGCCCGACGTCGACCTGGTCACCGAGTCCACGCCCTGCGCCCCGATGAGCCCGTACGGCGAGACCAAGCTGGCCGGCGAGTGGCTGGTCGCCGCGGCCGGCAAGGCGCACGGCATGTCCACCGTGGCCCTGCGCTACTTCAACGTGGCCGGCGCCGCCTCCCCCGAGCTCTCCGACGCCGGGGTGTTCAACCTGATCCCGATGGTCTTCGAGCGGCTCACCGCCGGCCAGGCGCCGCGGATCTTCGGCGACGACTACCCGACCCCGGACGGCACCTGCGTCCGCGACTTCATCCACGTCTCCGACATCGCCTCGGCGCACGTGGCGGCCGCCAAGCGGCTGGCCGCCGACCCGGCCGGCGCGACCTGCCTGGTGCTGAACATCGGCCGCGGCGAGGGCGTCAGCGTCAAGGAGATGCTGGAGGTGATCGGCAAGGTCACCGGCTACGACACCACCGCCGAGGTGACCCCGCGCCGCCCCGGCGACCCGGCCCGGGTCGTGGCCTCCGCCGACCTGATCCACCGCGAGCTGGGCTGGACCGCCCGCCACGACGTGACCGAGATGGTCTCCTCCGCCTGGGACGGCTGGTGCAGCCGCCACCCCGGGGCCCGCAGGGCCTGACCGGACGGCGCCGGTACGGCGGTGCCCGCCCCGCGGTTCAGCGGGCGGGCACCGCCGTGCCGTAGAAGGCGTCCAGCGCGTACACGCAGCGGTCCTTGGAGCCGACGAAGACCCGGCCGCCGACCGCCACCGGCGAGCCGGTGAGCTCGCCCTTGGTGCCGAGCTCCCAGCGCAGCTGACCGCTCGCCAGGTCCAGGGTGTGCAGCGAGTGGTCCCGGCTGCCCAGGTGCACCAGGCCGTCGGCCACCGCCGGGGAGCCGACGATCTCGCCGCGGGCGGTGTAGCGCC
Source organism: Kitasatospora sp. NPDC101235 (assembly GCF_044767505.1). NCBI lineage: Bacteria > Bacillati > Actinomycetota > Actinomycetes > Kitasatosporales > Streptomycetaceae > Kitasatospora > Kitasatospora sp. NPDC101235. Next base: position 291,919 of record NZ_JBIWNZ010000003.1, read on the forward strand.
AGCGCTCCCGGCCGGTGGCCGCCTCGAAGGCGTACAGCACCTCGCCGTTGCCGACCAGCACCATGCCGTCCGAGACCACCACCGGGTCGGCGCCCTGGCGGCGGCCGGTGACCCCGCGCCAGCGGTCCAGGCCGGTGGCCGCGTCCAGCGCGTAGACCGTGCCCAGGTAGTCGGCCACGTAGACGGCGTCGGCGTCCAGGGCGGGCGGGGTGAACAGCACCACCGGGGCCTCGAAGCGCCAGCGCTCGGCCCCGCTGGCCGCGTCCAGCGCGTACACCCGGGTGCCGGCCGACACGTACAGCACGCCGCCGCGCTCGACCGGGTGCGACGGCACGTCCTCGCCGACCGGGAAGGACCAGCGCAGGCCCGCGCCGCGCGGGTCGACGCAGCGCAGCCGCCCGCCGCCGTAGTAGTAGGCGGCGCCGCCCACCAGGACCGGGCCGGACTGCGGGTTCTCGTAGTCCTGCTGGGCGTCGTCGGCGCGCCACAGCTCGGCGCCGTTGGCGGCCGAGCGGAGCTGGATGCCGCCGCCCCTGATCCCGCAGCAGAGCACGCCGTCGGCGGCGGAGAGCGAGTAGACCCAGCCGTCCAGCGAGGTGCGCCAGCGCTCGGTGCCGTCCGCGGCGTCCACGGTGTACAGGTGCGGGCCGTCCGCGGCGTGCACCCGGCCGGCGTCCACCGCGAGCGCCCAGGCGACGTCCCGGGTCTTGTAGCGACGCTCGCCGGAGGCGATGTCCAGCGCGTGCACCTCGAAGCTGGAGACGAAGAGCGTGCCGTCGGCGACCACCGGGGTGCCCCAGACGTCGTTGGACATCCGGAACCGCCAGGGGCGCCAGCGGGCGACCGGCGGGGGCGGCGGGGTGGGGGCCCGGCGGACCCAGTCGGTCGTGGCCGGGGCGGTGTTCGGGCCGGGCTGCTCGTGCTCGGCCCGCGGTCCCGGGCCTATCCGCACCGAGGCGCCGGACAGCTGCACCTCGACGGCACCGCCGGACGGCGCCCGGTGCTTGTTCGGCGAGGCGATCTTCGCGGTCGGGATCTCGGCGTCCGAGCCCTGGCCCGGCTGCGGCAGGCTGTGCACCGGCCCGGCCGGCGGCTGCGCGTGCCGCCCCGCGTCGGTGCGCGGGTCGGCCGTCCTCAGGTGCTGCGGCGGGACCTGCACGGGCGGCGCCTGCGGGAGCGGGGGCGGCTGCGGCGGCTGGGCCGGGCCCGCCTGCGGGCGCGACGGCGGGGCGGCCGGCCGGCGGCCGCGCTTGCGCTCGATCAGCTCCAGCGCGTTGGCCGGCAGCCAGTCCCCGGCCTCGCCGGAGGCGTCGTCCCGGGAGAAGAGGTGCGGGGCCAGCTCGGCCTGGATCTGCGCCGGGGTGGGCCGGCGCTCGGGGGCCTGGTGCATGCAGGCGCGGACCAGGTCCATCAGCTCGGCCGGCATGCCGGTCAGGTCCGGCTCCTCGCGCAGCAGCTGGAACACCGTCTCGACCGGGTTGGAGCCCCGGTAGGGCGGGTGCCCGGTGGCGCAGAAGACCATCAGCGAGCCGAGCGAGAACACGTCGCTGGCGCCCCGGACGGTACGGCTGTCCCGGGCCTGCTCGGGGGACATGTAGGCGGGGGTGCCGACCGCGACGTTGGTCATGGTGAGCCGGGTGCTGGACACCCCGGACGCGATGCCGAAGTCGATCACCTTCGGGCCGTCCTCGACCACCAGGACGTTGGAGGGCTTGAGGTCGCGGTGGATCAGCCCGGCGCCGTGGATCGACTGCAGGGCCTCGGCGATGCCCGCGACCAGCCAGCGGGTGGCCTCCACCGGCAGCGGGCCGCACTCCTCGACCAGGTCCTCCAGCGAGGGCGACGGGATGTACGCGGTGGCCAGCCAGGGCACCCGGGCGTCCGCGTCCGCGTCCACCACGGCCGCGGTGTAGAAGCCGCCGACCGTCTTGGCCGCCGCGATCTCCCGGGCGAAACGGACCCGGAACAGCTCGTCCTCGGCCAGCTCCCCCCGCACGGTCTTGATGGCCACCCGCCGCCCCGACGCGGAACGCGCCAGGTAGACCAGCCCCATCCCACCCGCGCCGAGCCGCCCCAGCACCTCGAAGGGCCCGATCCGCCTCGGATCGTGCGCCGTCAGCTGGTCCACTCCGCTGCCACCTCCCCGTTGTCCGCACCCGCCGCGTGGTGCCGGACCCGATTCTCCAATGCCGCCCTGCGCATATCCAACCTCCCCCACCCGCCGGAACCCGTCGTCCGGGCCCGGACGACGCGCCGGACGGGCCCCTGACCAGCGAGGACGGAACGGCCGGATCCTGACGCCCGTTCCGGGGGCGGCTTGCGCGCGCGGCCCCGGACCGTCCACTTCCGGACGGTGCCGCATCTTCCCGCCATCGTCACTCTCTGTCGCCCGACCACCCCTCAGCGGACTCGCCGTCACGCTGTGAGATCAAAAGCACACGGGGGGGCTTCAACAGGGGCTTCGAAGCCCGGTGAATATCCGTCCGAAGTGGTTCATGCCGCTATACCAACCCCCGTGCGGAGTAATAGTCGCATCACCGAATCGCGCCAAGATCGTGCCACGGTAAGCTGACGGCATGACAGGACAAGTTCGCACCGTCGACGGTCGCGTCGCCGGGCGACGCGGACAGGAGACGCGGCAGAAGCTGCTCGACTGCCTCCGCGAGATGCTCAGCACGTCGCCCTATCGGGACGTCAAGGTCATCGACGTCGCCCGTATGGCGGGTACCTCCCCCGCGACCTTCTACCAGTACTTCCCGGATGTCGAGGGCGCTGTCCTCGAAATCGCCGAGGAAATGGCCAAGGACGCCGACCAGCTCAAAGAGCTGGTGGCCGGAAAGTCCTGGGCAGGGAAGTCCGGACCGACCACTTCTGAAGAACTGGTCGACGGATTCCTCGCCTTCTGGCGCAAGAACGACGCCATTCTCCGAGTGGTCACGCTCGGTGCCGCCGAAGGGGACAAGCGGTTCTTCAAGATCCGCATGACGGTCCTCAACGCGGTCGCCAAGCCGCTCGCCGAGGCCGTCAAGGAACTCCAGGCGAAGGGTCAGGCCGACAAGTCGCTCGACCCGAACGCAGTGGCCGGGGCCCTGGTCTCGCTGCTGGCCTCGGCGGCCGAGCACCAGAAGGCCTTCACCTCCTGGGGCGTCAAGGTCAAGGACCTCAAACCCAACCTCGCTCCCCTGGTGTACCTGGGCGTCACCGGCAAGAAGGCGCCCAAGTAGGACCATCCTCCGACCCACCATCCGCTCCGCGCGCAGCCCCGGCCTCCTGTCCGGGGTACGAGGGACGGCGGCCGTGTCCTCGGGGGAGGTCCGCCGACGTACCGCACGCGCGCCAGACATGCCGGTGGGCGGGTACCCGTGAAGGGTGCCCGCCCACCGGCATGTGTGCGTTCAGGCGGCCTCGTGGCGCCTTCAGGGGGCGTCGCGGCGCCGTTCGGGCAGCCGGCGACGCCGTCGGGTCAGGGGCAGCGCACGACCTGGCCGGCGTAGGCCAGGCCGCCGCCGAAGCCGAAGAGCAGGACCGGGTCGCCGGGCGAGAGCTCGCCGCGCTCGACCAGCTTGGAGAAGGCCAGCGGGATGGAGGCGGCCGAGGTGTTGCCGGAGTCGACCACGTCCCGGGCCACCACCGCGTCGGTGAGGCCCAGCTTGTTGGCGATCGCGTCGATGATCCGCAGGTTGGCCTGGTGCGGGACGAAGCCCTTCAGCTCGGCCGGGTCGATCCCGGCCCGCTCGCAGGCCTCGCGGGCCAGCGGGGCGAGCTGGGTGGTGGCCCAGCGGAAGACCGACTGGCCCTGCTGGCTGATCACCGGGTCCCAGCCGGTGATCACCACGGCGTCGCCCTTCTCCGGCACGGAGCCCCAGACCACCGGCCCGATGCCCGCCTCGCCGCCGTCCTCCTGGGCCTCGACCAGCGCGGCGCCCGCGCCGTCGCCGAAGATCACGCAGGTGGAGCGGTCGGTCCAGTCGAGCGTGTCGGACATCCGCTCGGCGCCGATCACCAGGGCGCGGCGGGCCGAGCCGGCCCGGATCGCGTGGTCGGCGGTGGCCAGGGCGTACGAGAAGCCGGAGCAGACCGTGTTGATGTCGTACGCGGCGGGCGCGCGGATGCCCAGCCGGGCGGCCACGGCGGCGGCGGTGTTGGGGCTGCGCTCGATCGCGGTGCAGGTGGCGACCACGACGAGGTCGATCTCCGCCGGCGTCCGGCCGCCGTTGGCGAGCGCCTTCTGCGCGGCCTCGGTGGCGAGGTCGACCAGGCTCTCGTCCTCGGCGATGTGCCGGCTGCGGATGCCCACACGGGTGCGGATCCACTCGTCGTCGGTGTCGACGAGCGCCGCCAGGTCGTCGTTGGTGAGGACCTTGGGGGGCTGGTAGTGACCGAGTGCCACAATGCGCGAACCGCTCATACTGCCATGGAACCGGGTTACCCGCTGGTCAGCATGGTATGACCGGTGACAGGATCCGCCCCTTCGTTCTGTAGGAGATCAACAAGGGGCGTTGCGGCGTCTGGGCTGCGCGTACGCCGAGGTCAGGCGGCCAGTGCGGTGGCGTCGCCCATCACGATGACCGGATGGGCCGCCGGATCCAGGGTGCGGATCAGCTGGGCCATCTTGTCCTCGGGGATCGACACGCAGCCGTGGGTCGGGCCGTCGTGGTCCACGTGGAGCCAGATGCCGCCGCCCTTCTTGGAGCCCATCGGGCGGCGCGGGTCGAGCGGGGAGTTGCCGGGGACGCGGTTGTAGTCGATCGCGACCACGTAGTCGAAGGAGCCGGCCAGCTGGTCCCCGAAGAAGCCCGTGCCGGAGACCACGAAGCTCGGGTCCTTGTCGTACGGGAGCTTGCTGCCCGGGTCCGCCTTGCGGCCGCCCGCGTCGGTGAGGCTGAACACGCCGATCGGGCTGCGCAGGTCGCCCTCGTTGTGGTCCGTGGTCCAGCCGTTCTTGCCGTTGTGGCCCTGCCAGGTCTCGCCGGCCAGCCAGCGGCCCTCGGGGGTGCGGGTCCAGAGGGTGACGGTGTTCTTGTCGGTGTTCTTGTCCTGGCCGGAGGCGACCACGACCTGGGTGGTCCCGGCGGGGATCTTCGCGGTGAAGGCGGCGCCGAGGCCGGGTATCGCGGCGACCGAGCCGTCCGCGCGGGTCTGGCTGCGGTCGGCGGCCGGGGCCGCCGCCTTCCGGTCGGAGGCTGCCTGGGCGGCCGCGGGGGCCGGGGCGGGCTGGTCGGGCTTGCTGACGCCCTCCGGGCCGGGGCCGTCGGCGGCGGCGATGCCGGGCTTGGCGTCGTCCTGGCCGACGGCGTACCAGCCGGCGGTGGCGGCGACCAGCAGCGCGGTACCGGCCATCACGGCCTTGCCGTGACGTTTCTGCTTGGCCTTGCGACGCCGTCCCCGGGCAGCCGTCCGGGCACCCGCCATGGGCGCGGCGGGCACGGCGAGCACGACGGGCTCGGGCTCGAAGTACACGGGCTCGGGAGCGGGCTCCGCCTCGTAGTAGACGGACTCGGGGACGGGCTCGGCCCCGTACGGCTGGAACGGCTGGTCGTACGTCTCGAAGTACCCGTCAGGGGTCTGCGCGTACGGCTGGTACTCGCCCTGGTAGTAGCCCTGCTGAACCGGCTGCTGGTACGCCTGGCCGCCCTCGTGCTGCTGCTGCGGCATCAGGTCGACCGGCCCCTGCATCGGCTGGTGCGGCGGGTACGCGGTGGCACGATCAGAACCGGACATGCCTTCGATCCTGCCAAACGCCACACCCGTTGGTAAACCCGGGCCTCGTGCGGAGGCCGTGAAGACCACCTCCGCCCGGGCCGGAGAGCGGCCCGGGCGGCAGGGATCTTCGCAGGTCAGAGGCGCATCGCCTGCGGAGACTCACGGCGCATCGGGTCCGGGCCGTCGTACTCGCGGATGACCTCGTAGCGGGTGTTGCGCTCCACCGGGCGGAAGCCGGCGTCCCGGATCAGCCCGAGCAGGTCGTCGCGGCCGAGCTTGTTCGGGGTGCCGAAGTTGTCCGCGTCGTGGGTGATCTTGTACTCGACCACCGAGCCGTCCATGTCGTCCGCGCCGTGGCTGAGCGCCAGCTGGGCGGTGGTGACGCCGTGCATCACCCAGAAGACCTTGACGTGCGGGACGTTGTCGAAGAGCAGCCGGGAGACCGCGAAGGTCTTCAGCGCCTCGGCGCCGGTGGCCATCTCGGTGCGGGCCATCAGCTTGTTGCGCACGACGCCGTCCTTGGAGTCGTGGAAGTCGTGCTGGTAGCGCAGCGGGATGAAGACCTGGAAGCCGCCGGTCTCGTCCTGGAGCTCGCGCAGCCGCAGCACGTGGTCCACCCGGTGGCGGGGCTCCTCGATGTGGCCGTACAGCATGGTGGCCGGCGTCTTGAGGCCCTTGCTGTGCGCGAGGCGGTGGATCCGCGACCAGTCCTCCCAGTGGGTGTCGTGGTCGACGATGTGCTGGCGGACCTCCCAGTCGAAGATCTCCGCGCCGCCGCCGGTCAGCGACTCCAGGCCGGCGTCGATCAGCTCGTCCATGATCTCGTCGGCGGACAGGCCGCTGATCTTCTCGAACCAGTGGATCTCGGTGGCGGTGAAGGCCTTCAGCGAGACGTTCGGCAGAGCCGCCTTCAGCTCCCGCAGCGAGCGCGGGTAGTAGCGCCACGGCAGGGTCGGGTGCAGGCCGTTCACGATGTGCAGCTCGGTGAGGGACTCGCTCTCCATCGCCTTGGCGAGGCGGACGGCCTCCTCGATGCGCATCGTGTACGCGTCCTTCTCGCCCGGCTTGCGCTGGAACGAGCAGTACGCGCAGGACGCGTTGCACACGTTGGTCATGTTGAGGTGGCGGTTGACGTTGAAGTGGACGACGTCGCCGTTCTTCCGCGTCCGCACGTGGTGGGCCAGCCCGCCCAGCCAGGCCAGGTCGTCGCTCGCGTAGAGCGCGATCCCGTCCTCGCGGGTCAGCCGCTCACCCGCGTAGACCTTCGCCTCCAGCTCGCGCTTGAGCCCTGCGTCCATGCGGTGCCCCGCCTCCTCCGACGTTCGATTCCTTGCCGGAACGAGCGTACGCCTATGCCGAGAGCAGCTCGGCGAGCAGTGCGGGGTCGATGTTGCCACCGCTGACCACGGCCGCCACCGTCTGGCCCCCGGTCTCGGCGGCACGGTGGAAGTAGGCGGCCGGGGCGACCGCCCCGGAGGGCTCGGCGACCAGCCGGCCGCGGCGGGCCAGCACGGCCACGGTGGCCCGGATCTCGTCCTCGGTGACGGTGACGATGTCGTCCACGTAGGCGGTGACGTGCTCGAACGGCAGCACGCCGAGCGACGGGGTGCGCAGCCCGTCCGCGATGGTCCGGTAGGTGTCGGCGACCGGCCACTCGACCCGGCGGCCGGCCCGCAGGCTGGCCCGGGCGTCGGCGGCCAGCTCGGGCTCCACGCCGATCACCCGGATGCCCGGACGGGTGAGCTTGAGCGCGGCCGCCGTCCCGCCGATCAGGCCGCCGCCGCTGACCGGCACCAGGACGGTGTCCAGCTCGGCCGGTGCGTCCTCGGCGATCTCCAGGCCGACCGTGCCCTGGCCCGCGATGATGAACGGGTCGTCATACGGGGGCACCCAGACATAGCCGTGCTTCTCGGCCAGCTCGCCGGGCAGGGTGTCCCGCTCCTCCGGCGCGACCAGGATCACCTCCGCGCCGAACGAGCGGGTGGCCTCCACCTTCACCGCGGGCGAGGTGTCCGGCATCACGATCACGGCCTTGATGCCGAGCGTCCGGGCCGCGTACGCCACCGCCTGCGCGTGGTTGCCGCTGGACTGGGCGACCACGCCCCGGGACCGCTCGTCCTCGGTGAGCGCGGCCAGCCGGTTGTAGGCGCCACGGGTCTTGAAGGCCCCGGTCGGCTGGAGGTTCTCGGGCTTCAGCCAGAGCCGCCGCTCCCCCTCGGCCGCCCAGGGGGCGGGAACCAGCGGGGTGCGCACGGCGACCCCCGCGATCCGCTGCCGGGCCGCGCGCAGTTCCTCCAGGCCGACCAGTGCCATGCGTCACTCTCCTACAGGAGGAAGTTCACTCACCCGGTTTTCCCACTTCGTGGAGAGTACGACGGTGGTGCGTGTCCGGGCCACACCCTTCGTGCCCGAGATCCGCTTGACCACCGACTCCAGGCCGGCCACGTCGGCCACCCGGACCTTCAGCATGTAGGAGTCGTCGCCGGCGATGAACCAGCAGTCCTCGACCTCGTTGAGGTCCTTCAGCCGGAACGCGACGTCCTCGTGGTCCGCGGCGTCGGTGAGCTGAAGGCCGATCAGGGCCGTGACGCCGAAGCCGAGCGAGGCCGGGTTGACCGTCGCCCGGTAGCCGGTGATGACACCGGCCTGCTCCAGGCGGTTGATCCGGTCCGTCACGCTCGGGCCGGAGAGCCCGACCAGGCGGCCCAACTCGGCGTAGGACGCGCGGCCGTTCTCCCGGAGCGCCTGGATGAGCTGTCTGTCCACCGTGTCCATATACCGTCCGCGTCCTTCCGAACCTCTCCAGACCCACAGATCATTATCCGGATTCAAAGGCGCTGCGCGCCGACCGACCCGGATATCGCAGAGAAGATACTCTCCCGCCCTCGGTCTCCTTACTCCCCCTCAGGCCGGACGCCTCCGTTGTCGTCCGCCCGGCGGGCCGCCGCCCCCAACTCCCCTTCCCAGCGCAGGTACAGGGAATGCGGCACGTCGACGGCGTCCAGCACCCGTCCGGCCACGAAATCCACGAGCTCACGCGCGGTGGAGCCGCCGGCGTAGAAACCGGGCGAGGCGGGCAGGACGACCGCCCCCTGTGCGTCGAGCTCCACCAAGTGCTTCAACGTCACCCCGTTGAGTGGTGTCTCGCGCACGCAGACGACGAGCGGGCGGCGCTCCTTGAGGGTGACGCTGGCGACGCGCTGCAGCAGGTCCTTGCTCAGGCCGAGCGCGATCCCGGCCACCGCGCCGGTGGTCGCGGGCACCACCAGCATGCCCTTGGCGGGGTAGGAGCCGCTGGACGGGCCGGCCGCGAAGTCCCCGGCGGGCCAGTAGCGGACGCCGTCCAGGCCGTCGTCCGGGCCCTCGGTACCGAGCCAGGCGGCGAGGTCGGCGCGCCAGTGGGCGTCCCGGAAGGAGATTCCGGTCTCGTCCAGGATGGTGAGCCTGGCGGCGCGGCTGACGATCAGGTCCACCGCCTCACCGGCGGCCAGCAGCGCACGGATCACCGAGGCCGCGTACGGCGTCCCCGACGCACCCGAGACCCCGACCACCCACGGCTGACGCTTCACAGTTCCCATGGGGCAATTCTGTCCCGGCTCCACCTGCGTGTTCGGCCCGGGCGGGCCGGGAGGGGCCCGGAAGCCCCCCGCCCCTGGAAGGATGGGCGCATGGCAGCGACCCTCGTCGACCTCACCCATCAGGTGACCACCGCGATGCCGGTCTACCCCGGCGATCCGGCCGTCCTGCTGGAGCCCGCGCTCACCACGGCCACCGCCGGGGTGAACGTGCTGGCCCTGCACCTCGGCTCGCAGTCCGGGACGCACGTGGACGCGCCGTACCACGTGGACGTCACCTGGCCGACCCTGGACGGGCTGCCGCTGGAGCGGTTCACCGGCCCGGCCGTGGTCGCCGACCTGCGCGGGCTGGAGCCCCGGGCGGCCGTCACCCCCGAGCTGCTGGCACCCGCGCTGGAGCGGGCCGCCGAGGGCACCGTCCTGCTGCTGGCCACCGGCTGGGCCCGGCACTGGGGCACCGACGCCTACCTCGCCCACCCCAGCCTGTCCCCGGCCGCCGCCGAGGCGATCGTCGCCGCCGGGGTGCGGACGGTCGGGGTGGACGCGCTCAGCGTCGACCCGACCCCCGACCCGGGCCCGGGCGACCCGGCCGTGGCCGCCCTGCTCGCCGACCTCACCGACGAGCACGACCACGGCACCGCCGACGAGCCCTCGCTCGCCGCGCACCGGGTGCTGCTGGGGGCGTCCGGCGGCGGGGTGATCGCCGAGAACCTGACCGACCTGCGGCCGCTGCTGGCCGCCCAGGAGGCCGGGCTGCCGGTGGAGGTCTCGTTGTTCCCGCTGCGGCTGGTCGCGGCGGACGGCGCACCGGTACGGGCGGTGGCCCGGCTGGGCTGAGCGGACGGTACACCCTCCGACACTTGGTCTAGACCATCCCCCGTCAACGCCAGTACGCTTTCCGGCCATGGCTGAGATCATCGGAGTGATCGAGCGACTCTGGCGCTACCCCGTGAAATCCACCGGCGGCGAGCGGCTCGACTCCGTCGAGGTGGACGAGCGCGGCCTGGCCGGAGACCGCCTCTACGCCGTCCGCGACGCGGCCGGGAAGCTCGGCTCGGGCAAGAACACCCGCCGCTTCCGCCGGATGGACGGCCTGCTCCGCCTCTCCGCCCGGCTCGGCCACCGGATCGACGGCCCCGAACTGTTCGATCCGCTCGGGCGCCCGGTCGAGCGGCCGAACGCCTTCCTGCGCGCCTACCTCCAGCGCGAGGACGTCGAACTCGCCCGCGAGGACGCCGTCTCGCACTTCGACCGGCTGCCGGTCAGCGTGCTCAGCACCGCCACCCTGGACTGGGTCCGCGAGGCCGTCCCCTTCGCCGTGGTCGACGAGCGCCGGTTCCGCCCCAACATCGTGCTGCGCACCCCGCCCGGCACCCCGCCGTTCGTCGAGGACGCCTGGCTCGGCCGCCGGGCGTCCGGCGAAGCCCCCGGCAGCGCCCGGCTCGCCTTCGTCGCCTCCAGCGAGCGCTGCGCGATGACCGGCGCCCCGCAGCCCGGGCTGCCGCACGCGCCCGTGATCCTCAAGGCCGTGGTGCACGCCCACGACGGCCGGCTCGACGCCCTCGCCGAGGTCGCCGCCCCGGGCCGCCTGCGGGTCGGCGACCGGCTGGTCCTGGACTGAACGACTCTCCCCGACCATTCGTCACCATCTCTTTCCGGTTGACGACTTGACCTTCGTGCGCCCATTCTGTCTTACTGTCATAAGACAGGAGAACAAGTAGTGATCGAGTTCGTCCTCGACGGCCGCTCGCGGGTCGCCACCTACATGCAGCTCGTGCTCCAGGTGAAGCAGGCCCTGCGGGTCGGACTGGCCCGGCCCGGTGATCAGCTGCCGAAGGTCCGCGAGGTGGCGCGCGCCCTGGCGATCAACCCCAACACCGTCCTGAAGGCCTACCGGGAACTGGAGTTGGAGGGGCTCGCCGAGGGGCGGCCCGGCGTGGGGACCTTCCTGGTCGGCACGCTGGCCGGTCCCGCGCTGGCCAACCAGGCCGAACTGCGCGAGGACCTGGTGGTCTGGCTGCGCAGGGCCGAGGCTGCCGGGCTCGCCCACGAGGACATCGCCGCGCTGATCGACACCACGATGCGGGCCACGCTCAATTGGGGGAAGACATGACGGAAGTCGCGCTGGAAACATGAGGGTTGGGCAAGCGGTACGGCAAGGCCTGGGCGCTGGAGGGCTGTTCGTTCCAGCTGCCGGCCGGGCGGATCGCCGCGCTGGTCGGCCCGAACGGGGCGGGCAAGTCCACCCTGCTGCACCTGGCCGTGGGCCTGCTGGAACCGGACGCCGGCGAGGTCCGGGTGTTCGGCCTCGATCCCCGGCAGGGCGTCGAGGCGCTGGCCGGGATCGGGTTCGTCGCCCAGGACACCCCGCTCTACCCGGACTTCACCTAGGCGCGGGCGGCACCCGGCTCTCCCCGGAGGTGGCGGCATGACCTGGCTGATCTGGCGCCAGCACCGCAAGCAGCTGCTCTGGACGCTCGTCGCCCTGGCCGCGCTGACCGCCGTCATGGTGCCCACCGGCCTCGCCATGCGCGGCGCCTACGACCACAGCGGCCTCGGCGCCTGCCTCGCAAAACTCGGCCACGAGACCATGCCGACCGGGGCCGGCGGCTGCGAGGGCCTGAACCAGCGCTTCCAGAACCAGTACGGCGGGTTCGCCTACGTCGCCATCCTGTTCGTCCTGCTGCCGGTGCTGGTCGGGCTGTTCTTCGGCGCGCCGCTGGTCGCCCGCGAGGTGGAGAACGGCACCCACCGCCTGGTGTGGACCCAGGGGATCAGCCGGCGGCACTGGGCGCTCGCCAAGTTCGGCCTGGTCGGCGGCGCCGCGGTGCTGCTCGCGGTCACGTACGCGCTGGGCGTGGCCTGGTGGCTGGGGCCCCTGGTCGCCGCCGGCCTGGGGCGGCTGGGCTACCTGAGCTTCGACGTCCAGGGCGTCGCCCCGGTCGCGTACACCCTGTTCGCGGTGGCACTCGGCGTGTACACCGGCACGGCGGCCCGCAAGGTGCTGCCCGCCATGGGGATCTCGCTGGCCTCGTTCGCCGCGGTGCGCATCCTGGTCGAGACGGTGGCCCGCCCGTCCTTCCTCCCGGCGAAGACCTCGACGTACGCGGCGCAGAGCGGGCTGCTCCCCAACCGCTACGCCGGGGACTGGGTCTACGACCAGGTGGTGCGCAACGGCTCCGGCGAGGTCGTGCTGCACGACGGGCAGATCGGCTGCCCGCCTCCCGGGGACCCGGGGGCCGCCGACTGCGCCAGGAACATGGCCGAGCACGGCTTCGGCGCCGGGCCGTACACCAACGCGCTGGAGTACCAGCCCGCCGACCGGTTCTGGACCTTCCAGGCGATCGAGTCGGGCCTGTTCCTGGCCCTGACCGCGCTCCTGGTGTTCCTCGCGGTACGGCGGATCCGGCGGATCTCGTGAGTCAGGCCCGGTGGGCGCGGACCAGGCAGAAGAAGTGCCCGGCCGGGTCGGCGTAGATCCGCCACCCGCCGGCATCGTGCAGCCGGACGGCGCCGAGGGCGAGCACCTGCCGCTCGGCGTCGTCGAGGTCCGCCACCTCGACGTCCAGGTGCGCCTGCTGCGGGTGCTCCGGGTCGGACCAGCGCGGCGGCCGGTGGTCGGCGACGCCCTGGAAGCAGAGCACCGCGCCGTCGGCGAGGTGCAGCGTGGACCAGCCCGCGCCCAGCGACCAGCGCCGGTCCGGGCGGTCCACCTCGCCGCCGAGCAGACCGGCGTAGAAGCGGGCCAGCACTGCCGGGTCGGGGCAGTCGAGCACGAGGCACTGCAGTGTGCCGATCACGGTTCTCCTCGGGTCGGGGTCCGGTCCGCACAGTCTGCCCCGGGGAGGGCCACCGCCCGCAGGTAGGAGTCGGCGAACAGCTCGGTGGCCTCCTCCACCGCGGGCAGCGCGGCACCCAGCACCGGGCTCAGCACGGGCCGCAGCAGCAGGTGGGTGACCACCGGCCCGAACAGCAGCTGGACCAGCACCGGGAACGGCAGCGGCCGCAGGCGGCCGGCCTCGACGTGCGGCAGCAGCAGCCGGCCCAGACAGTCCAACAGCCGCGGGAGGCTGGCCGTCATCACCCGGGCCGCGGGGCCGTCCGGCCGGCTGAACAGGTCCCCGAAGACCGCCGGGACGATCCGCGGTTCGCAGGTGAAGCTCGCCACGAAGGTCCGGTACAGCGCCCGGACGGTGTCCTCCAGGCGCTCCGGCGGGTCGGTCGCGAGCACCTCCAGGTCCGGCAGCGGGCCGTACTGCTCGAAGACGGCGGCGAGCAGGCCGTCCCGGCCCTCGAAGACGATGTGCAGGCTGGGCACCGAGCACTCGGCACGGTCCGCGACGGCGTCCAGGGTGACCGCGCCCAGGCCCCGTTCGGCCACCAGCCAGGCCGCCGCCTAGATCGCGCGCTCCCGCACCGGCGGTCGTCCGCCCGGGTCGTGGCCCGCCCGCCGGACGGCCTCGTCCAGCGCGGCCCGGGTGCAGCGCCGCCGGTGGCGACCGACCGTGATCATGCAGCACCTGCAGCGGGTCCTGCACCGCGTGATGTTCGAGCCCGTCCTCACCGGCCGCCGGGTCGGCCCGCCCACCCAGCTGGTACTGCTCGCCCGCTACGCCCCCGGCTTCCCCCTGCTGCTGTCCCGCCTGATCGCCTTCGGCCCGCTCCCCGAGCACGCCCCGGCCTTCGCCCGGCGCGACGCCTGAGCCCCACTCGTTCGGACGGGCGGTTCACGGGGAACGACCGTTGGCATGACGATCCCTCACCGCTTGACCGGCACCGGCGACCACCACGTCCTGGTCCTGCACGACTGGTTCGGCACCAGCGCGGGCTGGGGCCCGTTCCTCGACTACCTCGACGGCGGCGCCTTCAGCTACGCCTTCCTCGACTACCGCGGCTACGGGCAGCGCAAGGACGTCCCCGGCACGTACACGCTCGCCGAGATCGCCTCCGACGCGCTCGCCCTGGCCGACCAGCTCGGCTGGGACCGCTTCTCGCTGGTCGGCCACTCGATGGGCGGCAAGGCGGCCCAGCAGGTGCTCGCCGAGGCGCCGCTGCGGGTGCGCAAGCTGGTCGGCCTGGCCCCGGTGCCGGCCGGGGCGTACCCGCTGGACGAGGCGGGCGAGGCGCTGTTCTACGGCGCCGCCGAGGACCGGGAGAAGCGCTTCGCCATCCTGGACCTGGTCACCGGCCGACGGGCCGGCCGGGTCTGGCTCGACCACATGGTCGACCAGTCCCTGCGGCTGTCCACCCCCGAGGCCTTCGGCGACTACGTCCGCGACTGGGCGACGGCCGACCTGGAGCGCCGGATCGACGGCAACCCGGTGCCGGTCAAGGTGATCGTCGGCGAGCACGACCTCGCCCTGACCGCCGACGTGATGCGCGGCACCTTCCTCGCCCACTACCCCAACGCCGAGCTGGAGGAGCTCGGCGGCAGCGGGCACTACCCGATGTACGAGGCCCCGGTGGCCCTGGCCGCCGCCCTGGAGGGCTTCCTGCACAACTGAGGCCGCCCCGCAGGGGCTTCCGTATGATCCGGTGATCATGACCGATCAGGAACTCTGGCACCGGCTGGACCGCATCCGCCACCAGCGCGGACTCCTCACCCCGGGCGAGCTGATGCTGCTCGCCGACCAGGACGTGGTGGTCCTCGACCCGTTCTCGGCGCTGGTCTCGCGGCGGGTGACGCTGCAGGCGGGGACCGTCCTGTACCCGGGCGTGACGATCGAGTGCGACGCGGACAGCAGCTGCACGCTCGGCCCGGGCGCCGTCCTGCACGGCGGCACCCGGGTCGTCGCGACCGGCGGCGGGCGGATCGCCATCGGGCGGCGCGCGCAGATCGGCGAGGGCGGCGCCGTGATCAAGGCGGGGGCGGGCGAGACCGTCGAGCTCGGGGACGAGGTCAGGATCACCAACGGCGCCGAGCTGGCGGGCGGCTGCCGCCTCGGCACCGGCGCGCAGATCCTGGGCCCGATCTCCGCCCGCGCGGTCGAGCTCGCCGCCGGCCGCCCCCACACCCATCCCGACCCGGACGGCCGCGGCGGCGTCCTCAAGGGCCACGGCCGCGCCCGGGGCATCCGCGTCGGCGTCGGCGAAGTCGTCAACGGCAACGGCGACTTCGCCACCGCCCCACTCGAACGCCAGCGCACCTACCACCCGGAGGCGCCCCAGCTGAGCAGCTGACCGCCCGCGCGGGAGTCGGCGCGCCGGGTAGACGCTGACGCATGGACCCGATACCCGCGCACATTGGGCGTCTCATCCTTCTCGCTTACGTTCGACGCATGACAGATAAGCGAGTTGACGACACGCCGCCGGTGCTGGTGATCGGCGTCTGCGGGGCGGTCGGGCGGCATGTCGGGCTGCAGCTCGCGGCCTCCGGCGTACGGGTACGGACCCTGACGCAACGGGAGTTGCTCGATCCGGCGTCGCTGGAGGCGGCGGTGCAGGGTGCGGGCGCGGTGCTGCTGGGGTGGCCGGCCCCGACGGCGGACGGGGCGACGGAGGCCGTGGGCGTGCTGGCCCGGGAGGTCGGGCGGGTGGTGTTCCTGTCGTCGGCCGTCCCCGGCCGGCCGGACGGCGGGATCGAGGCGCTGCTCGCCCGCAGCGGGGTGCGGCACACGGTGCTGCGGGCGCACGGCTTCGCCGCCGCGCTGCAGTGGGCCGAGGAGATCAGGGCCGCGGGTGCGGTGCAGGGCTACGGCGGTGCGGCCGGGCTGAATCCGGTGGACGAGCGTGACATCGCGGCGGTGGCCGTCCGTGCCCTGGTCGAGGACGGCCACGACGGCGCCCGGTACGTCCTGACCGGCCCGGAGTCGCCGACGCAGGCCGAACAGGTGGAGATCATCGGCGCGGCCGTCGGCCGCCCGGCCACGTGGCAGGAGATCCCCCGCGAGACCGCCCGCCGCCGGATGTCCGCCACCGGCCGGCCCCAGGCCGCCGTCGACGGCGCCCTCGACTTCCTCCACGCCCGCATCGCAGCCCCGGAGCCCGCCACCACGACGGTCCGGGACCTCACCGGCCACCCCGCCCGCAGCTTCCGCGCCTGGGCGAAGGATCACGCTGCCCTGTTCCGCTGAGCCGGCCCACGAGCAGCGAGTAGGCTCGGCCGAGACGAGAGGAGCGCCCCCGTGAGTCAGCCAGTGTCGGACGGAGCCGAACTCATCCCCCGCCCGGAGAAGAGCCCTGCCTCGCTCAAGGCCGCGCTCGCCGTGGTGGCCGCCGACCGGCTTCCCGAGATGGTGGAAGGCCAGACCAGGGCCATGGCGGAAGCCATCAAGTCGGGCAGCGTCAACCCGATCCGCGCCTTCCTCGCCCACTGGGCCACCGTGGTGGAGATCGAGCGGGTCCCGGCCACGGCACGGGCCTATCACCGGGCGAACTACCTCGCCAACCACGCCCCGACCGTCGAGGAGTGCCGCCGGCACGCCACCGAGGTCGCCGTCTTCTACCGGTCCGCTTTCGCGGCGGTGAACGGGTGAGCTGGAGCTGGGAGTACCTGCCCAGCGAGGAGCACGTCGCGGGCGATGCACCGGCCGAGTTCCTCGGCGCCGCCGAACAGAGGGCCGCTGAACTCGTCCGAGCAGCAGAGGCCCTCTACCTGGACGGCACCACGTACGAGGGCAGCGGCGAGCCCATGCAGTACCTCGACGTCGCCGGAGGCATCGTCGCGTACTACGTCGTCCCGCGAATCGAGCTCGTCGTCATCTGCCAACTGACTCCGCCACTCGCTTGATCCCACGCGGCTGACGGCCCGCGGGCTCGTGCACCGCGGGAACGTCCGGCAGCCGGGGTTGACCTTGACCCAAGGGCAGGCCTCAGGCTCATGGGCATGACGACGAACACGAACGCGAAGTCGAGCCCCGACTCCCCGTGGACCGGCATGGTTCCGGTCGAGGACACCGCTCTGGCCGTCACCGACACCGGCGGCGCAGGCCACCCGGTGGTGTACCTCAACGGCTCGTACGCCACCCAGAAGAACTGGCGCCCCACGATCGCCGAACTCGGCGGCGACTACCGGCACATCACCTTCGACGAGCGCGCCCGCGGCAAGTCGAAGACCTCCTCCGACTACTCCTTCGAGGCCTGCCTGCGCGACATCGATGCCGTCCTGGACGCGACCGGCGCGCAGCGGCCGATCCTGGTGGGCTGGTCCTACGGTGCGGCGCTCGCGCTGCACTACGCCACCCGCAACCCCGGCCGCATCGCGGGGGCGGTGATGGTCGACGGCGGCTACCCGTGGGACTACCTGGCCACCGTCGAGGGCGGCCGGGAGGCGGGCAAGGAGCAGATCCGCACGATGTTCCGGCGGCTCGGGTGGATCATGCCGCTGGTCCGGCCGCTGGGCATGGCCGCGCGGATGTCCGCCGCCGCGCACGCCGAGATCAACATCGAGCTGAACGAGATCGTCGCCGAGAGCGACCCGGTCTTCGACCTGGTGGACTTCCCGATGCGGTACCTGGTGGCCACCGGCGCCAGCCTGGGCGGCACCGCCGAGGGGCTGGCCGCGATGCGGGCCACGCTGGACCCGGTCCTCGCCCGCAACCCCCACGTCCGGGTCAGCGCGACCGTCCCGAGCAAGCACACCACCATCGTGCGCAAGGACTTCCGCGCCATCGCCACCGCCGTCCGTGAGGTTGCCGCCACGGCGGGCGGTGGGGTCAACTGATGCGCATGACCGGCGGGGTGACCATCAGCCAGGCCGCGGCCTTCGCCGGCGTCACGGTGAAGACGATCCGGCACTACCACAAGCAGGGCCTGGTCGAGGAGCCCGCGCGCGACCTGTCCGGCTACCGCCGCTACGGGACGGCCGAGCTGCTGCGGCTGGTGCAGGTCCGGACCCTGGCCGGAGCGGGCGTCCCGCTGGCCGAGGTCGGGCCGATCCTGGACGCCGACCCGGACGGGTTCGCAGCCTCCCTCGTCGAGGTCGAGGAAAGCCTCACCGGCAGGATCGAGGAGCTGATCGCCCGCCGCGCGACGCTGCGACAACTCGCCCACGGCGACCGGGTCCTGCTGCCGGAGCGCGCCCTGGCGCTGCTGGACCGGATGCCCGCGCTCGGCTTCGCCGCACAGGACGTGACGACGGCCCGCGAGGCCCTGATCCTGGTCCGGGCCCTGATGCCGGAGGGCTTCGAGGAGTACCTCGCCCAGATCGAGCACGGCCTCGACGATCCGAAGCACGTCGCCATCGTCAAACTGACCTGGGCCGCGGGCAGCTGGGACCCCGACGACCCGAGGATCGAGGAGCTCGCCGCCGAAGTCGCCGAGCACTTCATCGCCGATCCTTCCCTGCTGCCCACCCTGTCCGGCCTCCAGGACCGCGAGGACGGCAGGACCCGCAAGGAGCTCCTCACCCACCACGGCGAGGACCGGCGGCCCGGCTGGACCCGACTGACGACGTTGATCGAACAGAAGGTCCGGGCCGCCGGTGTGGACGGCGGCTGAATCAGATCCCGAGCCCGCGGATGATCAGGTCCAGCAGGGCGAAGCAGAACAGCGAGATGCCCACGAAGCCGTTGGTCTGGAAGAACGCGCGGTTGAGCTTCGACAGGTCGTTCGGCTTGACGATGGTGTGCTCGTACGCGAAGGCGCCCGCGACGACCGTCAGGCCGATCCAGAACGCCACCCCGGCGTGGGTGAGCACCGCGAACCAGCCCAGCAGGAGCGTCGTCAGGAGGTGACACACCCTCGCGCCCCGGATGGCCGCCGGGATGCCGAAGCGGGCCGGCACCGAGCGGACCTTGCCGTGGCGGTCGGACTCGACGTCCTGGCAGGCGTAGATCAGGTCGAAGCCGCCGATCCAGATGCCGACGGCCACGCCCAGGACGACGGCCTCCCAGGACCAGCTGCCCGTCACCGCGAGCCAGGCGCCGACCGGCCCCATCGCCTGGGCCAGGCCCAGGATCGCCTGCGGGAAGTCGGTGAACCGCTTGCCGTACGGGTAGACCACCATCGGCACCACGGCGACCGGCGCGAGCGCCAGGCAGAGCGGGTTGAGCATCGCGGCCGCGCCGAGGAAGACCACCAGCGCGACGGCCGAGCCGACGTACGCGGTCTTCAACGACACGGCGCCGGTGACCAGTTCACGCGTGGCCGTGCGCGGGTTCCGGGCGTCGATCTCGCGGTCGATGATCCGGTTGGCGGCCATCGCGAAGGTGCGCAGCCCGACCATGCAGACCGTGACGACGAGGAGCTCGTCCCAGTGCACCCGCTTGTCCGCGAGGAACATGGCCGTCAGTGCGGCGATGTACGCGAAGGGCAGGGCGAAGATCGAGTGCTCGATCATCACCAGCCGGAGGAACGCCTTCGTGCGGCCGGGAGTCTCGATCGCAGCGGTGCTCACAGTCCGTATTCCTTCCAGCGGCGCGACACCAGCGCGGCCGTCGCCGGGTCCGAGGACACCATCTCGGGCCAGCCGCCGTCCCGGGTGTAGCCCTCCTCGGGGAGCTTGCGGGTGGCGTCGATGCCGGCCTTGCCGCCCCAGAACTGCTGGTACGAGGCGTGGTCCAGGTGGTCCACCGGGCCCTCGACCACGGTGAGGTCGCGGCTGTAGTCGACGTTGCCGAAGGCCCGCCAGGCGACTTCCTGGTAGTCGTGCACGTCGCAGTCGGAGTCCACCACGATGATCAGCTTGGTCAGCGACATCATGTGCGCGCCCCAGATCGCGTGCATCGTCTTCTGGGCGTGCTTGGGGTACTTCTTGTCGATCGAGACGATCACGCAGTTGTGGAAGCCGCCGGCCTCGGGCAGGTCGTAGTCGACGATGTCCGGGATGATGATCTTCAGCAGCGGCAGGAAGAACCGCTCGGTGAACTTGCCCAGCGGGCCGTCCTCCGTCGGCGGGCGGCCGACCACGATGGACTGGAGGATCGGGCGGCGGCGCATCGTCACGCAGTCGATCTTCAGCGCCGGGAACGGCTCCTGCGGGGTGTAGAAGCCGGTGTGGTCGCCGAACGGGCCCTCGGGCAGCATCTCGCCGGGCTCCAGCCAGCCCTCGATCACCACCTCGGCGTCGGCCGGGACCTGGAGCGGCACCGTCTTGCAGTCGACCATCCGGACCCGCTCCCCGGCGATGAAGCCGGCGAAGAGGTACTCGTCGATGTCCCCGGGCAGCGGAGCGGTGGCCGCGTAGGTGACGGCCGGCGGGCAGCCGAAGGCGATCGCGACCGGGAGGCGCTCGCCCCGCTTGGCCGCCACCGCGTAGTGGTTGCGGCTGTCCTTGTGGATCTGCCAGTGCATGCCGATGGTGCGGCGGTCGTGCCGCTGGAGCCGGTAGAGGCCCAGGTTGCGGATGCCGGTGTCCGGGTCCTTGGTGTGGGTCAGGCCCAGGTTGAAGAAGGAGCCGCCGTCCAGCGGCCAGGTGAAGAGGGCGGGCAGCTCGTCCAGGTTGACGTCGTCACCGGTGAGCACGACCTCCTGCACCGGGGCGTCGCCGGACTTCACGTGCCGGGGCGGGACGTGCGCCATCGAGGCGAGCTTGCCGAAGGCGTCCCGGAAGCCGGTGAAGCCCTGCGGCAGCTCCGGCCTGAGCAGGCCGGCGATCTTCTCGGAGATGTCGTCCGGGCCCTTGAGCCCGAGCGCCTTGGCCAGCCGCCGCTCGGTGCCGAAGACGTTCATCGCCAGTGGCATCGACGAGCCCTTGACGTTCTCGAAGAGCAGCGCCGGGCCCTTGGCCTTCTGCACCCGGTCGACGATCTCGCCGATCTCCAGGTGCGGGTCCACCTCCGCCTTGATGCGCTTGAGGTCGCCCTCGCGGTCGAGGGCCCGGAGAAACGAACGGAGATCGTCGTATGCCATGCATGTCAGTATCCGCCACCCGATAGCCTGGCTCGGTCAAGGGCCCCTGGAAGGCGCCCGCCGCCGTCATCGCCCGGGGGGAGATCCCAGCCGTGCCGAGGATTCTTCTGACCATCGTCCTTCCGCTCGCGCTCTGGGTCTGGGCGTTCGTGGACTGCCTGACCACGCCCGAGGACGAGGTGAAGCACCTGCCCAAGGTGGTCTGGGTGCTGATCGTGCTGCTCTTCCCGCCGCTGGGCCCGATCGCCTGGCTGATCGCCGGCAAGCAGCGCGGCTTCCTGCGGGCCGCGCCCGCCGGGGCCCACCAGGGGTACCCGGCCGACGACCGCCCGGGCCGCACCGCCCCGCGCGGCGGTCGCCCGCTGGCGCCGGACGACGACCCCGAGTTCCTCGCCTCGTTGAAGAAGAACAACAAAGACCACGAGGACATGCTCAAGCAGTGGGAGGCCGACCTGCGCCGTCGCGAGCGGGAGCTGCGCGACCGCGACGAGCCCGAGGACGGCAGGAAGAGCTGATCGGCGGCCCGCCCGCTCGCTCGGACAGCCCACCCCGACCAGTCGGGGTGGGCTGCGGCGTTTTTGGCGCTTCCCTACGACTGTCGGGCCGCTCACCCGACTGGCGGCCCGTCGGCCGGCGTGCTTGAGCGGACCTTGAGCGCGACCCAAGAGGACCGGCCTACAGTACTGGAAGACGGCCCTGACCTGCGCTTTTCCTCATGCTCAGATCATCGGACCATCACCTGCCCGACAACCCCCGGTGCCCGAATGACCACCGAGCGCTCAGCGCCGTAACCAACCACTTCTGTACAGGCCTCACAGCTAAACGAACTCGACCTTGTACGGAATCGACGCCGGAACCAGCGCACGGCCCCTCGTACAGTCATAAGTGAAGAAAGTGATTCGCAGCCGGGGGCACAGCAGACGTTGGCTGTCGGACAGTTCCCTCACCCTTGGAGTGGTTCGAGATGACGGTTGTGCATGAGGCGCCGATCGACGGCGAGGTCCCGGAGGTCCCGGCCGACGCCCGCGGGCGCGTCGCCGAGCTGCACGAGCTGCGCGAGAAGGTCCGCCGCGGCCCCAGCGACAAGGCCACCGAGGCCCAGCACGCCAAGGGCAAGCTGACCGCCCGCGAGCGCATCGAGCTACTGCTGGACGAGGGCTCCTTCCAGGAGGTCGAGCCCCTGCGCCGGCACCGCGCCCAGGGCTTCGGCCTGGAGGCCCGGAAGCCGCACACCGACGGCGTGATCGTCGGCTGGGGCACCGTCCATGGGCGCACCGTCTTCACCTACGCACACGACTTCCGGATCTTCGGCGGCGCGCTGGGCGAGGCCCACGCGCAGAAGATCCACAAGATCATGGACATGGCCATCGCGGCCGGTGCCCCCCTGGTCTCGCTGAACGACGGCGCCGGCGCCCGCATCCAGGAGGGCGTCACCGCACTGGCCGGCTACGGCGGCATCTTCCAGCGCAACACCAAGGCCTCCGGCGTCATCCCGCAGATCTCGGTGATGCTCGGCCCGTGCGCCGGCGGCGCCGCGTACTCCCCCGCGCTGACCGACTTCGTCTTCATGGTCCGCGAGACCTCGCAGATGTTCATCACCGGCCCGGACGTGGTCCAGGCGGTGACCGGCGAGAAGATCACCCAGAACGGCCTCGGCGGCGCGGACGTGCACGCCGGCGTCTCCGGCGTCGCCCACTTCGTCTACGACGACGAGCAGTCCTGCATCGAGGAGGTCCGCTACCTCCTGTCGCTGCTGCCGCAGAACAACCGCGAGATGCCGCCGCCCGTGATGAGCGAGGACCCGGTCGAGCGGCGCAACGACAGCCTGCTGGACCTGGTGCCCGCCGACGGCAACCGCCCGTACGACATGCGCAAGGTGATCGAGGAGATCGTCGACCACGGCGAGTACCTGGAGGTCCACGAGCGCTGGGCCACCAACGTGCTCTGCGTGCTCGCCCGGATCGACGGCCACGTCACCGGCATCATCGCCAACCAGCCGCAGTCGCTGGCCGGCGTGCTGGACATCAACGCGAGCGAGAAGGCCGCCCGCTTCGTCCAGATGTGCGACGCCTTCAACATCCCGCTGGTCACCCTGCTCGACGTCCCCGGCTTCCTGCCCGGCGTCGACCAGGAGCACGGCGGCATCATCCGGCACGGCGCCAAGCTGCTGTACGCGTACTGCAACGCCACCGTGCCGCGCATCTCGCTGATCCTGCGCAAGGCCTACGGCGGCGCCTACATCGTGATGGACTCCCGCTCGATCGGCGCCGACCTGTCCTACGCCTGGCCGACCAACGAGATCGCCGTGATGGGCGCCGAGGGCGCGGCCAACGTCATCTTCCGGCGCGAGATCAACGCCGCCGAGGACCCGGACGCCATGCGCGCCCAGAAGATCAAGGAATACAAGAACGAGCTGATGCACCCGTACTACGCGGCCGAGCGCGGCCTCGTGGACGACGTCATCGACCCGGCCGAGACCCGCCAGGTGATCGCTTCCGCCCTGGCCATGCTCCGCACCAAGCACGCCGACCTGCCCAGCCGCAAGCACGGCAACCCGCCGATGTAGCGGCGGCCGCACCGCAGCAGTCCGCACCGCAGCAGTCCGCACCGCAGCAGTCCGCACCGGGCAACCACCTCAGACCACAGCAACCGGGGGAGAAACCAGGACATGACCGCTTCCGCCGAACCCCTCGTCCGCATCGTCCGCGGCAGTCTCACCGACGAGGAACTCGCCGCCCTGACCGCCGTCCTCGCCGCACGCGCCGCCGCCACGCAGCAGGCCGCCGCCATCGCGCCCATCGAGCCGATCGCCAACTGGCAGCGCCTGGAGCGCCGCCCGGCGTACTACTCGCCGGTCAGCTGGCAGCAGGCCGCCTGACGGCCCACGGCCCGAACCGACGGCCGGTCACCCGAACGGGGTGGCCGGCCGTCGGGCGTTTCCCGGGGCCGCGCCGGGGGTTCCCGGGGCCGCGCCGGGGGCGCTTCCCTGCGGTCGGCCGGGCCGGTGGGGCCCGCGGCGGGCTCGGTAGGATACCTACTGGACGACATGCGTCCGCCGCCCCGTCCGCCCCCGTAGGATCGGCCGCTGCCGAGACCAGAACTTTCCAGGGAGGCTGCGATGGCCAGGCAGGCCCGCGCGCTGGCGACCCGCCAGGCGGTACTCGTCGCGGCAGCCGAGGTGTTCGACGAGCGGGGCTACGCCGCCGCCACGATGTCCGAGATCCTGGACCGCGCCGGCGTCACCAAGGGCGCGCTGTACTTCCACTTCCGCTCCAAGGAGGAGCTGGCGCTCGCCGTCATCGAGGGGCAGGGCGCCTGGATCTCCGGCTGGACACCGGCCTCCGACAGCCCGGTGCAGAACCTGATCGACCTCGGGTACGCCTTCGCCCGCGCGCTCCGGACCGATCCGCTGGTGCGCGGCAGCATCCGGCTGACGATCGAGCACGGCAGCTTCACCCAGCCGCAGCTCGCGGCCTACCAGGGCTGGATGGACCTGGTCCGCGAGCTGCTGGAGCGCGCCCGGGAGGCCGGCGACCTCCACCCGGGGGTCGACGTGGCGGCGGCCTCCGGGGTGATCACCGGGGCCGTCACCGGCATCCAGCTGAGCTCCCAGGTGCTGGCCGACCGGCAGGACCTGATCCAGCGGATGTCGGACCTCTGGACGCTGCTGCTGCCGGGCCTGGTCCAGCCGCACGCGCTCGCCCGGCTGAGCGTCGCCGAGCGGGCCTGAGTCACGGCCGTGACGGCGGCCTCGGATCAGACCCGGTAGCCGGCCCGGCGCTCCTGCGCCACCAGGGCCGGCAGCGCGGCCGTCCAGAGCCTGCTCACGGCCTCCGGCCCGGGCCGGCCGGTCTCCTCGCCGGCGAGCAGCACCTGACCGGCCGCCACCGCGGTGAGCAGCTCGGCGGCGGCCCGCCGGTCCACCTCGAGGCACAGCTCGCCGGCCTCGGCGGCGCGGTCCAGCAGGCGGTGGACGACGGCGGTGAGGCTTCGCCATGCGGTGTCGGGGGCCGCCGGTGCGGGCCGGCCGTCCGGCCCCTCCGGGGCACCGTCCCGGCGCGGGCCCTGGCGGCCGAGCCGGACGCCGGCCCGCACCACCACGTCCTCACGCAGCATCCGGGCCAGCTCGTGCGAGAAGTCGATCAGGCCCTGGAGCGCCGGTCCGTCGGCCCGCAGCGCGCGCAGCGCGGCCGAGCCGACCTCCCGCCCGGAGGCGCAGCGCACCCCGTCGGCGAGAGCCTGCTTGGACACGAAGTGGAAGTAGAGGGCCCCCTTGCTCACCCCCGCCCGGCGGCTGATGTCGACCAGGCTGGCGGCCTCGAAGCCCACCTGCGCGAAGGTCTCCGCGGCGGCGAGCAGTACGGCCTGCCGGGTCCGCCCAGCCCGTTCCTGCTTGACCACTGGCCCCCTCCGGACTCGGCCGGGCGCGATCCCCGCCCCACCCGGCTGCTGTCGGCGCGCCCCCTGCGGGGCGGCTCTCGCATGCGGACGGAACCTTCCGAAACCGCATGGTTGGTATCTAATCTAGCGCCTGCTTCGCCCCCGCCGTCCAGCGGGGACGACCCCCCGCCCATGGTCCGAAGCCTCCCGAACGGGCATTCCCCCAGCCCACGGGGCAGGTAGCGTGACCGGGCCGGAGAGTGCGACCCGGGCACCCCCAGTCGCCGAAGACAAACCGGGTGGTATGTATGTTTTGCTCGGACGGCCATGGCGGCCGCTCCGACCGACACCCTGAAGCGGGGGCCAGTCATGCCATCGATCGTAGAGCCGGACCCGCACGGCCCGTACGCCCACCCCGGCCCGGGCGGCGGTGGCGGCTTCGACTTCCACGGCGGCCCCGCGAGCGGCTACGACCTCTACGACAGCCCCGCGACCGGTTACGACTTCCACGACCGGACCGTCTCCCGGCACCTGGTGCACCGCGCCTCGGTGTCCGAGGTGTTCCTCACCGGCTGGCAGGCCACCGGCCCGTACGACTTCCTGCTCGGCGCCCAGTGGCCCCGGCTGCACGGCTTCTACCGGCTGCCCGGGGATCGCTACCACGACCCGGTGCTGCTCGCCGAAACGATCCGGCAGGCCGGGCTGCTGGTCGGCCACGCCGGGTTCGGCGTGCCGCGCGGGCACCACTTCGTGATGGACGACCTCTCCTACGCGCTCGACGAGCCCGGGCTCCAGGGTCTGGCCGTCACCACCGGCCCCGCCTCGCTGATGCTGGCCGTCGGCTGCGAGGACGTCCGGATCCGGCACGGCGAGCTGTTCTCGCTGCGGGTGAGCGTCGACGTCACCCGGGACGGCCTGCCGATCGGCCACGGCACCGGCCAGCTGCGGGTGGTCTCCCCCGCCTCGTACGCCCGGCTGCGCGGCCCCGCGCGCCGCACCGTCCCGCCGCGGCCGCCGGCGCCCGCCGCACCCGAGCTGGTCGGCCGCGCGCAGCCCGCCGACGTGGTGCTCAGCCCGACCCTGGCGCCGGACACCTGGCTGCTGCGCACCGACGCCACCCACCCGGTGCTGTTCGACCACGAGCTCGACCACGTGCCCGGGATGCTGGTGCTGGAGGCCGCCCGGCAGGCCGCCCAGCGGCTGCGCCACCCCGAGCCGGTGGTGCCGGTCGAGCTGGTGACCTCCTTCGACCGCTACATCGAACTGGACCGGCCCTGCTTCGTGCGTGCGGTCCCCGAACCGGCCGCCGGCCCCGCCGCGGCGGGCGGACGGCTGCCGGTTCGGGTCCAGCTGGTCCAGGACGGCCGGACGGCGGCCGAGTGCCGGCTGCTCACCGCGCCGGTGGACGGGCCGGCCGAGGGCCCGGCGGTGCCGGTGCGGCGGGACGCCCACGACGGCCGCCCCGCCGCGCCGGGCCTCGGCGGCACCCGGCTGCCGCTGGCGAGCTGAGGCACGCCCCGACCCGTCAGGCGGCCACCAGGGCGGCCGGCCGGCCCGCGTGCATCACGCTGAGGTTGGTCGCCAGCCGGGCCGGGTCCTGGGCCAGCCAGAGCCGCAGCGCCGCGCCCAGGGCGGCGCTGGCCGACTCGACCCGGACGTCGGTGATCTGCGCGATCCGGGCCGCGCCGGGCACCAGCAGGTCGGCCAGCGGGGTCGGCAGCCAGACCGTCAGGGCGCACGGCGCGGGCATCGCCAGCGCCTCCAGCAGCCGGTAGGCGTCCCCCGGCGCGCTGAGCGTGGGGATGATGTCCAGCAGCGCGTCGGACACCACCTCGGACACGTCGCTCCGGTGTCCCTGGGCGAGCCTGCGGAGCAGCATGCGCTCGGCGGCGGTGATTCGGACGGTCAGCATGACCTCGTCGCACTCCATTGCGCGATTTCCTCCTCAATTCCCTCTCGCACCGACCGGCGGCCGGCACGCACTACCCCTGCTGCACCTCGGCCCGGCTACCTGTGGGAGAGAGCCGGGCCGGTGGGTGACTGTGTGCCCCGGTCAGATCCCCGCGTAGGAGTGCTTTCCGGTGACGAAGATGTTCACGCCGTAGTAGTTGAAGAGCCAGCAGGCGAACGCCGCCAGCGCCAGGTAGGCGGCCTTGCGGCCCTTCCAGCCGGCCGTCGCACGGGCGTGCAGGTAGCAGGCGTAGGCGACCCAGGTGATGAACGACCAGGTCTCCTTCGGGTCCCACTCCCAGTACTTGCCCCAGGCCGCCTCGGCCCAGATCGCGCCCGCGATGATGGTGAAGGTCCAGAGCGGGAAGACCAGGGCGTTGATCCGGTAGGACAGCTTGTCGAAGGTCGACGCGGCGGGCAGGCGGCGCCAGATCGAGGCCGAGGTGCCCAGCGGACCGGTGGTCAGGCCGGCCGCCACCCGCTTCTCGAAGGAGTCCTTGCCGAGGTACAGCAGCGTGGCGATGAACGCCGCGTAGAACGCGCCGCCGCAGAAGATCGCGGTGGAGACGTGGATCGCCAGCCACGGCGAGTGCAGCGCCGGGACGAGCTGCTCGGAGTCGGTGTACAGCATCGTGGTGGCGATGCCCAGGGTCAGCAGCACCGCGAGGACGACCGGCAGGCCGAGCCAGCGGACCTTCTTCTTCGCGCCCAGCAGCACCAGGTACGCGGCCGTCATCGCGAAGGCGAAGGCGCAGGAGAACTCGTACATGTTGCCCCACGGCCAGCGGGAGACCGACAGGCCGCGGGCGATGATGCCGCCACCGTGCAGCAGCAGCGCCAGCACGGTCAGCGAGACGGCGATCCGGCCGGCCAGGTCGGCCTTCTCGTTGGTGCCGGCCGCGCCCGGGCCGTCCTCCTCGTCCGCACCGCGCCCGCTGGTGACCACCGTCGCGCCCTCGCCCGCGACCGCGGTGCGGGTGAGCGTGGTGGTGCCGCCGCCGGCCTCCGCCACGGTGACGGTGACCTTCTTGGCGGCCTTGCTCGCGGCCTTCTGCTCGACCGCGGCGACGGTCTCGGCGAGGCTGCCCGCCTGTTCCTTCGAGCGGACGGCGACACCGCCCTTGCTGCCGAAGGTCCACTCGAACATGTGAGCGAACATGGCAATGGTGTAGACCACCATCGCCGAATAGATCAGCTTGTTGGAGAGGTCGGCCAGCTGGGGGTCGACCGCCGAGGCGAGTTGCACCGTCTACTCCTTGGAGTTCTGGTCGGCAGGGACTGCGGGGTCCGAGGACGTCTCCGGGGCTGTGGGGGCCCCGGTCTCCTCGGGTCCGTCCGTTTCGGCGTTGTCGTCCTCGCCCTCCGACGCCGGGGCGTCGTCCTGGAGGTCGACCGCGAGTTCGGCGAGTTCCTCGGCGATCTTCGCCGACTCGCTGCGGGCCAGGCCGGCCAGCTCCACCTGGGTGCCGCCGCCCGGCAGGGCGACCGCCCGCACCCAGATCCGGCGGCGCTGGATGAACAGCGAGCCGATCAGGCCGAGGATCGCCAGCACGGCGCCGGTCAGGGCGATCTCGTTGCCGGGGCGGTGCGAGATGTTGATGCTCGCCCACCGCTTGTAGCCCTCGAAGGTGACGGTGCCGTAGCCCTCCGGAAGGGTCCAGCCCTGACCGGGCTTGAGCCTGACCCTGGCGGGCTGGCCGTCCTGGGTCAGCTGGGTCATCTTCCGCATGTTGAGCTGGTAGATGTTCTGCGGCAGGCCGGAGTCGGTACCGAGGTCGCCCGCGTAGGCGTTCAGCACCAGCATCGGCGCGGCGTCGTCGGGGAACAGCGAGATCGGGCCGGTGTTCTCGAAGTTCGCCGGGGCGGTCGGGAGGAAGAAGCCGGAGAGGCCCAGCTGGGTCTTGTTGCCGTCGGGCCCCACGCCGTAGTCGGAGACCTTCACGACACCGGTGGAGGTCTCGTTGGCGTCCTGCGGCAGGAACGGCGTGGCGCCGCTGTAGACGACGTCGCCCTTGCCGTTGCGGACGGTGATGATCGGCGCGAAGCCGTGGCCGCCGAGGTAGACCTTGCTGCCGCCGATCTCCAGCGGGTGGTTGACCTCGATCTTGCCCTGCTTCAGCTTCGACGTGTCGCTGCCCTCGGCGTACTCGACGTTCGCGGTGAACTCCCGGGCGGCGCCCATCTGGGCGCCGCTGGACTGGAACCGCGCCTTGAAGCTGTCGAGCTTCACGTAGAAGGGGTCGAGGTTGTCGCTGGTGTAGAACCGCGTGCCGGTGAAGTCGTCGAGCTGGGTGATGGTGTTGGAGTAGCCCTCGCCCTCGACCATCAACTTGCCGCCGGTACCGGAGGCCAGGCTGGACCAGGCGAAGCCGCCGAGCAGCGCGAACAGCGACAGGTGGAACAGCAGGTTGCCGACCTCGCGCAGGTAGCCCTTCTCGGCGGACACCGCGCCGCCGGACAGGTGGGCGCGGAAGCCGCGCTTGCGCAGCAGCCGGTGCGCGGCGGCGTTCACCTTCTCGGCGTCCGCCGAGGTGCGCCAGGCCGCGTGCACCGGCATCCGGGTCAGGTTGCGCGGGGCGGCCGGCGGCTGGGAGCGCAGCACGCCGACGAACTGCCAGGTGCGCGGGACGATGCAGCCGGCCAGTGAGACGAACAGCAGGATGTAGATCGCGGAGAACCAGACCGAGCTGTAGACGTCGAACAGCTGGAGCTTCTCGTAGATCGGCGCGACCGTGGTGTGCTGCGCCTTCCAGGCCTGCACCTTGAACTGGTTCTGGCCGTTCTGCGGGATCAGCGAGCCGGGGATGGCGGCCAGCGACAGCAGGAACAGCAGGATCAGGGCGACCCGCATCGACGTCAGCTGGCGCCACATCCAGCGCGCCCAGCCGAACGCCCCTATGCCGGTCGGTCCGTCGGACTCGACCGG
Source organism: Kitasatospora sp. NPDC101235 (assembly GCF_044767505.1). Classification (NCBI taxonomy): domain Bacteria; kingdom Bacillati; phylum Actinomycetota; class Actinomycetes; order Kitasatosporales; family Streptomycetaceae; genus Kitasatospora; species Kitasatospora sp. NPDC101235. The sequence goes on from NZ_JBIWNZ010000003.1 coordinate 322,243, forward strand.
CGCGGTGCTGAGCCGCTCGGCGGCGCTGTCGTCCGGCGCCGGGGGCTGCTCGGTCTCGGTCGTGGTGTTGCTCACGGTCAGATTCCGATCTGGAAGTCGGCGGTCCAGGACTGCAGCTGGCTCATCATCGAGTCCCAGATCCCGGTGACGAGCAGCAGACCGACCGCGACGAGCATGCCGCCGCCGATCCTCATGACGAGCGGGTAGTGCCGCTTGACCCAGCCGAAGGCGCCCAGCGCCCGGCGGAAGGCCACCGCGGCCAGGATGAACGGTACGCCGAGGCCCAGGCAGTAGAAGGTGGTCAGCAGCGCGCCACGCTGGGCGTCGGCCTGGTTGAGGGCCAGGTTCTGCACGGCGGTCAGGGTCGGGCCCATGCACGGGGTCCAGCCGACGCCGAACACCACCCCGAGCATCGGGGCGCCCAGCAGGCCGACCGCCGGGCGGCGGTGCGAGCGGACCTCGCGCATGCTCAGCCCGGGCACCAGGCCCATGAACGCCAGGCCCATCACCACGGTGAGCGAGCCCAGCACGATGCTGATGACCCGCTTGTAGTCCTGGAGCTCCTGGCCGAAGTAGCCGAACAGGGCGCCGGTGGAGACGAACACCGCGGTGAAGCCGAGGATGAACAGCACCACGCCGAGCAGCATCCGGCCGCGCCGCGAGCCGCGGGCGTCCGCGAGGTCTGCGGCGGAGAAGCCCGTCACGTACGACAGGTAGCCGGGGACCAGCGGCAGCACGCACGGCGAGAAGAACGACACCAGCCCCGCCACCAGCGCGACCGGGGCGGCGGCCAGCAGCGCGCCGCTCTGAACGGTCGAGGTGGTGTCGGCGAGCTGCTGCGGCAGACTCACTGCTTCTGCTCCGCGACCACCGGCTGGAGGATCGACTCCAGCGCGTCCTCGGTGGTGCCGCCGACGGCGCGGGCGGCCAGCTTGCCGTCCCGGTCGATGATCAGGGTGGTCGGGATGGACTGCGGGTTGAGGCTGCCCTTGGGGAACTTGAGCAGCTGGGTGCCGGCCGGGTCGAAGAGGCTCGGGTAGGTGACGCCCTGCTCCTGCTCGAAGCGGACGGCGTTCTGCTTCTCGGTGTCCCGGGTGTTGATGCCGAGGAACTGGACGCCCTGGTCCTTGTACTTCTCCGAGACGTTCTGGAGGCTCGCCGCCTCGGCCCGGCACGGCCCGCACCAGGAGCCCCAGACGTTCAGCACGACGACCTCGCCCCGGTAGTCGGAGAGCTTGGCCGGGGTGCCTTCCAGGGTCTCCCCCGAGATGTCCGGCGCGTCCCCGCGCTTGCCGGCCTCCGCCTTCGACAGGTTGGTGCCCTTGACCGTGACGAAGCCGACCTGGCCCTCGCCGCTACCCGACGAGCCCGAGGAGGAACAGCCGGTGAGGGCGAGCGCGGCAGCGGCGACGGTGGCGGCGGCTGCTGCGGCGACACGGGGACGGGGGCGCGTCATGGCAGACATGTGAAAAGTTTCGCATGGAGTTCCGGGCAGGTTCGGGGGGGTCCTGCCTTGCGCGTGGAACCTGCTCTGACCTGCGACGACTTCGGGTCACCCGGCGTCTGCCAGGTGACCCGAAGTCATACTTACGTACCGCTTATGGGGGGCTAGGCGCCGAAGCTCTTGCCCACCGGCTTGTCGCCCTTGCGCCCCTTGCCCACCAGGTGCGCGGGCAGCAGGTCGCGGGCCGGCTCGCGGTAGCCGACCGAGACGATCTTGTCGCCCTCGAAGGTGAAGCTGGTCAGCGAGGCCAGCGAGCACTGCCGGTTGCGCGGGTCGTGCCAGAGCCGGCGGCGCTCGACGAAGGAGCGGAGGATCCAGATCGGCAGCTGGTGGCTGACGCAGACCGCCTCGTGCCCGCGCGCGGCGTCCCGGGCCGCACCGAGCGCACCCATCATCCGCACCACCTGGTCGAGGTACGGCTCGCCCCAGGAGGGCTTGAACGGGTTGGTGAGGTACTTCCAGTAGCCCGGGTTCCTCAGCGAACCGTCGCCGACGCCGAAGGTCTTGCCCTCGAAGATGTTCTCCGCCTCGATCAGCCGCTCGTCCACCGCGAGGTCGAGGCCGTGCGCCTCGGCGATCGGCGCGGCGGTCTCCTGGGCCCGCTCCAGCGGGGAGGCCACCACGTGGGTGACGTCCCGCTCGGCCAGGTCCTCGGCGACCCGATCGGCCATCTTCCGGCCCAGCTCGGACAGGTGGTAGTCCGGCAGGCGCCCGTACAGGATGCCCTCCGGGTTGTGCACCTCGCCGTGCCGCATCACGTGGACGACGGTGATCTCTTTGGCGCTCACTTCTCGACTACTCCTGGAAATCGGGTTCGGGCCGTGGCGGGTCAGGCCGTGGCGGCGGCAGCGGCGCGCGCGGCGGCCGGCAGGGCCGCGGCGATCCGCTCGATCGCCCGCTCGTCGTGGGCCGCCGAGACGAACCAGGACTCGAAGGCGGACGGCGGCAGGTAGACGCCCTCGGCCAGCATCGCGTGGAAGAAGGCGGTGAAACGGTACGCCTCCTGGGTCCTGGCCTCGTCGTAGTCGGTGACCGGGGCCTCGGTGAAGAACACCGAGAACATGTTCCCGGCGGTCTGCAGCCGGTGCGCCACGCCCTCCTTGGCGAGCGCGTCGGAGACCAGACCGGAAACCTCGGCGGCGACCTTGTCCACCGTCGCGTACACCTCGTCGGTGCAGCCGCGCAACTGGGCCAGACCGGCCGCGGTGGCGATCGGGTTCCCGGACAGGGTGCCCGCCTGGTAGACCGGGCCGGCCGGGGCCAGGTGCGCCATCACGTCGGCGCGGCCGCCGAAGGCCGCAGCCGGGAAGCCGCCGCCCATGACCTTGCCGAAGGTCAGCAGGTCCGGCGCCCAGCCCTCGTTCGCGGCCTCCAGGCCGTACCAGCCGGCCTTGGAGACGCGGAAGCCGGTCATCACCTCGTCGGAGATGAACAGCGCGCCGTTCTCCCGGCAGAGCCGGGCCAGGCCGCCGTTGAAGCCCGGCAGCGGCGGGACGACGCCCATGTTGCCGGGCGAGGCCTCGGTGATCACACAGGCGATCTCGCCCGGGTGGGCGGCGAAGGCCTGCTCGACGGCGGCCAGGTCGTTGTACGGCAGCACGATGGTGTCGCCGGCCTGGGCGCCGGTGACGCCCGGGGTGTCCGGCAGGCCGAAGGTGGCCACGCCGGAACCGGCGGCGGCCAGCAGCGCGTCCACGTGACCGTGGTAGCAGCCGGCGAACTTGACCACCTTCGCCCGGCCGGTGAAGCCGCGGGCCAGCCGGATCGCGGACATGGTGGCCTCGGTGCCGGAGGAGACCAGGCGGACCTGCTCGACCGGGGCGACCCGGGCGACGATCTCCTCGGCCAGCTCGACCTCGCCCTGGCCGGGGGTGCCGAAGGAGGTGCCGCGGGAGACGGCCTGCTGGACGGCGTCGATCACCGCGGGGTGCGCGTGGCCGAGGATCATCGGGCCCCACGAGCACACCAGGTCGACGTACTCGCGGCCGTCGGCGTCGGTGAGGTAGGGGCCGGTGCCGGACACCATGAAGCGCGGCGTGCCGCCGACCGCGCGGAAGGCGCGCACCGGGGAGTTGACGCCGCCGGGCGTCACCACGGAGGCGCGGTCGAACAGCGACTGGGACTGGGGGGCTTCGTAGGGGTAGCTCACAAAAGACATGGTCTCAAATCGTGTCCTCACGCTCTGCATGTCCGACCCGATCATCTGGAACGATGATCCGGGCACCGTTGTCTGTACGGTTGTCCGTACAGCAGGGGCGCTGACTGCACCGGACCGGTGACCGGTCAGACTGTGTACACAGAGTGCGCAGGCGCTCCGGTTTGTGTGCAGGGGTGTGGAGAGGACTGCCGCGTACCGCGAGTGGGTACGGCGGCGCATGACGGGTAAGGAGCACGTCCGGTGGGACGCCGGGTGTGCGGGGGTCTGTCGATTCCGGCGAATTCCGGTGAGGATGGTCCGAGTGTCCGAGGCGCAGGACGGCTACGACGAGGCTACGGGGGGCTCCCGCCGGCCCGCCGAGGCCGCACGCGGGGGTACGGGAGCGGGTACGGGTCGTGGTCGTCGCGGCGGTGAGAGGCGGGGTGAGGGACGCGTGGGGGTGACCTACAAGTACTTCGGAGCCCCGGACCGCGCGACGGCCGCCAGAGTCCCCACCGCCCTCGGCCCGGGCGGGCTCGGCCTGGACGCCGGCGAGCTCGGCTCGCTGGGGCGGCTCGGCGACCTGATGGAGACCAGCGGCTCCCCCACCGGCCACCTCTCCACCAAGATCAAACCGGAGACGATGAGCGCCATGGTGCTCACCGGCATCCAGGGCGTCCCGCTGCACCAGGTTCCGCCGCTGGAGCTGGTCGTGCTGCACCCCGACTACGCCGTCGTCCAGCTCCCCCACAACGTCGTCGAGCCGCTGCGCAAGGCCGACGAGACCGAGCTCGGCGCCGCCGCCTTCATCTGGTCCACCGTGCCGGACCGGCGCGGGCCGCGGGACGCGTTCGTGATCTACAGCATGCTGCACGAGTGGCAGGACTTCGCCAACCGGCTGCACGAGGCCGGGCACCAGCTGTACTGCCTGGTCTGGCCGTAACACCGACGGCCCGAACGCCTCCGCCCCGGTCGCCGCGCAACGCTGGCCGGGGCGAGGCGTGTTGACGCTCCGTCAGTCTTGGCGCCCGGTCGGCCGCAGGACGGTGGCGGCGAGCAGCAGAGCCACCGTCAGCAGGCCCGCGCCCACCGCGAAGGCGAGCCGGAAGCCGGCCGTGAGCGCCTCGGCGGCAGGCTGCCCGGCGGCCGCGAGGGCTCCGGTGCGGCCGTTGGCGAGGGTGGTGAGGACGGCGACCCCGAGCGCGCCGCCGACCTGCTGAGTGGTGTTGAAGAGCCCGGAGGCGGTGCCCGCGTCGGCCGGTCCGGCGCCCGACATGCCGAGCACGGTGAGCGCCGAGATCGCCAGGCCGAAGCCGGCCGCGAGCAGCATGGTGGGCAGCAGGTCGAGCGCGTAGTGCGAGTCCGCGGGCAGCCGGGTCAGCAGCGCCAGGGCGGCGACCAGCAGGAGCAGCCCGGCCAGCAGCACCGGGCGTTCGCCGAAGCGGGCGTTCAGCCGGGCGGAGAGCGTGAGCGAGACGGTGCCGATGGCGAGCGCGGCCGGGAGCATCGCGAGGCCGGTGGCGGCGGCGCCGTAACCGCGGACGTTCTGCAGGTAGAGCGCGACCAGGATCTGGAAGGCGAACAGCGCGGAGACCATCAGCACCTGCACGGCGTTGGCGCCGGAGACGTTGCGCGAACGGAACATCCGCAGCGGGAGCAGGGGTTGGGCGGCCCTGGCCTGGCGGAGCAGGAAGCCGGCCAGCAGGACGAGCGAGAGCGCGCCGAGGCCGAGGGTGCGGGCCGAGGCCCAGCCGTGCTCGCCGGTGCCGACGATCGTGTGGATGCCGAGCATCAGGGCCGCGGTGATCAACACGGCACCGAGGGCGTCGGCGCCGGCCCGCAGGCCGGGGCCGCGGTCGGACTCCAGCAGCCGCAGGGACAGCAGGACGGCGGCCAGGCCCAGCGGCAGGTTGATCAGGAAGATCCAGTGCCAGTCGAGCGCCTGGGTGAGCACCCCGCCGAGGACCTGGCCGATCGAGGCGCCGGCCGCGCCGACGAAGCCGAACGCGCCGATCGCCCGGCCGCGCTCGGCCGGCTCGGGGAAGAGCGTGACGATCATGCCGAGGCTGACCGCGGAGGCCATCGCGCCGCCGACGCCCTGGAGGAAGCGGGCGGCGATCAGCATCTCCTGCCCGGCGGCGACGGAGCAGAGCAGCGAGGCGGCGGTGAAGAGGGTGAGCCCGGCGACGAACACCCGCTTGCGGCCGATCAGGTCGCCGAGCCGGCCGGCCAGCAGGAGCAGGCCGCCGAAGGCGATCAGGTAGGCGTTGACCGTCCAGGTGAGGTCGGCGGGCGAGAAGTGCAGGTCGTCCTGGATCGCGGGCAGCGCCACGGTGACGATCGAGCCGTCCAGGATGATCATCAGCATTCCCGCGCAGAGCACCGCGAGGGCGAGGGCGCGGGAGCGGGCGGGCGCTGCGGAAGCCGGCCCGGGCGCGGCCGGGGCGTGCGTGGTCATGGCGGTTCTCCCGGTTCGTCGAGTACCGGGAAGGACGCTATCAGATCGTTTTGTTCGGGACTATCTATCTCGGAACTACACTGCGGGCACATCCCCGTTTCGAGGCCGACGCGGCAGGCCGGCGCAGGGCCTTCGAGCAGCAGCCGGGGAGGGTCAGCCCCGGGAGCGGCGGGCGCGGCGAACGGTGCGCTCGACCTCGACCGGCTCCGCGAGATGGCCCTCCACCAGGTGCGTCAGGGCCGAGACGAACACCTCGCGCTCGGGCCGCGGCAGCGACTCCAGCAGCTCGCGGTGCACCCGGTCGGCGATCGCGGTGCCCTGCACCACGGCCCGCTCGCCCGCCTCGGTGACCGAGACGATCCGGGCCCGCCGGTCGGTCGCGGACGGGCGGCGCTCGGCCAGGCCCGCTTTCTCCAGCTCGTCGACGGTGACCACCATGGTCGTCTTGTCCAGGTCCGTCAGCTCGGCCAGCTGGATCTGGGTGCGCTCGGCCTCCTGCGCGTGGAACAGCACGCAGTAGGCGCGCGGGGTGATCCCGAGCTCGGTGAAGGCGGCCGCCATCCGGGTGGCCAGCACGTGGCTCGCGTGGTCCATCAGCCCGGAGATGTCGCGGATCTGGCGCACGGGCGGCGGGGTCGTCGTCATGCGTCCGAGGTTAGCAACGGCCCGTCTGCTGCCGGATGATCCCGTTGCCAACCAACGCCGGGTCTACGGGATGCCCAACTCGAACAGCGCATACCCCGCGTACCAGCCCGCCGCGAGGACCGGCATCGCCAGCAGCCCGGCCAGCGAGGAGGTCCGCAGCCGGCGCAGCGCCACCGCCAGGCCGATGCAGAGCGGAAAGGCGGGCAGCAGGTAGCGCGAGATGTTGCCGAAGATCTGGTTGCTGCTCAGCGCCGTGAGGATGGTGAGCGCGGTGTAGACCCACAGCACCAGCGGCGGCCGGGTGCGCCAGAGCAGCACCAGCAGCCCGGGCAGGGCGATCAGGAGCGCGATCGCGATCAGGTCCGGGACGGGGTTGGACTGCCAGAAGTCCCAGTGGCCGGTGATCACGTCCATGATCGTGCGCAGGGTGGAGGCGCCGCCGTCGAAGTAGCGGTTCCAGGCGCCCTGCTGGAGCTTGAAGTAGCCGCCCCAGTCGCCCATCTTCCAGCCGACCCAGGCGATGTAGCCGATCAGACCCCAGGGGGTGATCAGCATCGCGGTCAGCGGGCGGGCCACCCCGTCGGTGCGGCGGACCAGCGCGACCAGCGCGGCTATCGAGACGGCGGCGATCAGCGCGGCGGCGGTCGGCCGGTTGAGCCCCGCGACCAGCGCCAGCAGGCCGGCCGCGAGCCAGCGGCGGGTCATCACGCAGTAGCAGGCCCAGGCGGACAGCGCGACGAACAGTGAGTCCGAGTAGACCGCCCACTCCACGCCGGAGCCCGGGAACAGCCCCCAGAGCACCGCCGCGATCACACCCGCCCGGAAGCCGCCGAGCCGCTCGGCGACCGCGAAGATCCCGGCCGCGGCGACCAGCGAGGCGAGCACCGAGACGACGATCCCGGAGCCGTACGGGCCGAGCCCGGTGACCGTGCCGACCAGCCGCATCAGCCAGGGGTAGAGCGGGAAGAAGGCGGCCGAGTTCTCGTAGTACGTGGCCAGCGGGAAGCCGTGCAGCGGGATCAGCTGCGGGTTGTACCCGTTCTCGGCGATCCGCTGGTACCAGACGCCGTCCCAGGTGCCCAGCACGTCCCAGGCGTTGGCACCGCCGCCGCGGCCCGGCTGCTTCTTCAGGTAGTCGCCGGTGTGCGAGAGCAGCAGCATGAAGACGGTCAGACCGATGGCCTTGACCACCGCGTACGCGCCCAGCGCGGGCGCGAAGCGGTCCACCAGCGCCCCGAACCGTCCGGGCCGCCGGCCCGTCCGTTCCTCGGAGGCCTCCGCCGGTGCCGCGCCGGGCGCTTCGGGCTGGGTGCTGGACGACTCGGTGCTCGATGCCGTGCTCATCTGCTCTGGGTACTCCCCGCCCCGCCCGTGGTCCGCGCGGCTCCGGCGCAACGATTTTCCCGTGAGCCTACGGCACGCCCCCGAACCGAAAACCCCTGGCGCCCCCGGACCGGCGCCCGGCACCATGCCGCCCGTGCCGAACACCACGCCGCCACGCCGCGTCCGAGCCGCCCGTACGGCCGACGAACGCGGCCGTCGCCGCCCGGTCGGGGGCGGCGACGGCGTGAGGACGTGCGGGCGGATCAGCCGTGGACGTAGACGATGCCGAGCTTGGTGAGCTGCCAGAGCTGGTTGGCGGCGCCGGTGTCGGTGGCGAGTTCGACGTACGGGTTGCCCTTGGCGTCGAGGGTGGTGCCGGCGGCCAGGACCTTGGTCTGGTCCTGGGAGTCGGCGATCTTGTAGCGGCCGTTGCCGGCCGGCTTGAACACCCAGTGCTGGTTGCCGCCGCCGTTGCAGCCCCACTGCTGGATCCGGGTGCCGGGGGCGGTGGAGGCGGCGTTGGCGTCCAGGCACATGTCCCGGTTGCCGCTGAAGTCGAGCTCGTAGCTGCCGCCGGCCTTGGCCTCCAGGACGAAGGACTGGTTGAGCCCGCCGGTGGCCGGGTAGCTGATCGCGGGCCGGCCGTTGGTGGAGTCGCCGTAGGTGCCGCCACCGGTGAGGTCGAGCGCGTTGCCGGTGGCCGCGTTGGTCAGCTGGTACCAGGAGCCGTCCTCGGGGACGTCGCCGAACGGCTGTCCGGGCGTGAGCGGCTGGATCGAGGTGGTGTTCTGCTGGTTGAGCGTGCAGTACGCCTGCGCCAGCTCGGGCCGGGCGTAGAACTGGCCGAGGCAGACGCCCTCACCGCGGTAGCCGGCCACCCGCAGGTGGTACGACTGGCGGACCATGTTCATGCACAGCCCGGGGATGCCGATCTGCGAGTCGCAGCCGTTGCGCACCCACTCGGAGAGGTTGATGACGTCCCCGTTGGTGTACTCGTACGGGGAGGTCGTCCACTCCGCGCAGACCTCGTGCCCGAAGGCGACCCGCCGCTGGTCCAGGTAGCGGACGCCGGGCACCTGCTCGACGGCACCGCGCAGCGCGTCACTGAGCGTCGGCACCACCCAGTTGTGGCCCCAGGCGAGGTCCTCGGGGAAGGCCGGGCAGCCGTCGGCGACCTTGCCGAGGTAGTCGTTGCGCCGGATGTCCGGGGTGATCGGGTTGAAGTACGACTGGTAGACCAGCTGGTACGAGGAGTCGGCGTAGCCGGCCTTGCGCATGGTCTGGCGGATGTTCTGGAGCGCCGCGACCACCTTGGGCTGGACGCCCTTGGCGCGCCGGCGGATCTCGTCGCTGCCGATGGTGTCCCGGCAGCCCTGGTCCTTGGGGACCGGGAAGTACTGCGCGAGGCAGTGCATCATGATGCCGCTGAAGTCGAAGTCGTCGTTGGCGCCGATGGTGACGACGACCATCTTGACGTCGTACCTGGCCGCCGTGTCGGCCAGCTTGACGTCCTGCTTGGGCTCGCCGAAGTCGCCGCTGCCGGAGCCGGTGATCTTGGCCAGCTCCGGGTCGCTGACCAGGTCGCCGGTCTGGGCGCCGGAGCAGGCGAGGTCGATCGGGGTGACCCCGGGGATGTCGGTGACGAAGATCTCCGACTTGGGATGGCGGTGGCAGTAGTTGGTGGGGCTGTCCGTCTCCGGGAAGTAGCCGTCGTTGGTGTCGGTGCCAGCGCCCTCCCCGGAGATGGCGCTGTCGCCGAGGGCGACGATCGCGGCCGGACGGGTGGCCGCGGGTGCGGCCGGGGCGGGGTCGGCCAGGGCGGTGGGGGCGCCGGCCAGGCCGAGGGTGGCGAGGAGGACTCCGGTGGCGAGCAGCGCGGCGCACCGGGAGGACCCGGTACGCGTCCGCCGCGCCGCCGACAGGGGGGACCTGATCACACGCGACTCCTTGCGGGGGTGGGGGACCGCCCGGGCGGGGGCGCCGAGCGGCGCGGAGCAAGAGAGGAGCAGGAAAGGTGAGCAGGTCTCGCATTCTAGGAACTGACAAGTAACACAACAAGACTCGCGACATCGCCGGGAACTGACGAACGGGCACGATCCCGGAAAACAGAAGCCGCCACCCCGCGCCCCAGGAGGGAAGCGCGGAACGGCGGCTCTCACCGGCCGAACCGGGTGCGGGCTCAGCCCTTGTTGAGGCAGTGGTGGCCGAACGTCGGGTTCAGCAGGCCGACGATGTTGATGGTGTTGCCGCACAGGTTGATCGGCACGTGGATCGGCACCTCGATCTGGTTGCCCGAGACGACACCGGGGGAGTTGGCGACGACGCCCTCGGCGCCCGCGCCGGCCATGGCGGTGCCGGCACCGGCGGCCACGATGCCCGCCACGGCCGCGCCGACGGCGGCGGTCTTCTTGATGCTCATAGCGAGCCTCCTGACTGTTCGACAGAGATGCACGGGGAGTGCGACATCTAGAACGAGACCCCGCGAGGCCGGTTGCGACGGCCCACGCACTGTCACCCATCCGGGGCAACGGCGCCGCGGACCGGGCATTCGGGTGATCGGAGGACCGGACCGTTTCCCCGTGCACGGTGCCTCGTTCTCCCTGACGGAACCCGGTCTCCACCGGCCCTCACGCACGAATCGAGTACCGCCCATGCGCAAGCACGCCCACGGCGTCGTCGGCATCGCGGCCACGGGCGGTCCGCTCGGCGTGGCGGGCCTCCCAAAGCCGGCGCCCGGCAACCCGTGCCGGAACGCCTGACCGGAATTCCATCTGGTCGCGCCTTTGTCCGAAGCCTTTCCCGGCCGTGCGGGAATTGTTTCGACAGGCACCGCGACCCGGCCGCCGCGGCCACGCCCGAGCCATGGGCGGGACACGCCGACATCCGCCGACCGCAGTGACAATCACGGCAATCCCTGAAAACAGCGGGTGAGTATTCCTGCTCGCCCGGCGCCCGAAATTTCCCTTCCGTCGGGCCGAAATCGAAGGAACGACATGCGCAACTTCAAGAAGGCCGCCGTCCTGTCGCTGGGCGCCGGCGGCCTGGTGCTCGGTGCCGCCGGCGGCGCGTTCGCCAGCGCGGGCGCCGAGGGTGTCGCCGCCGGCTCCCCCGGCGTGCTCTCCGGCAACCAGATCCAGGCGCCGATCCACATCCCGGCCAACGTGTGCGGCAACACCGTCAACATTCTCATCGGTGTGCTGAACCCGGCGTTCGGCAACAAGTGCGCCAACGTGGAGGTGCACTCGCACCACGAGCACGAGCACGACGACGACTACTGATTCACCCGAGCCCGTGCTGCGCCCCGCAGCGCCGGGGCGCAGCACGCTCCACCCGTATGTGATCGAGGAGATCAACCCCCATGCAGAACATGAAGAAGGCCGCCGTCCTCTCCGCCGCCGCCGCCGGCCTGGTGCTGGGTGCAGCGGGCTCCGCCGCCGCCGGCGCGGGCGCCCAGGGCGTGGCCGCCGGCTCCCCCGGCGTGCTCTCCGGCAACCAGATCCAGGCGCCGATCCACATCCCCTTGAACGTCTGCGGCAACACCATCACCGTCGTCGGCCTGCTGAACCCGGCCTTCGGCAACAAGTGCGCCAACGTGGAGGTGCACCCGCACCACGAGCACGACGACGACTGCTGATCCCCGATCGGCACGCGTTCCGGCCGTCCTGCCCCCCGACCAGCCGGCCGGGGGGCAGTTCGGCATCCCCGGACAGCCGTCCGGGACCCCCGATCCACCGAAGGTGATCACCATGGTTTCGAAGAAGAGCGCGGCCGGCCTGGCCGCCGCCGTGGGTGCCGCGGTACTGCTCGGCGCCGGTTCGGCGCAGGCCGCCACCGCGCCGGGCGAGGCGCCGGCCGGCCCGGCCACGCTGACCAAGACCGACGTCGGCCAGGCGCTGAACGGGACGACCACCGGCCTCGGCTATGGCATCGCGCCGATCAAGAGCCTGCGGCTGGACCCGTGGGCGAAGTCCTCGGCCGACTTCCTCAACAACGGCGCGGCCTTGCAGCCGGACCAGGGCCTGCCCGCCGTCGGTACCGGGACGCTGGCCGGCCCGCTGAGCGATGGCGGCGGCATCAAGGGTCTCCCGCTGGCCGGCGGGCTGACCGGCCTCCTGCCGGGCTGAGCCTCCGGACGTACGAGAGCCCGGCATCCCCGCCGCGCGGCCGGGGTGCCGGGCTCTCGTGCTCTGTGCGCCGGAGCGACGGCTAGAGCCGGGTGACGTCGGTCAGGCCGGTCTGCCCCACCACGCCGGTGGTCATCGCGGTGGTGGTCCCGGCCAGGGCGCCCGCCGTGTCGGTGACGGAGAGCCGGCTGTCCTCGCCGCCGAGGCTGGCCTTGGCCCCGGGGACCATCTGCACCGCGCCGGTGACCAGCCGCGGGTCGATCTCGTCCACCTTGAGCCGGCCGTCGGCGAGCTGACCGGCGCCGTCCTGGGCGAGCGAGAGCGGCTTGCCGAGGGTGAGACCCGGGGTCTTGGCGTGCAGCGGCGCGGCCGGGGCGTCCAGCAGCACCTTGCCGAGGTCGGCGCTCCGGTCGACCAGCGGGAGCGGCAGCTCGGCCTGGGCGCTCGGGCCGGCCTTGCCGGTGCCCAGCTCGGGGAGGATCCGCTCCGGGATCAGCTCGCCGCCGGTGCTGGTGGTCGGGCCGGGGACGGGCGGCATCACCAGCGAGGTCGGGATCCCGGCCGTGAGGCGGCTGCCCAGCGGGGCGAGCGGGATGTCCGCCGGGACCTGCTGGGTGGCCAGCGCATCCTCCAGGGCGCCGACCTGGTCGGGGCCGACCGGGGCGGCGGCGCAGGCCGCTCCCGGGGAGGCGAGCACGCCGGCACCGACCGCCAGCAGCATCGCGCCGGCCCGCTTGGAGAACTTCATGCTTTTCACCGTTCTGCTGTCCGTACTGGAGATCACTGGGAAGGGCTGCGGGGGCCGCAGCCGGAAAGCGATCTGCTCAACGAGTGACCGGGAACGCGGATTGCGACGGTTAACCGATTCGGGCTAATAATCCGACCGGAATCCCTTCGCCGTCGCGCCTCCGGGACTCTTTTCAGGAATCCCCGTAACCTTCCGTGCCGTCGTTCTTTGATCTGGACGTCAGTGACTGCAGACCGGGCCTGAGCGTTCTCAGCGTTGTACGCACGGAATCCAAAGAGCATTTCAGAGAGGGATCTCGCCATGATCCAGAAGTCCTTCGCCGCAGCCGGCCTGGCCGTCGCCGCGCTGGCCGCCGCCGCCGCGCCCGCCTCGGCCATCGGCGACTCGGACGGCGCCGCGGCCTCGATCGAGGGCAACGGCGGCACCAACTTCACCGGCACGGTCGGGAACGACAGCCCGAACTTCCACTTCCTGGACAACCCGAACATCTGCCTGCCGGAGATCCACAACGTCGCGGTCGGTGTGGCCGGTGTGGCCGTCCCGGTCGAGGTCCCGATCGCCAACAGCGGTGGGAAGCAGTTCTGCACCATCGGCCAGGGCACCCAGAGCCAGGGCGACGGTGGCATCTCCCACCTGGTCGGCTGACGCTCCGCTCTCCCTGCACCACCCCTCTGTTCCACCTCCGAATCGCTCCCCGATTCACCCTTGAGAGGAAAACCCGGAAATGATCAAGAAGACCCTCGCCGCGGCCGGCCTGGCCGCCGCCGCCCTCGCGATGTCCGCCGGCTCGGCCTCCGCCATCGCCGACTCGGATGGCGCCGCCACCTCCGTCCAGGGCAACGGCGGCACCAACCACACCGGCACCACCGGCAACGGCAGCCCGAACAGCCACGTTCTGGACAACCCGAACATCTGCCTGCCGGAGATCCACAACGTCGCCGTCGGCGTCATCGGCGTCGCGGTGCCGGTCGAGGTCCCGATCCTGAACAACCAGCCGAAGCAGATCTGCGACGTCGGCCAGAACACCCAGTCCTCGGGCGACTCGGGCATCTCGCACCTGATCGGCTGATCAAGGGGCCTGGGACGGACGGAGGGCCCGGGGAGGAAAGCCTCCCCGGGCCCTCCGGGCTGTGCGGACGAAGTGTCCCTCCGGGCCGCGCCGCAGCGCGGTCCGGAGGGGTGACCGGCGGTCCGGTCCGGCGTGGGGCGCGGGACCGAGCGGCCGGATGTGATCACGTGTCAGAGCGCCCGCGGGGGCGCTCCCAGAGAGAGGGCAGTCCCATGAAGAGCAAGCTGGCCAAGGCCGCCCTGACCGCCGCCGCACTGGCACTCGCGGGTGCCGCCACCCCGGCCTTCGCCCACGTCGGCGTGGCCGGCGGCGGCGAGTTCATCGCCTCCGCCGACCAGCCGTTCGCGGCCGCCGAGGGCTTCGGCGTCGCCCACACCAGCGACATCGTCGCCGGCGGCTTCGGCGGCGGCGCGGCCACCTCCAAGGACGTGATCGGCGGCGGCGCGGGCTTCGTCCACATCGACGGCTGGAAGTAGCAGAAACCCGGAAGGCCGGGCCGCCCCCGTGGGGACGGCCCGGCCTTCCGTCGTGCGGCGTCTCGGCCTACTTGAGCATCGCGGCGGCTTCGAGGGCCCAGTAGGTGAGGATCTGCTCGGCACCCGCGCGGCGGATCGAGGTGAGCGTCTCCATGATCATCCGCTCCCGGTCGATCCAGCCGTTCGCGGCGGCCGCCTCGACCATCGCGTACTCGCCGGACACCTGGTACGCGGAGACCGGCACCGGGGAGGCGTCGGCGACCTGGCGCAGGACGTCCAGGTAGGCCATGGCGGGCTTCACCATCACCATGTCCGCGCCCTCGGCGAGGTCCTGCGCCAGCTCGCGCAGCGACTCGCGGGCGTTGGCCGGGTCCTGCTGGTAGGTCTTGCGGTCGCCCTTGAGCGAGGAGCCGACGGCCTCGCGGAACGGGCCGTAGAAGGCCGAGGCGTACTTGGCGGTGTAGGCGAGGATGCCCACGTCCTGGTGCCCGGCCTCGTCCAGCGCCCGCCGGACCACGGCGATCTGGCCGTCCATCATGCCGGACGGGCCGACCAGGTGGACGCCGGCGTCGGCCTGCACCCGGGCCATCTCGGCGTAGCGCTCCAGGGTGGCGTCGTTGTCGACGCTGCCGTCGGCGGCCAGCACGCCGCAGTGGCCGTGGTCGGTGTACTCGTCCAGGCAGAGGTCCGACATGACCACCAGGGAGTCGCCGACCTCGGAGACCACGTCCCGGATCGCCTGCTGGAGGATGCCGTCCGGGTTGGTGCCCTCGGTGCCGGTCGCGTCCTGCACCTCCGGGACGCCGAACAGCATGAGACCGCCCAGGCCCGCCTCGGCCGCCTCCACCGCGGCCTTGCGCAGGGTGTCCCGGGTGTGCTGGACCACGCCCGGCATCGACCTCACCGGGACGGGCTCGCTGACGCCCTCGCGGACGAACAGCGGCAGGATCAGCTCCGCCGGGTGCAGCCGGGTCTCGGCCACCAGGCGGCGCATCGCCGGGCTCCGGCGCAGCCGGCGGGGGCGTACGTACGGGAATTCAGCGGACACGGCTTCTCTCTCCGAACGGTTGTGCAGTGCCGGGGGCGACGGTCGGCCGCCCCCGGCCATGAGGGGTGTCAGCGGGCCTTGCGGCGCGAGCCGGGACGGCGCTCGCTGGGCCGGTAGACCGGCTCACCGGCGGCCGTCGCGGTGTCGCGGCGCTTGGCTCCGAAGTCTGCCAGCGCCTGGGCCAGCGCGGCCGCCGACGGCGCCGGGGCCATCACGTCGACCCGCAGGCCGTGCTCCTCGGCGGTCTTGGCGGTGGCCGGGCCGATGCAGGCGATGACGGTCACGTTGTGCGGCTTGCCCGCGATGCCGACCAGGTTCCGGACGGTCGAGGACGAGGTGAACAGCACCGCGTCGAATCCGCCGCCCTTGATCGCCTCGCGGGTCTCGGCCGGCGGCGGCGAGGCGCGCACCGTCCGGTACGCCGTCACGTCGTCGACCTCCCAGCCGAGCTCGACCAGGCCGGCCACCAGGGTCTCGGTGGCGATGTCGGCGCGCGGCAGCAGCACCCGGTCGATCGGGTCGAAGACCGGGTCGTACGGCGGCCAGTCCTCCAGCAGGCCGGCCGCGGACTGCTCGCCGGAGGGCACCAGGTCCGGCTTCACGCCGAAGTCCACCAGGGCCTGCGCGGTGGTCTCGCCGACCGCCGCGACCTTGATCCCGGCGAACGCGCGGGCGTCCAGGCCGTACTCCTCGAACTTCTCCCGGACGGCGCGCACCGCGTTCACCGAGGTGAAGGCGATCCACTCGTAGCGGCCGGTGACCAGGCCCTTGATGGCCCGCTCCATCTGCTGCGGGGTGCGCGGCGGCTCGACCGCAATGGTCGGCACCTCCTGCGGCACCGCGCCGTACGAGCGCAGCTGCTCGGACAGGCCGGTGGCCTGCTCCTTGGTGCGCGGCACGAGGACGTTCCAGCCGAACAGCGGCTTGGTCTCGAACCACGAGTGCGAGGCCCGGTGGGCGACCTGCTCGCCCACCACGGCTATCACCGACGTGGCCGGGTCGACCGGGGCGGAGACCGGCGAGGGCAGCACCCGGGCGGCCTTCAGGTCGGCGGCGATGCCGGACAGGGTGGAGGTGAAGGTCCGCTGGCGGGTGGTGGTGCCGGAGAGCGTGGCGCTCAGCGCCGACTCCGGCTTGCGGCCGCCCGCGACCAGGGCGGTGGCGGTGGCGGGCAGCTGGCCCAGGGTGGTGCGGACCACCAGGGTGGTCTCCGGCGCGCCCAGGTCCACCGGCTTGCCGGCCAGCAGCGCGGCGCCGTCCACGAAGCGCACGTCGGTGCCGGACCCGGCGCGCAGCGGGACGCCCGCGTACGCCGGGACGCCGACCGACTGGGCGACGCCGGGGATCACCTCGAACGGGATCCCGTCGCCCGCGCAGCTGAGCATCTCCTCGGCGGCGCAGCCGTCCAGGCCGGGGTCGCCGTCGACCGTGCGGACCACGTGCTTGCCGGAGCGGACGGCCTCGGCGACCAGCTTGGCCAGGTCGAGGTCGGTGCCCTCGACGGCGGGGGCGTGCACCTGCACGCCGGCCGGACAGTGGCTGCGCACGGCGGCGGCGGTCAGCGGGTCGGCGACCAGCACGTCGGCGGTGGACAGCACCTCGACCGCGCGCAAGGTCAGCAGGCCCGGGTCCCCGGGGCCCGCGCCCAGGAAGGTGCACCGTCCGGTGGCGGGCTGTCCCGCCGGGAACAGGGCGTCGGTGGCGGTGGTGGGGCTCATCGGGCTCGCTCCCCCATCAGGGTGGCCGCGCCCGCGGCGAGCAGCCGGTCAGCCAGCGCGCGGCCGAGGGCCGCCGCCTGCTGCTCGGCGGTCTCGTCGAGGACGATCGGACCGTTGGCGGACATCTTCAGCAGGGCGGTTCCGTCGGGGTCGCCGACCACACCGTCCAGCCGCAGTTCGTTCTCCCGGCCCCAGGTGGCCAGCGCGGCCACCGGCGCCGAGCAGCCGGCCTCCAGGGTGGCCAGCAGGGCGCGCTCGGCGGCCACGGCGACCCGGGTGGGGGCGTGGTCCAGGGCGGCGAGCGCGGCGATCAGCGCGGTGTCGGCGGTGGTGCACTCGATCGCGAGCGCGCCCTGGCCGGGGGCCGGGATCATCAGCTCGGTGTCGAGGTGCTGGGATATCTCGGCGCTGCGGCCGAGCCGGTTGAGGCCGGCCGTCGCCAGCACCACCGCGTCCAGCTCGCCGCTGGTCACGAAGCCGATCCGGGTGTCCACGTTGCCGCGGATCGCGACGGTCTCCAGCTGGGCGCCGCGGGCGGCGGCCCAGGCGTTCAGCTGCGCCATCCGGCGGGGCGAGCCGGTGCCGATCCGGGCCGGGCGGCCGGCGCCGGCGAGCTTCTCCACCAGCTCGTCCAGGGCCAGGCCCTCGGCCCCGACCAGGGCGTCCCGGACGTCCTCGCGCTCGGGGACGGCCGCCAGCACCAGGCCCGCGGGGGCGGCGGTGGGCAGGTCCTTGAGCGAGTGCACGGCGAAGTCGATCCGGCCCTCCAGCAGCGCGTCGCGCAGCGCGGAGACGAACACGCCGGTGCCGCCGATCTGCGCCAGCGACTCCCGGGAGGTGTCGCCGTAGGTGGTGATCTCGACCAGCTCGACGGGGCGCCCGGTGACCCTGGTCACCTCGCGGGCCACCATGCCCGACTGCGCCATGGCGAGGGCGCTGCGCCGGGTGCCGAGCCGCAGGGCCGCGGTGGCCGAGGGCTGCTCCGTGATCGGTTGACCATTCATGAGGTGATCGTCCCGGTGGTACTCGTGGGATGGCTGACGGTTCATCTGGTGCCCCCGGTCGAGGGCTGGGGCGCGCCGCCGAGGGGCGTGCCCGACACGGCGTGCACGGCCGCCGGGTCGAGGTCGAACAGTTCGCGCAGCGCCTCCGCGTAGGAGGCGCCGCCGGGCTCGGCGGCCAGCTGCTTCACCCGGACGGTCGGGGCGTGCAGCAGCTTGTCGACGACGCGGCGGACGGTCTGGGTGATCTCGGCGCGCGAGCGCTCGTCCAGGTCGGGCAGCCGGGAGTCCAGCCGGCCGAGCTCGGCGGCGACCACGTCGGAGGCCATCGAGCGCAGCGCGACCACGGTCGGCGCGATCCGGGCGGCCCGCTGGGCGGCGCCGAAGGCGCTCACCTCGTCGGAGACGATCCGGGTGACCTGGTCGACGTCGCCGGCGCCGGGGCTGGCGGCGTGCGCGTGGGAGAGGCTCTCCAGGTCGACCAGCAGGGCGCCGGCCAGCTCGTGCACGGCGTGGTCGACGTCGCGCGGCATGGCCAGGTCGAGCAGGGCCAGCGGCTCGGGCGCCGTGCGGGAGGCGACCGCGGCGGCCACGTCCGAGGCCTTGATCACCACGCCTGCCGCACCGGTGCAGGAGATCACCAGGTCCACGTCGGCGAGCGCCTCCGGCACCTTGGCGAGGTCCAGGACCCGGGCCACGTCCGGGCCGAGGATCTCGACCAGCCGCTCCGCGCGGGCCGGGGTCCGGTTGGCGATCAGCAGGTCGGTCACGCCGGAGCGGACCAGGGTGGCGGCGGCCAGCGAGCTCATCGAGCCGGCGCCGACCACCAGCGCGCGCTTGCCGGCGATCTCGCCCGCGCCCGCCGCGACCTGCTCCAGGCCGAAGGTGACCAGCGACTGGCCGGCCTTGTCGATGCCGGTCTCGCTGTGCGCCCGCTTGCCGACCCGCAGCGCCTGCTGGAACAGCTCGTTCAGGCCGCGCCCGGCGGTGTGCTCCTCCTGGGCCTTGGCCAGCGCGTCGCGCAGCTGGCCGAGGATCTGGCCCTCGCCGACGACCATCGAGTCCAGGCCGCAGGCCACCGAGAAGAGGTGGTGGACGGCGCGGTCCTCGTAGTGGACGTACAGGTGGGAGGTCAGTTCCTCCAGGTCCACCCCGCTGTGGTGGGCCAGCAGCAGCGACAGCTCGGCGACGCCGGCGTGGAACTTGTCCACGTCCGCGTACAGCTCGATCCGGTTGCAGGTGTTCAGCAGCGCGGCCTCGGCGACCGTCGCGGTGGCGGCCGCGTCGTGCAGCAGCCGGGTCGGTACCTCACCGGTCAGCGCGGCGCGCTCCAGCACCCCGACCGGGGCCGTGCGATGGCTCAGCCCTACGACGAGAAGGCTCATGCCCGCCCCTCACAGCTCTCGGTGTTCATGCGGGCATCACCGCGGAGAGATCCCCGTCGCCGCCCTTGGCGGACTTTTCCCTGGCCTGCTCGGCCTGGTCCTTGGCCGCCGACTCGGCGGTGCCGCGGCCCTTGCCGCTGCCGCCGGCCGCCCGGCGCAACTTGGCCGCGGCCGCCCGGACCGGACCGGGGGCACGGTCCAGCACCGACTCGGCGCGGTCGTCCGGTTCCTCCCCGGCCTTGCGCTGCTCGTGGAAGGCGAGGATCTGGAGCTCGATGGACAGGTCCACCTTGCGCACGTCCACGCCGTCCGGGACGGCCAGCACGGTCGGGGCGAAGTTCAGGATGCTCGTAACGCCTGCCTCGACCAGCCGGTCGCAAACCTGCTGGGCGGCACCGGGCGGGGTGGTGATCACGCCGATGGAGACGTGCTGGCTCTCGACGATCGACTCCAGCTCGTCCATGTGCCGCACCGGCAGTCCGGCCGCGGTGGAACCGACCACGTTGGGGTCGGCGTCCAACAGGGCGGCCACCCGGAAGCCACGGGAGGCGAACCCGCCGTAGTTGGCGAGCGCGTGGCCGAGGTTCCCGATGCCGACGATGACGACCGGCCAGTCCTGGGTCAGGCCGAGCTCGCGGGAGATCTGGTAGACGAGGTACTCGACGTCGTAGCCGACGCCGCGGGTGCCGTACGAGCCGAGGTAGGAGAAGTCCTTGCGCAGCTTGGCCGAGTTCACGCCGGCCGCGGCGGCCAGCTCCTCGGAGGAGACGGTCGGCACCGAGCGCTCGGAGAGCGCGGTGAGGGCCCGCAGGTAGAGGGGCAGGCGGGCGACGGTCGCCTCCGGGATGCCCCGGGCACGCGAGGGTCGGCGCGCGGCGCCCTGGTCGGGCGTCTGCGAACTGCTCTGTGGTGATCGGCCGATTGCCACGGTGCTCCTGTGGGTGAAGCTGGGCTTTGGCAGCCAGGCTATGCGTTTGTGAACGTGTGCACAAAGATGGTGTCCGTTTTGTCCCTCCACAGTGATGCGCATCACGCCGTCGAACCCATAGCACCGGCCTGGGTCAGTACGACCTCCGGGGCCCGGGAACCGGGCAGCCAGGGGCCGTACGGCGCCTCCCGGCGCACCAGCGGGACGGCGGTGCCGGACGGGCGGGAGCGGGCCCGGCCCAGCCGGGGCCAGGGCACCCCGGCGGCCTCGCGCAGCGGGCCGGCCCAGTCGTCCGGCGGGCAGGACGGGGCGCCCAGGCAGTGCCGCAGCAGCTCGGCGGTCACCCGGGCGTCGCCCAGTGCGGTGTGCGCCGGGTACCAGCCGAGGCCCGCCGCCTCCGCACAGGCCGCCAGGCCGTGACTGCGGGCCTCCGGCAGGTGGGCGCGGGCCAGCCGCATCGTGCACAGCAGCGGGACGGGCGGCAGCGGCACCCCTATCCGGGCGAACTCGCGATCCAGGAAGGCGTGGTCGCAGCTGACGTGGTGGCCGACCAGCACCCGCCCGGCCAGCAGCTCCAGCAGCCTCGGGGCGATCTCGCGGAAGCGCGGGGCGCCCTCGACGTCGCACTGGCGTATCCGGTGCACGTGGGTCGGGCCGACCGGGCCCAGCGGATCCAGCAGGGTGGCGAACTCCCCCTCGGGACACAACCGAGCGTCGAGCAGCACCACCGCGACCTCGACCACCCGGTGCCGCCACGGGCTGCGGCCGGTCGCCTCCACGTCCACCACGGCGAAGCCCCCGCCGCCGTCCAGGGCTCGGGGCGGCCCAGGGACAGGACCGGGAAGCATGGCGCACTCCTCGTGTGCTCAGCCCCCCACGGGCGCAAACGCGTTCGATCGTAAGCCGACCGACCCGCCCCGTCCCAAGCCGGAACGGGGTGTCTTCGGCAACGATTCGGCGAACCGCCCCCGCCGAGTGGCGGGGGTCGGTGCACGGACGAACGCCCGGTCAGGCCCCGCTCAACCGCCGAGGGCGGTGCGCAGACGGCGCTCGTCGACCCGCCAGAAGTCGTGCTGGCGGCCGTCGATCAGGGTGACCGGAATCTGCTCCCAGTAGCGGCGGTACAGCTCCTCGTCCTGGGTGATGTCCCGTTCCTCGAAGGACGCCCCCAGCTCGCCCGTCACCCGGAGGATCACCTCGCGGGCCTCGTCGCACAGGTGACAGCCGGGCTTGCCGACCAGGGTCACGGTCCGGTCCGCGGGCTCGGGGCTCTTACGTCGCAGCAGTGGGCTCACCGCCCCATTCTCCGCCATGGTGCCCACCCGTCTCCGGGGCGCCCTGCACCCGGTGGAGCTGTTCACCTCGCGGGCACGGCTCCGTCACGGCCGCCGCGCCCTCGGCTGGCTATCCTCGATGACATGGCCGTGCTCAGAAGGCTCACCCAGGCAAGGCGTACCAGCAGCGAGCGGAACGCCCTGGCCGGCGAAGCCGCAGCCGCGGCGGCCGAGGGGGCGCTGCGGGCCGAGCCCGAGCCGGAACCCGCCGGCGGGCCGGAAGGCGCCGCCGAGCCGGACGCACCGGCCGCCGCCAAGCCCGGCAAGGCGCCCAAGGCCCCGGCCGAGAACCACACCCCGGACCGGGACGACCCCCGCGCCGCCGCCTTCTTCGACTGCGACAACACCATCCTGCGCGGCGCCGCGATCTTCTACCTCGGCGTCGGCCTCTACCGCCGCGGCTTCCTCACCCGCCGCGACATCGCCCGGTTCGCCTGGCAGCAGGCCTGGTTCCGGCTGCACGGTGCCGAGGACCCGGACCACATCTCGGACGCCAAGCAGTCCGCCCTCGGCATCGTGGCCGGCAAGCGCACCGCCGACCTGGAGGCGATCTGCGAGGAGATCTTCGAGGTCGTCGTGGCCGACAAGATCTGGCCGGGCACCCGCGCCCTGGTCCAGATGCACCTGGACGCCGGACAGCGGGTCTGGCTGGTCACCGCCGCCCCACTGGAGGTGGCCCGGATCATCGCCCGGCGGCTCGGCATGACCGGCGCGCTGGGCACCGTCGCCGAGGCCCGGGACGGCCGGTACACCGGCCGGCTGGTCGGCGACCTGCTGCACGGACCGGCCAAGGCCGCCGCCGTCCGCGCGCTCGCCCGGCGCGAGCGCCTCGACCTCGACCGCTGCGCCGCCTACAGCGACTCGGCCAACGACATCCCGATGCTCTCGCTGGTCGGCCACCCGTACGTGGTGAACCCGGACGGCGCGCTGCGGCGCCACGCCCGGACCCAGGGCTGGCGGGTGCGGGACTTCCGGACCGGGCGCAAGGCGGCCCGGGTGGGGCTGCCGGCGGCGGCCGCGCTCGGGGTGCTGGCCGGCGCGACGGCGGCCGGGGTGGCGCTGAACCGGCGCCGCCGCCGCGCCTGAACCTCCCGCGACCGAGGCCGCGCGGGCCACTGAGGGACACCCGGAGACCGTCCGGGGCCGCCCGGGCTGTCCGGGCGGGCTCGCCCTGACGGGTGAGCGGTCGTCAACAGGGCCTCTGACCTGGCCCCTCTTACGGGCGAACTCCCCTTCACCGCAGGCGGTCCGATCCCCCTGTACGAATCTGTCGCCCAGCGACCGGTTCTGATCGTTCGCCAGGTCAGGGAAGTCGGGGGTTGCCGAGCCCCAAGGCTGGGAAACCGCCCCCCAGTCCCCCGAATTGGTCACCCTGAGCGCCTGTTCGATCACGTTGAGCCGGGTGAACGATGACAACTCCGGTCACTGTCGGCCGAATATGCACAACAAATGGATCCCAAACGACCACTTCGACCACACGGTGTAGCTGTCATTGCACAAAGCGTTATTCTCTCCTGGATGCACGTCGCCACGCGTCCCGCTCGAACGGTCGCTTCGGGGACTGCTCTCCGCGCAGGCGGAGGTGATCCGTCCACAGTTCTGCCTCTGGGAGTCCCGTGTACCCACCCGTCCGGAACGACGCGCCTGCACCCTCCCGCCCGTCGTCCGCGCCCCTGCGCCCCCGCACCGGCCTCGGCGGCCGGCCGACCGCCGAGCGGCAGATCTTCACGGGCCTGGACCTGTTGCGCACCCTGCTCCGCAGCCAGCTCGCCGTCTCGCCCCAACCCGCGCTCGCCGGAGGATCGTTCGTCCAGCCGCAAGCACCCGGCCCGGCGCTGCGCACCACCGCCGCCGGATCGGCCGGCACCGGCTCGCGCGGCCGCACCGGCACCGCCGGCGTCGGCCGGGGGCGCGCCCGGACCGCGCCCAGCCCCGGCTACGAGACCGAGCACAACCCGATCATGGAGCTGGTCGAGCGGGCCCAGGCCGGCGAGAGCGAGGCCTTCGGCCGGCTCTACGACCACTACGCGGACACCGTCTACCGCTACATCTACTACCGGGTCGGCAGCCGGGCCACCGCCGAGGACCTGACCAGCGAGACCTTCCTGCGCGCCCTGCGCCGGATCGGCACCTTCACCTGGCAGGGCCGGGACTTCGGCGCCTGGCTGGTCACCATCGCCCGCAACCTGGTCGCCGACCACTTCAAGTCCAGCCGCTTCCGGCTGGAGGTCACCACCGGAGAGATGCTCGACTCCAACGAGTGCGAGCGCAGCCCGGAGGAGTCGGTGCTGGAGTCGCTCTCCAACGCCGCGCTGCTGGACGCGGTACGCCGGCTCAACCCGCAGCAGCAGGAGTGCGTGACCCTCCGCTTCCTGCAGGGGCTCTCGGTGGCCGAGACGGCCCGGATCATGGGCAAGAACGAGGGCGCCATCAAGACCCTCCAGTACCGCGCCGTCCGCACCCTGGCCCGGCTGCTCCCGCCCGACGCGCGATGAGCCGGCCCCGGGACGGCGCCGCCGCCCTGTGGCCCGGCCGGCCGTCACCGTCCACGCCCGGCCGACACGTCAGGGTGAACGGTCGATCCGATGATCAGCCGTGCGTAACCGACCGCCCGCACCGCTCGTTGGCCAGCGTGCAAACCCCCACCGGGCGTACGGTCAAGTCGAATTGCGGCCTATCACCCGATGGAGTGGCTTTGGCCAGCCGGGGCAACCGTCCGGCAGGCCGGGGTGTCGACAACGACGAAGGGAGGTGTGGCCCGTGACGGCAAACGTGCTGGAGCACCGGCGGGCGAAGGCCTTCGCCGAGGCGCTGGAGGCCCACCAGGCGGAGCAAAGCGCTGCGGCCAACGCCGAATCGGACAACGCCACTGCCACCGGCGCCGGTTCGGTCGCAAGGGCCGAACTGGTCGGCCTGACCGACGCGCTGCGGGCGCTGCCCGGGCCGGTGCTGGACCGGGAGGTCCGCACGGTCCAACGCGCCCAGCTGATGGCCGCGTTCGAGCAGGCCTTCGCCGACGGGACGGGCACCCCGGTGCCCCGCCAACGCCGCCACCGGGCGATCCGGACGGCGCCGCGCGGCCGCTGGAGCCGCCGGTTCGCGATCGGCGGACTGGTCGCCGGGCTCGCCGTGGGCAGCCTGGCCGGCGCCGCCGCGGCCAGCTCCAACGCCCTCCCCGGGGACACGCTGTACGGCCTCAAGCGCGGGCTGGAAGGACTCCGGCTCGACCTCGCGGGCTCCGACTCCGAACGCGGCGAACTGCTGCTCGACAACGCGGCCACCCGGCTCGGCGAGGCCAAGACCCTGGTCGGCCGCACCGGTCCGGCCGGCGCGCTCAGCCCGGCCACCGTCGAACAGGTCCGCCGCGCCCTGAACGACATGCACGCCGACGCCCTCAAGGGCCGCGAGCTGCTGCGTTCGGTCTACCGCAGCAACGGCTCGCTCGACCCGATGCGGGCCCTGGCCGGGTTCGCCCACGACGAGGACGGCCGGTGGAGCGAGCTGCAGGGCAGGCTGCCCGTCCAGCTCACCCGGCAGGCCGACCTGGTGAACCGGCTCTTCGACGACATAAGCGAGGACGTCGCGCCCCTGCGCCTGGTCCTGCCCCCCGCCGAGAGCGGTGGCACGGCCGGCTCCGGAGCGGGCGACGGCTCGTCCGGCTCGACCGGTGGTTCCCCGGCCGGCTCCCCCGCGGCCGGCTCCGGCACCACGGCCGGTGCCGACAAGGCCCCGGGATCCGGCGCCGGCAACCGTCCCGGCGCCACCGAGCACGCCCCGGCCGACCCCGGCTCCGGCGCCTCCGGCAAGGGCGGCGTCCTGCCGGACACCCTGCCCAGCAGCGCCCCGGATGCCGTCAACGGCCTGGTCGGCGGCCTCACCAGCGGGCTCACCGGCACCAAGCCCTCGCCGAGCGCCGACGCGGCCCCGGCGCAGGCACCGCGGCCGGCCACGCCCAGCGCCCCGAACGCGGCCCAGCCGCAGGGCGTCGAGGTGCCCCCGCTGCTCCCGGACCTGCTGCCCGGGCTGCGCATCCTGGGCGGCTGACGGCAGGACGGCGAGGGCCCGGCGGAGTGCGATATCCGCCGGGCCCTCGCCGTACCCGGCGGGCTCTCGGGAGAGCACCGTCGGAAGAACGGGCGTCAGAAGAACACCGAACGCCGCTGCACCAGCAGCTGGTAGAGGGTGTGCTGGATGGTCTCGCGCACCTCGTCGGCCAGGTCGAAGACCAGCATCGGGTCGTCCGCCGCCTCCGCCGGGTAGGTGTCGGTGGCGATCGGCTCGCCGAAGCGGATCGTCCACTTGGTCGGCAGCGGCAGCATCCCGAGCGGGCCCAGCCACGGGAAGGTCGGGGTGATCGGCACGTACGGCAGGCCCAGCAGCCGGGCCAGCGTCTTCACGTTGCCGATCATCGGGTAGGTCTCCTCCGCCCCGACGATCGAGCAGGGCACGATCGGCACCCGGGCCCGCAGCGCCGAGGCGACGAAGCCGCCGCGGCCGAACCGCTGGAGCTTGTAGCGCTCGGAGAACGGCTTGCCGATCCCCTTGAAGCCCTCCGGCCAGACCCCGACCACCTCGCCGCGCTCCAGCAGGGCCTGGGCATCCTCGTTGCAGGCCAGCGTGTGGCCGGCCTTGCGGGCCAGCTCGTTGATGCCGGGCAGCACGAAGACCAGGTCGGCGGCGAGCATCCGCAGGTGCCGCCGGGCGGGGTGGTGGTCGTGGATGACCACCTGGGTCATCAGGGCGTCCAGCGGGACCGTCCCGGAGTGGTTGGCGACGATCAGCGCGCCGCCCTCGGCCGGGATGTGCTCCACGCCCTGGACGTCGATCCGGAAGTACTTCTCGGCCAGCGGGCGCAGCAGCGAGAGCAGCACCTCCTCGGTGAGCTCCCGGTCGAAGCCGAACTCGTCCACCTCGTAGTCACCGGTCACCCGGCGGCGCAGGAAGGCCAGCCCCTCGGCGGCGCGGCCCTCCCAGCCCTTGCCGAACAGCCGGGTGGCGGCCGGGCCGAGCGGTCCGGACAGCGCCCCGCCGACGGCCCCGGCCAGCCGGTCGGCCAGTTTCGGCCCCTCGGGCGTGGTCCAGCTGGGGGCGGACTCGATCGGGATGACCTTGGCCTCGCCCGGCGCATTCTCGGCTGCGGCACTCATCGCGGGTTCAGCTCCTCGGTCGGCGGGGGCGGTTCGGTACGGCGGGCGGTCCTGCGGACGGTCCGGCGGACGGTCCGGCGGACGGTCCGGCGGGCGCGGCCCCTTCCGGGCCGAGCAGGGCGGTCAGCCGGTCGGTGGCGGCGGCCAGCCGCTCGGGCGGCAGCAGGCCCGGGCCCCCGGCGGCGGCGAAGTCGGCGAAGGCCTCCGGAGTGCTGAACGCCGGGCGGTAGCCCAAGGTGTCGCGCAGTCGCGCGGTGTCCACCACCCGGCCGTGGGTGAGCAGCCGCAACTGCTCGGGCGAGACGTCCACCAACCGGGTCTGCCGGGCCAGCGCGGCCATCCAGCTGACCGCGGGCAGCAGCAGCGGCAGCATGGGCCGGCCGAGCCGGCGGGCGCACTGGGAGAGCAGCAGGACGCCCTCCCCCGCCACGTTGAAGGTCCCGGTGTTGACGGTGCCCGGCGCGGGCTCGCCGGCGGCCCGGCAGAGCACCGCGACGGCGTCGTCCTCGTGCACGAACTGCAGCCGAGGGTCGTAGCCGAGGACGGTCGGCAGCACGGGCAGCGCGAAGTACTCGCTGAGCGGGGTGTCCGCGTTCGGGCCGACGATGTTGGCGAAGCGCAGCACCGTCACCGCGACGTCCGGGCGGCGCCGGGCGAAGCCGCGCACGTAGCCCTCGACCTCCGCCGCGTCCTTGGCGAAGCCTCCGCCGGGCGGGTCCTTGGGCTGCATCCGCTCGCTGAACACGGCCGGGTCGCGGGGCGCGGAGCCGTAGACGCCGGTGGTGGACTTCACCACCAGTCGGCGCACCCCGGGGGCCTTCTGGCAGGCGCCGAGCAGCTGCATGGTGCCGATCACGTTGGACTCCTTGACCGCGGAGCGGTTGGTGGAGCCCAGTCCGGTGGCGCTGACGCTGAGGTGCACCACGGTGTCCACCTGGTGCTCGGCGAGCACCCGGGAGAGCACCGGGCGGCGCAGGTCGAGCTGGTGGAAGCGGTACGGGGCGGCCGGGCCGGCCGGCTCCTCGGGCGGCAGCCCGGGCGGCTGCACGTCCACGCCGACCACCAGGTCCACGCCCGGCCGGCGGCGGACCTCGGCGGCGAAGCGGGCACCGAGATGGCGTGCCACGCCGGTGACGAGCACGACCACACCCACGGTGCTGCACCCCATTCCCTCGACCCGAGCGGCCTGCGTGCACCGTACCGTGCCGCCCCACCGGGCCGGGAAACGACACCGCCCGCCCGGGCCACGACGGGCCCGGGCGGGCGGTGGAAGCGCTGGGCGCGCTAGGCGCGGCCGGGGGCGCTTACTTCTTGTTGCGACGCTGAACGCGAGTCCGCTTCAGAAGCTTGCGGTGCTTCTTCTTGGCCATACGCTTGCGACGCTTCTTGATGACAGAGCCCACGGAACAACCCTCGCTCACTGAGACTCTCGCCCGTGAGAGACGGAGTCCATACGACTGACGTGAGGGCCTAGCCTACCTTCCGGTTGCCCGGGGCTGTAAATCGCGCCCCCGGCAGCCGGAGAACTCGGGGGAAATCCCCGGCGAACGGGTGCGGGGCCCACCGATGCGGCCCCCGCACCCGCGCGCCTCCGCTACGCGCTCTCGAGCCGCACGTAGGACTCCTTGAGGTACTCGTGCACCGCCTGCTGGGGCACCCGGAAGGACCGTCCGACCCGGATGGCCGGCAGCTCTCCGCTGTGCACCAGCCGGTACACCGTCATCTTGGACACCCGCATGACCGCGGCGACCTCCGCCACGGTCAGGAAGACGACTTCCTGAAGGGGGCGCTCGACGGAACTCATGACCATCACCCGACCCTTACCCGTGTGCAAGGCACCGGCTTCCCCTCCGGTGACTCCACCGGCACACGTGTATCCCCAGAGTAGTTATGGGTGGTACCAGTGGGAAGAGGGGAAGTGCAGTCCTCGTACGGTGAGAGATAGGACTGTTGCAGTACGTAGCCGCCCGGCGGATGGCACCGCTCGGGGTACGCACGGGCCGGGCCGGGCGCGGCCGGGAGGGCGGGTTCAGGCCAGTAGTCCGTGCTGGGGGAACACCGCTCGGCGGGTGGCGAGGATGGCCTGATCGAGTCGGTCGGCCGGATCGTAACCCGAGTCGAAGTCGCGCCAGACCGGGCGGGCGCCGTCGGTCATCCGCAGCGGGGCCGGGCGGCGGGTGCGGCGGTAGACCTCGGCGCGCCAGGACTCGGGGGTCTCGGTGGCCGGGTCGACGGGCCGGGCGGCGGCGGTGGCGACCAGGTGGGTCCAGGTGCGCGGGACGACGTCCACCACGGCGTAGCCGCCTCCGCCGGTGGCCACCCAGCGGCCGCCGGCGTGCTGGTGGGCGAGGTCGTGCAGCGCCTCGGCGATCAGCCGCTGGGCGTCCACGGTGACGGCGAGGTGGGCGAGCGGGTCCTCCAGGTGCGTGTCGGCGCCGTGCTGGGTGACCAGGACCTGCGGCCGGAAGGCGTCGAGCAGTTCGGGCACCAGCGCGTGGAAGGCGCGCAGCCAGCCGGCGTCGCCGGTGCCCGCGGGCAGCGGCAGGTTGGCGGCGGAGCCGGGGGCGCCCTCGCCGCCGGTCTCGATCGACCACCCGGTCTGCGGGAAGAGCGTGGCGGGGTGCTCGTGCAGCGAGACGGTGAGCACCCGGGGGTCGTTCCAGAAGGCCGCCTGGACGCCGTCGCCGTGGTGGACGTCCACGTCGACGTAGGCGACCCGCTCGGCCCCGAGTTCGAGCAGCCGGGCGATGGCCAGCGCCGGGTCGTTGTAGACGCAGAAGCCGGAGGCCTTGCCGGGCATCGCGTGGTGCAGCCCGCCGGCGAAGTTGACGGCGTGCGGGGTCTCGCCGCGCCAGACCGCCTCGGCGGCGGCCACCGACTGGCCGGCGATCAGCGCGGAGGCCGAGTGGATCGCCGGGAAGGACCAGTTGTCGTCGGTGCCGAGTCCGTGCAGGGGGTCGGAGCGCTCGGGGTGGGCGGCGGCATTCCGGACCGCCTCGATGTACTCCCGGGTGTGCACCAGCCGGAGGGTGGACTCGCCGGCGGGCGGCGCGGAGCGGACGGTCACCCCGGGCCCGGTGCTCAGTCCGAGCGCCTCGACCAGGCGCATGGTGAGGGCCAGCCGGGTCGGGTCCATCGGGTGGCCGGGGCCGAAGTCGTAGGCGGTGACGGCCTCGTCCCAGAAGAGGTGCAGGCCGCAGGGGGTGTCACGCTCGGCTTCGGGCATGGCCTCCACCGTAGCGGGTGGCGGTGGCCGGGCGGCCGCCAGGGCGCGCCGGGGCAGTGCTCGTGGGGACGGCCGGACGGCAGGTGCGCGATGAAACTACGGAAGTTGTGGGGCAGCTGTGGAGGCGCGTGTTGAGGCGGTGCAGACAAAAGCTTTGCGACTCCATATCCTCTCCGCCATGAAGCCATTCAGCGTGCAACGCCTTGGGGTAATTCTCGCTGCAATACTGGGATTTGGCGTGTTCTTCGCCGCCCAGCCGGCCTCCGCCGCGGTCAGCGGCACCACCTTCGCGGTCGACAAGCCGACGGCGAAGGCGGGAGACCAGCTGACCCTGACGCTGTCCCTCACCAACACCGAGAACAGCGCCATCTACTTCGCCTACGAGTCCGTCCAGCCGACCTGGCCGGCCAACACGCAGGCCGGAGCGTTCACCGTCGTCAGCTGCACCGGTGACACCTCCGACTGTGCGATCAACGGGAACAGCGCCAACTTCCACTTCAACGCGCCGATCGCGCCCGGGGCGACGAAGAGCGTCACGCTCACCGTCAAGATCACCGACACCCCGTCGTGGGGCACCGCGCCGTACACGCTGAACTGGGCGCCGTACGTCTACTACGAGTTCGGCCAGGTGGGCGGCACCACCACGGCCAAGGACCAGAGCTGGACCTTCGGCCTGCCCGAGCTCCAGACCGTGATCAGCTGACCCCACGCTCCGTCGACCGCCCCCGCCGTCACCCGACGGCGGGGGCCAGGGCCGGTGCCGGGGCGAAGCGGTCGGCCAGCGGCAGGACGGCGAGCACCAGCAGCATCGGGGCGAGCAGCGCCCAGCGGTACGAGCTCGCGTCCGCGATCGCGCCGACCAGCGGCGAACCCAGCAGGAACCCCGCGTAGTTGAAGAGGTTGAGCCGGGCCACCGCGGCGTCCGAGTCGGCCGGGAAGAGCCGGCCGCCGGCCGCGAACACCTGCGGGATGATCGCGCAGATGCCGAAGCCCAGCACGGTGAATCCGGCGATGCCCGCCCAGGCGGCGGGCGCGAGGGCGGCCACCGCGAAGCCGAACGCGGCCAACGCGGCGCCGGCGCGGACCACCGGGACGGCACCGAGGCGCTGCACCGCGCGGTCGCCCAGGGCGCGGCCGAGCAGCATCGCGACCATGTAGCCCAGGTAGGAGAGCTTGGCGAGGTCCTCCGGACTGCCCAGCCCGTCGGTGAGGTACTTGACGCTGTAGTTGGAGACCGAGGCGTCCGCGATGTACGCGAAGGCCATCGCCAGGCAGAGCGGCAGCAGCGGACGCCAGGGGACGGAGCGGGCGGCGGCCTCGGCGGCCTCCCGGACGGCATCATCGAGCTCGGCCGGCCCGGCGGTGGGGGTCCCCCCGGCCGAAGGCCGGGGGAGGGTGCCGGTCAGCACCGCGAGGGGGGCGACCACCGCGGCGGCCGTGCCGAACAGCACCGGCAGTCCGAGGGCGTAGTGCGAGCCGAGGCCCGCCAGGGCCGCGCCGAGGATGCCGCCGAGGCTGAACGCGGCGTGGAAGCCGATCATGATCGAACGGCCGTAGCGGTGCTGGAGCCCCACCCCGAGCATGTTCATACTGGCGTCCAACGCGCCCACCAGCAGACCGAACGCGCCGAGCGCCAGGGCGAGTTGCCACAGCGCGCCGCCCAGCCCGACGGCCGCCAGGCTGAGGCAGACGGCGGGCTGGACCACCCGCAGCACGGCCCGCGCGCCGGTGCGCTTCACCAGCTGCTCGGAGAGGATCGAACCGACCCCGGCCAGGACCGGCACCGCGGCCAGGAAGACCGGCAGCAGCCCGTCGCTCAGCCCGTACCGGTGCTGGATCTCCGGGATGCAGGTGACCAGCAGGGCGAAGACGGTGCCCTGGAGCAGGAAGCTGACGGCGAGCGCGGCCCGCCCGGCGCGCAGGCCGGGCGGGATCGTGGGGGGTGCGGCACTCAAGCGGACCTCCAGGCGACCTCGCTACCGACCGGTAGGACGATGTTGGCGAGAGCGTAGGGGGTGCGCCGCGATTGCGGGAGGGGTCGCGCAGGGACTTCTGCCGCGGGATTCCGCAGGCCGTTTCCCCGTTGCCTCCCGCTACTTCCCGCCCGAGGCCAGCTCCCGGGAGCGGTCCCGGGCCGCCTCCAGGGCGCCGAGCAGGGCGGCCCGCACCCCGTGGTTCTCCAGCTCGCGGATCGCCGCGATGGTGGTGCCGGCCGGAGAGGTGACCGCCTCGCGCAGCTTCACCGGGTGCTCGCCGGAGTCGCGCAGCATCACCGAGGCGCCGATCGCGGACTGCACGATCAGGTCGTGCGCCACCTGCCGGGGCAGCCCGAGCAGGATGCCGGCGTCGGTCATCGCCTCGACCAGGAAGTAGAAGTAGGCCGGGCCGGAGCCGGACAGCGCGGTGGCCGCGTCCTGCTGGGACTCGGGCAGCCGCAGCGCCTTGCCGACCGAGCTGAAGATCTCCTCGGCGCGCACCAGGTGCTCCTCACCCGCGTGCGAGCCGGCCGAGATGACGCTCATCCCCTCGTCCACCAGGACCGGGGTGTTGGGCATCACCCGGACCACCGGAGTACCCGGCGCCAACCGCTCCTCGAACCAGGCGGTGGGGATGCCGGCCGCGGCCGAGATCACCAGCCGGTCCGGACCGACGTGCGGGGCCAGCTCCTCCAGCAGGGTGCCCATGTCCTGCGGCTTGACCGCGAGGATCAGGGTGTCGGCGAGCTTGGCGGCCTCGATGTTGGAGACGGCCACCACGCCGTAGCGGGCCGCGAGTTCGACCGCGCGCTCGGGGCGTCGGGCGGTCACCAGGACGTCGGCCGGGTTCTTGCCGGCCCGCAGCAGACCGGAGAGCAGGGCCTCGCCGATCTTGCCGGTGCCCAGGAAGGCGATCTTCTGTCCGTGTGCTGCGCTGCTGCCCATGGTCCACTCCTTGCCTCGGTGCTGCGGCCATCCTCGCACCGCCCGGCGGCACCCGCGGGGACCGTCCGCTCCGTGGTCGCAACGGACCCGAACGACCCTGCCCCTAGGGAGAAATCTCGGGGGTTTCCCCTATGGCCTCCCGGCTCCGGCGGGCGCACCGTGGAGCCATGGCACACGACGAAATGTCCCGACGTGAGAACCGGCAACTCGCCGTCGCCTCGGCGACCGTGGGTCCGTGGCGGACCGCCGCGGGGGTCGGTGCGGTGGTGGGGGCGACGGCCCTGGGGATCGAGGCGATCTCCGGGAACTGGTCGCTGAGCATGCTGGCCTCACCGGCCGGCTGGGGCCTGTTCTTCTTCTTCCTGGTCGCCACCGTCGGCGGCCGACTGCGGCACGACACCGCCGACCGGCGGCTGCGCCGCTGGGCGAACGAGCACCCGTGGCAGTCGGCGCTCCCGGCGGCCGGCGGCCTGCTGGCGCTGAACACGCTGGCCCAGCTGTTCCTCGGCGACGCGGACCTGTTCGAGGCCTTCTTCATCTCGCTGCTGCCGGCCGGCCTGCTGCTGGCGATCGCCGGGGTGGTCGGGTCGGTCAAGCAGGCCCGCGGCAAGGACTGAGCAGCCTGAGGGCCAAGCAGCGGCGCGGGTCCGGACGAAGCGGGGTGAACACCGGGTGCGGCACGGTCGGCCGCAGCTGACGGTCAGCGCTTGCGCTTGGCGCCGGGCCGGCCACTGCGCCCCGCCCGGCGCTTCCCGTGCTGCTCGACGGCCCGCTGGTAGGCGGCCCGCTTGACGCCCTCGCCGGGGGCCTCGACCAGGCTGCGGACGAAGTAGGCGGCCAGGGAGCCGGCCCCGCCGATCAGCCAGACCGCGCCGAGCGACGCGTCCTCGGCCATCCAGCCGGTCAGCTGGTCCTTGCCCTCGGTGAGCATCTTCCAGGTGCGCCGCACGGCCATCATCGAGCAGACCACGATGGCGGCGGTCAGCAGCCCGTTCACGAAGCCGCCGCTGTCGGAGAGCGCGACGCCCTCGACGCCGAAGCGCAGCACCAGCACGGCGGCGGCGGTCGCGGCCAGGGCGCCGACCGAGACGCCGACCCGGCGCAGCCAGTAGCCGTTGTCCCGGTTGAGCCAGGTGGTGCCGAAGAAGCGGATCGGCTCCGGCTCGGGGGTGCCGGCGGGGGCGGGGGCGGGGATGGGGGGCTGCTCGCTCACGCCGTCGATTATCACCCGACCGCCACATGCGGCGGAGGAGCCGTCCCGGCCTGCGGGACGGCTCCTCCTCGTTCCGTGCGGGCTCAGCCGAGCTTGCTCACGTCCCGGACGGCGCCCTTGTCCGCCGAGGTGGCCATCGCCGCGTAGGCCCGCAGGGCCTGGCTGACCTGCCGGTCGCGGTTCTTCGGCCGGTAGCCGCCCGCGGCCTCCAGGGCGCGGCGGCGCTCGGCCAGGACCTCGTCCGGGACCTCCAGGGAGATCCGGCGGCCGGGGATGTCGATGGCGATGGTGTCGCCGTCCTCGACCAGCGCGATGGTGCCGCCGGAGGCCGCCTCCGGGGAGGCGTGGCCGATGGACAGGCCCGAGGTGCCGCCGGAGAAGCGGCCGTCGGTGACCAGCGCGCAGGCCTTGCCCAGGCCCCGGCCCTTGAGGAAGGAGGTCGGGTAGAGCATCTCCTGCATGCCCGGGCCGCCCTTGGGGCCCTCGTAGCGGATGACGACGACGTCGCCCTCCTTGACCCGCTTGGCGAGGATCGCCTCGACCGCGTCCTCCTGGGACTCGACCACGACGGCCGGGCCGCTGAAGGTCCAGATCGACTCGTCCACGCCGGCGGTCTTCACGATGCAGCCGTCCTCGGCGAGGTTGCCGTACAGCACGGCCAGGCCGCCCTCGACCGAGTAGGCGTGCTCGACGCTGCGGATGCAGCCTCCGGCGGCGTCGGTGTCCAGCGACTCCCAGCGCTCGGACTGCGAGAAGGCCTCGGCGGAGCGGACGCAGCCGGGGGCGGCGTGCCACAGCTCGACGGCCTCGTCGGACGGGGAGCCGCCGCGCACGTCCCAGGTCTTGAGCCACTCGGCGAGCGAGTCGGCGTGCACGGTGTGGACGTCCTCGTTGAGCAGCCCGGCCCGGTACAGCTCGCCGAGGATGGCCGGGATGCCGCCGGCCCGGTGCACGTCCTCCATGTAGTACGAGCCGTTCGGCGCGACCTTGGACAGGCAGGGCACCTTGCGGGAGATCGCGTCGATGGCCCGCATGTCGAAGTCCAGCTCGGCCTCCTGGGCGGCGGCGAGCAGGTGCAGGATGGTGTTGGTCGAGCCGCCCATGGCGATGTCCAGGGCCATGGCGTTCTCGAAGGCGGCGCGGGTGGCGATCGCACGGGGCAGCACCGAGGCGTCGTCGCCGCCGTAGTAGCGGTTGGCGATCCCGACGACGGTCTGCCCGGCCTTCTCGTACAGCGCCCGGCGGGCGGTGTGGGTGGCGAGCACCGAGCCGTTGCCGGGCAGCGAGAGGCCGATCGCCTCGGTCAGGCAGTTCATCGAGTTGGCGGTGAACATGCCGGAGCACGAGCCGCAGGTGGGGCAGGCGTTCTCCTCGATGATCGCGATGTCCTCGTCGGAGACGTTCTCGTTGACCGCCTGGGAGATCGCGTCGACCAGGTCGAGCTTGCGCACGGTGCCGTCGACCAGGGTGGCCTTGCCGGCCTCCATCGGGCCGCCGGAGACGAACACGGTCGGGATGTCGAGGCGCAGCGCGGCCATCAGCATGCCCGGGGTGATCTTGTCGCAGTTGGAGATGCAGATCAGGGCGTCGGCGCAGTGCGCGTTGACCATGTACTCGACCGAGTCGGCGATCAGGTCGCGCGAGGGCAGCGAGTACAGCATGCCGCCGTGGCCCATCGCGATGCCGTCGTCCACGGCGATGGTGTTGAACTCGCGCGGGATGCCGCCCGCCTGCTTGATCGCCTCGGAGACGATCCGGCCGACCGGCTGGAGGTGGGTGTGGCCGGGGACGAACTCGGTGAAGGAGTTGGCGACCGCGATGATCGGCTTGCCGAAGTCCTCGCGGGCTACGCCGGCCGCCCGGAGAAGCGCCCGGGCGCCTGCCATGTTGCGACCGTGGGTGACCGTACGGGACCTCAGCTCGGGCACTGTGCTCCACTCCTTCGGGGCTCGCCGGCTCCCCGCTGCTGGGAGGGTTCGGGGGCCGCTGTGGGTACCGAGCCTACGCCCGCCGTCCGACCGGCAGACGGTCCGTCCGCGATGCGGGCAGGCGGCGGGCGGCCCTCAGCCCCGCTTGACGGCCACGGTGAGGTCCACGACGTACGGCTCGACCACCTGTCCGTCCGGGAACTCGGCCAGCAGCGCCGCGCGCTCGGTGGCGAGCAGCGGTTCGCGCTGCTCGGGGGTGAGCGAGGCGAAGTAGGAGCGCGAGGTGAGGTTGTCGACGACCTGGTCGACGGGCACCTGCCGCTGCCAGCGCAGCTTGGTGCGGGAGACCTCCAGCCCGGCGTCGGCGGCGGGGGCGATCAGCCCGGCGACCCCCTGGTAGCCGTGGTAGCGGCCGGACAGCTCGGCCGACAGCCGCTCGCCGCGGGCGCGCACCCACGGGACGGTCTCGTCGAAGACGTTCCACCAGGCCGCGACGGCGCCACCGGGCCGCAGCACCCGGACGATCTCGGGGACGGACCTCTCGGGGTGCGTCCAGTGGAAGGCCTGGGCGTAGGTGACCAGGTCGGCGGAGCCGTCGTGGAAGGGCAGGTCGTCGCCGCCGCCGCGGACCAGCGGGAGGTGCGGTGAGACGGCCTGGAACTGCGCGGCCATCCCGGCGGAGGGCTCGACGGCGACGACGTCCGCGCCGCGGGCCGCCAGCAGGCGGGTGGCGATGCCGGTGCCGGCGCCGACGTCCAGGACCCTGGCGCCCTTGAGCTCACGGCCCCAGAGCCGCTCCAGCTCGTCGAACAGCTCCTCCGGGTAGCCGGGGCGGCCGCGGTCGTACGCGGCGGCCACCGCACCGAAACTCCCGGCCAGCTCGCGGAAGTCACTGAGCCCGCCGAACTCCTGATCCCTCGCCACTCTTCCCCCTCGATAAGGCGGTTCGCACCGCTCGCGCCGGACGGCTCAGCGTACGTGCGAGGGGGTGGCCAGGTGCAAGCGGGTGAAGGCGAGCGCCTCGGCCAGATCGGCCTCGCGTTCGGCGGGGGAGGCCGCGCGGCGGGTGTTGACCTCCAGCACCACGTGGCCGTCGAAGCCGGTGCGGGCCAGGTGCTCCAGCAGTTCGGCGCAGGGCTGCTTGCCGCGGCCGGGGATCAGGTGTTCGTCCTTGCCGGAGCCGCTGCCGTCGGCCAGGTGGACGTGGGCGAGCCGGTCGCCCATCCGCTCGACCATGGCGAAGGTGTCGATCCGGGAGGTGGCGGCGTGCGAGAGGTCGATGGTGAAGTGCCGGTACTCCTCGTCGGTGACGTCCCAGCCGGGCGCGTACGCGAGCATCTCGCGGTCGCGGTAGCGCCACGGGTACATGTTCTCGACGGCGAAGCGGACATCGGTCTCGCCCGCCATCCGGTTGACGCCCTCGACGAACTCCCGGGCGTACTGGCGCTGCCAGCGGAACGGCGGGTGGACGACCACGGCGCTCGCGCCGAGCTTCTCGGCCGCCGCCCGGGCCCGGACCAGCTTGGTCCACGGGTCGGTGGTCCACACCCGCTGGGTGATCAGCAGGCAGGGCGCGTGCACGGCCAGGATGGGCAGCTGGTGGGCGTCGGAGAGCCGGCGCAGGGCGTCGATGTCCTGGCTGACCGGGTCGTTCCAGACCATCACCTCGATCCCGTCGTAGCCGAGCTTGGCGGCCAGCTCGAAGGCGACGGCGGTGCTCGCCGGGTACACCGAGGCGGTGGACAGCACCACCTTGGTGTCGGGGATGTGCAGGGCCGGGTGCCGGGGCAGCACCAGCCGGTCGGTGGTGCGCAGCAGCGGCGGGCGGGCGGCGTCGCGCTTGGCGGCCTTGACCGAGCGGACGGACTGGACGGCGGCCTTGGCGGCGCCGGCGGCCCGGGCTGTGCGGGTCTCCTTCGGGGTGGGCTTCTTCGGGGCGGGCTTCTTCGGGGCGGGCTTCTTCGGGGCGGGCTTCCCGGCGGTGGCCTGCTCCGTGGTGGCCGGTTTCGCCGCGGTCGTCCTCGTGGCGGCGGGCTTCGTGGCGGCCGTCCTCGCTGCTGCCGTCTTCGCTGCTGCCGTCTTCGCTGCCGCCGTCTTCGCGGTGCGCTGGGCGGCCTTGACCGCCTTCGCGGCCTGCTTCGCGGCCTGGGCGGCGGTGGCGCCCGTGACCGCCTTGCCGAGCCGGCGGCGCGGGCCGTCCGACCGCGACTGCCCGTTCCCGGGAGTGCGGCCCTCCTGCGTTCCGTCCTCGCCCGCTGGTTGCACCACGGGAGACAGCGTAAGCGGAGCACGCTGCGAACGGGGCGGGACGACAGGCGCAGTGACCATCGGCACGTTGTGTCGGGGACGGTCGATCGGTGGTCGATCGGTCATCGAGTCGGTCGTCGAGTCGGTCGTCGATCGGCGGCGAACCGGGGCGGGCGTCCGGCGCCCGGGTGTCGCGGTGCCGCCCGGCGGGACGGCCGTCCCGGGCGCGCCCGGGTTACGGGGTGAGCGCCGGGCGGCGGCGGTCGGCGGGGCTGTCCATGGCGTCCAGACGGCGCAGGATGATGCCCTCGCGCAGCGCCCACGGGCAGACGTCCAGCTCGTCCAGGCCGAACAGGTCCATCGCGGCGTCGGCGACCAGCGCACCGGCCAGCAGCTGCTTGGCCCGGCCCTCGGAGACACCGGGGATCCGCGCGCGCTCGGCGACGGTCATCGCGGACAGCCGGGGCAGCCAGGCGGCCAGCCCGCTGTGGGTGAGCCGGCGGTCGGTGTACGGGCCGGCGTCGGCGGGGGCGGCGCCGGTCATCCGGGCCAGCTGCTTGAAGGTCTTGGAGGTGGCGACCGCGTGCCGCGGCGGCCCGAGCCGGGTGATCTCGCCGACCACGGTGGCGAGCTCGGCCCGGATGTGGCGTCTCAGCCCGCGCAGCCCCTCCGGGTCGGCGACGTCCCCCGGCAGCCAGCGGGCGGTCAGCCGACCGGCGCCCAGCGGCAGCGAACAGGCGACGTCCGGCTGCTCGTCCAGGCCGCAGGCGATCTCCAGCGAGCCGCCGCCGATGTCCAGGTTGAGCAACCGGCCCGAGGACCAGCCGAACCAGCGGCGGACGGCCAGGAAGGTGAGCCGGGCCTCGTCCTGCCCGGAGAGCACGCGCAGCTCGACGCCGGTCTCGGCGGTCACCCGGCTCAGCACCTCCTCGCCGTTGGCGGCCTCGCGCACGGCGGAGGTGGCGAACGGGAGGATGTCGACGACGCCCTTGTCCTCGGCGACCCGCAGCGAGGAGGAGACGTGGCCGACCAGCCGCTCGATGCCGGCCTCGCTTATCGCGCCGTCCGCGTCCAGCAGCTCGGCGAGGCGCAGCTCGGCCTTGTGCGAGTACGCGGGCAGCGGGGCAGCGCCCGGATGGGCGTCCACCACGAGGAAGTGGACCGTGTTGGAACCTACGTCGAGCACACCGAGTCGCATAACTCTCCACGCTACGCGATCCGGATCCTGGTGAGAGCGGGTGCGGCGGTATTCACGCTGGTCCGGGACCGGCCGGCGGGCGGGCCGGCGATCCGGCGGATCCGGTCATCCGCGTCCGGACCGCCCGGGCGGTCAGTGGCCGCGCGGGCGCCCGGTGGGGCGGCGGGCCGGGGCCGGGGTGTCGGTGATCGGGCCGTCGACGTCCCGGGCGGTCACCGGCTGCCAGGACTCCCCGCTGTCGAGCCTCCGGACACCCGCCTCGCGTTGCTTCGGTGGTCCGTTGTGACGGCCGACCGTCACAACAGACCGTCCCACAGCTGCTCCACGATGACGGCCCACCAGTTCTCCGGGTCGGCGAAGACCGTGTCGTCCGCCTCCGCCAGCGCGCGCTGCAGGGCGTCCACCGCGCCGCCCGCGGCCACCGGGTCGAGCCCGCGCAGGGCGGGCCACCAGCCGGCGAACAGCTCCAGGCAGCGGACGAAGGCACGCAGGCTCGCGTTGCAGTGGCGGGCGGTCGCGTAGTCCGGGTCGACCGCCCGGACGGCGCCGTCCGCCGGGTCGAGGGCCAGCAGCGCCCAGCCGTCCGTCCCCAGCACCAGCTGCCCGGCCAGCGCCAGGCGCTCCCGCTCGGCCGGCCGGGTGCCGCGGCCGAGATCGGCCAGGTGCGCGGCGAGCAGGGGCAAGGCGCAGCCCTGGCGGGTGCCGTCGGCGATCGCCTCCGCACCCGGGTGGTGCAGCGAGAAGAACCCCGGCACGGCCACCGGGACGCCCACCGTCAGCAGCAACGCGGCCGCGTCCCCGGGGAGTTCGGCGCGGGCGACGTCCGCCGGATCGAAGCGCTGGACGCCCGCCGGGCCGAACCGCTCCGCGAGCCGGGCGGCGAGCGCCGCGTCGGTCTCATCGGGTGTGTTGCGCACCGCGCGGGGGAAGGGCACCCGGTTGCGGGCCGGACCGTCCGGCGGCGCGGGCAGCGCCCGTACGGCGGCGGCCCGGTGGTCGAAGCGCGGGCCGTACGGGAACTCGAAGTCGATCCGGGCGTGGGGCAGTTCGGCGGCCAGCGCGTACGACCAGTAGCCGCCGGGCAGGGCGCTCGGCCGCAGGTCGGTCCGGACGGCCAGCACGTCCTCGGCGGCGACGCCCTGCTCGCGCAGCCACCACCAGCCGCGCAGCGCCGGGTGCGGCAGGCCCGCCGCGGAGCGCAGGGCCAGGGACCGTTCCTCGCCCGTGCCGTCCCGGTAGGTCAGCTCGGCCCGGGCGCCCCGGCCGGTCGCCGGCGGGAGGGTCGGGTCGTAGCCGCCGGCGCCGACGAAGTCCCGGTACAGCCCGATCACTTCGTCCACCGGCACCGAGGGCCACACCGAGAACCGACCGCTGTCCCGGTCCACCACGGCGCAGGCCGCCCCCACCTCCTCGGGCGCCCGCCGCTCCCCCGTCCGCGGGTCCACCACCACCCGGGCGGGCTCGGCCCACACCACCCAGCCGAGCTCGAACTCGTGGGTGCACACCCGCCGCACCGCCCCGGCGCCCTGCGGCAGGTCCCCGTTGATCCACCGGTGCCCCGCCTCCACCGCCTGCGCCCGCGAAACCACCCGGCCACCCCGTCCCGTCCACTCCCCGACGCCCATCCCGGCCCGACCCGCGACCCTACGCCCCCACGCCGGGCCCGCACCAAGCACCAGAAGTCACCCCCGCCGACTTCCTGCGCAACCCCCGCACGCCCCGCCCCCTCCCGCCCCCTCCCGCCCCTCCCCCGCACCAGAAGTCGGCCCCGCCGACTTCCTGCGCACCGCCCCCGCGGCCCAACAGCCGAATATGACGGTCGGTCCACATATTCCTGCACACACCGAAGCCCAGCCGACCCGCATGCGCACAGGAAGTCGGACAGACCGACTTCTCACGCAAGAGATATGCCGACCGGTCTACAGATTCCCCACCCCCGAGCGCCCTTGAGTCGAGCTGCACAGGAAGTCGACCTGGCCGACTTCCTACGCAGGCAGGTGCGAATCAGGCGGCAGGGGCGAGGGCGGCCCCGCCGACTTCCTGCGCACCGCCCCCGCGGCCCAACAGCCAAATATGACGGTCGGTCCACATATTCCTGCACACACCGAAGCCCGACCGACCCGAACGCGCACAGGAAGTCGAACAGGCCGACTTCTCACGCGAGAGCTATGCCGACCGGTCTACAGATTCCCCACCCCCGAGCGCCCTTGAGTCGAGCTGCACAGGAAGTCGACCTGGCCGACTTCCTACGCAGGCAGGTGCAGGTCAGGCGGCAGGGGCGAGATCGAGGGGGCGGCCTTCGGGGGTGAGGGCGATGGCCCAGAGGCCGTGGGTGGCGGGGTGGAGGGGGGTGGGGGCCTGACGGGCGAGTTGGTGGTCGAGGTAGGTGACGGTGTCCTGGTGGTTGACGGCGTTCCAGGCGTGCGGGCGCCCGTAGGCGTCGAGGGTGAGGAGCACCGCCTGGGAGCCGTGGCCGGCGCGGCGGAGGTCGTCGGCGAGGCGGTCGAAGGCGCGGCCGCCGTCGCCCAGGTCCCGGAACGGGGCGCCGAGTTCGCGTTCGGCGCGGTCCCGGCCGCCGCGTTCACCGGCGTCGCCCTCGGTGGGGATGCGCGGGGCCGCACAGGTCGGGCGGCCGGTGTAGCACTCGACCGCGGAGAGGGCGATCTCCAGACTGTTGTTCGCCCGGCCCGGTTCGCGGTAGCCGCCGTCGTTGACGGCCTCCGCCCAGCCGCCGGCCGCCGGGTCGGGGTGGCGGACGGGCTGGCCGTCCTCGTCCCGGGGTGCGCGGCGTTCGAGCTCGGCCTGGTGCTCCGGGTCGACCGGCGCAAGCCCTCCCGGCAGGCCGTACGGACGGCTGTCGGCGATGCTGCGCAGCCGTACCGCCTGATCGTCCGGCTGGGCTCCGCACCGTGCCCGAAGGGCGAGTTGGAGGGCCATCGCGTGGGCGGTCGCGACCGGGACCGCGCCCCAGGCGAGGGTCGGGTCGGCGAGGCCCGCCGCGTTCTCCCGTCGCCGGGCCTCCCCCGGGTGCGCTTCGGGTCGGCCGGTCACGGGAGTGGTCCCGACGATCGGGGGTGCGGCCGGAGGCGGCGGCGCGGCATGGACCGGCGGCGGTCCGACGACCGGGTGCGGCGCCGCGCCGACCGGGGTCCGGGTCGCCGGCGCGCCGGGCTGCGGCGCGCCGGCGGCCGGGCCGCCGCCCACCACGCCACCGGGGCCGCCTGCCGCGCCCGCCCCGACGCCGCTGCCGAACGGTGCCGCCACGTTCACGGGTCCGCCTCCGGTGCCCGCCAGCGGCCCGGGCCCGACGGTGCCGACCGGACCGGCCGCCTGGTACCCGCCGTACCCGCCGCCGTACGCCGGAGTCCCGAACTGGCCGGGCACCCCGACCGGCCGGACCGTCGACGGGGCGTCCGGTGCCGGGCCGTGCGAGGGGGCACCGGCGGACGGCGCGGTGACGGGCGCGGCCGGCGCACTCACCGAGTCCGTCCGTACGGTCACCGGCCCACCGCCACCGCCCGCACTGCTCGCACCGCCACCGCCACCACCGCCACCGCCACCGCCGTGCGAGGAAGCCGCGGGCGCCTGGAGCGGGTAGTCCCCCTCCGACCAGCCCGCCGACCCGCCGCCCTGC
This sequence comes from Kitasatospora sp. NPDC101235, assembly GCF_044767505.1. Classification (NCBI taxonomy): domain Bacteria; kingdom Bacillati; phylum Actinomycetota; class Actinomycetes; order Kitasatosporales; family Streptomycetaceae; genus Kitasatospora; species Kitasatospora sp. NPDC101235. Next base: position 365,655 of record NZ_JBIWNZ010000003.1, read on the forward strand.
CGGACCGGCGCGGCAACGGCCGGCGCCGGCGGCGTCCAGTCACTGCGGCCCCCGCCACCACCACTGCCCGCCGCCCGGTGCTGCCCCGGCAAGCCCCCGGTGCCGTACCCGGCCCCGGCCGACACCGCACCCGCGGGCGCACTCGCCGCGACCGCCGCGTCCGGGCCGCCGACGACCGCCCCAGGCTCCGCCACCGCGACCGAGGCCACCGTCACGGCGCCAGGCGCCTTCGGATCCGCCGGCCCGTCGGGCGTCGCACCCGCGACCGGCTTGTCCTCCCCGGGCTTGTCGACACCGGGCTTGTCGCCACCCGGTCCGTCCGCCCCCGGCGTCAGCCCGGCGAGCGGCACCCCGCGGACCTCCTTGCCGTTCTCGCCGGTGAGCACCGGCTGCCCGTGCTCGTCCAGCCGGACGGCCAGGTCCGCCACCCCGACCACCGGCTTGCCGTCCGGCCCCGGGACGACCAGCAGCCCGGTGGCGTCGGCCACCGGTGTGCCGTCGGCGCGGAGGATGACCGGCTGCCCGTCCGGGCCGAGGACGGGCTCGCCGTACTCGTCCACCTTGACCGTCAGCCCCGGCACGCCGACCAGCGGCTTGCCGTCCTTCCCGGCGAGCAGGACCAGCCCGGAGCCGTCCGCGGCGAGCACGCCCGGTTCGCCGAGGGCGGCGGGCAGCCCGGCGGCGAGCGGGTCGAACGCGCCGCTGCGGTACGAGGCGGCGGTGATCCCCGTCCCCTGCGCGGTGCCGAGCTTCAGCAGGGCGACGGCGGCCGGCTCCTTGAGCACGCCGGACAGGGCGTCCTTCATGACGCGGCCGAGTTCGGCGAGCAGTCCACTGATCTTCAGCGCGGCGGCCTCGACGGCGACGGCCGCCACCCCCGCCGCGACCTGCTCGGTGGCGGCGTTCTTCACCGTGGCCGCGAAGCCGCCGACGGCGTTCTCCAGTCCGCCGACCACCCCGCTCTTCGCCGGGTCACCGGCGGCCGCCGCGGCGACCTTGCCGGCCGCCTCCTTGGCCTTGGCCGCCTGTTCCTCGGCCTGCTTGAGGTCGGCGGCGAGCTGCTGCAGGGTCGCGATGATCTCGGCCTTGCAGGTGTCCACGGCCCGCGCGGCCGTGTCGAAGGCCCCGGCTACCAGCCCGACCGCGCTGTGCGCGTCGTCCAGGTGGCCCCTGCCGCCGCCGCTGAAGGCCTGCCAGTACGCTCCGAAGGCCTCGACCGCGTGACCGGAGTTGTCGGCGGTGACCCGCCGGACGGACTCACCGCCGCGGCGGGTGAGCCGATCGGCCTCCTTGCCGAACTCGCGCCAGACTCCGGCGGCCTTGCGCAGGCCCTCCTCGTCGGCCTGCGGCCACTGCTGGCCGGTCCGGGCCAGCACCGGGACCAGTTCCTCGGGCAGTTTCCGGGACACGCGCTTCCCCCTTCGAGCCGGGTCCGTCAGACCGGCATGTCCTTGGGGACGGTGGGAGCCGCCCCCGGGGTTGCCCCCGGCACCGTCGAGTACACCGCGGACGTCACCGGCGGGGCCCCCGGCACCCCTGCCGCGCCCGACACCCCCGGCACTCCTGCCGCGCCCGACACCCCTGGGGCCCCCGGCACCGCCGACGCCCCGAACCCGCTCGCCGCCGAGCTGTCCGCGTCGGCCGTCCGCGCGGCCATCGTGTGCAGCCCGGCCCCGATCCCGGCCACCCGCCCGGCCAACCCCCGCAGCCCGCCGACGAGTTCACCGCGCGCCGGCCCGTACACGGCGGCGAAGCCGCTGCCCGGCCGGTCCGCCCCCCAGGGGGCGCCGAGCGCGGCGAGCCCCTGCTCCAGGGCGGCGACGGCCTTCGTCAGCTCGCCGCCGATCTTCTCGAACTCCCGCCCCTCACCGTGCAGTTCCCACGGCTTGAGGACGAACTCCCCGCCCGCGCGGCCGGACGCCCCGGTGCTGCCGCCTGCCATCCCCGCACCTCCCCGTAGCGGTCCCGTAGCGGACCGGCCGCCATCCTAGGCACGCCCCCGGGCCCGCCCGCAGGGCCCGACGGACCTCTTCACCCCGCCTTCACCCCGGACGGTCCCACCGCCACGGGCCCCGCCACCGGTCCCGCCACCGCGCCATCGCCCCCGAAAGCTCTACCCTTGCCGGGTGGCACCAGCAGAAACGTCCAAGAAGAAGGCCAAGGCGAAGCCCAAGGCCTCCCCCGCCCCCGTCGACCTCGCAATGCCGACCCTGCGCCGCGAGATCCCGCGCGACGAGGTCCCGCTCGACTTCCCCCGCGCCTGGGTCGAGTTCGCCGACCCCGCCGACGAGGAGCAGGTCTTCCGCTGCGACCTCACCTGGCTGACCTCCCGCTGGTCCTGCGTCTTCGGCCAGGGCTGCCACGGCATCCGCGAGGGCCGTGGCGAGTCGGACGGCTGCTGCACGCTGGGCGCGCACTACTCGGACGAGGACGACGAGAAGCGCGTCCGGTCGCACGCGGCCCGGCTGACCCCCGAGCTGTGGGAGAACTTCGCCGAGGGCACCGACGCCAAGGGCCGGATCGTCGCCGACGGCGGCATCACCATGCTGGACGAGGACGGCGACCGCCAGACCCGCCGGGTCAACGGCGCCTGCATCTTCGTGAACAGCCCGGGCTTCGCGGGCGGCGCCGGCTGCGCCCTGCACGCGCTCGCGCTCAAGGAGGGCCGCGAGCCGCTGGAGACCAAGCCGGACGTCTGCTGGCAGCTGCCGATCCGCCGCACCTACGACTGGATCGACCGCCCCGACGACACCCGCTACCTCCAGGTGTCGATCGGCGAGTACGACCGCCGCGGCTGGGGCCCGGGCGGCCACGACCTGCACTGGTGGTGCACCGGTGCCCCGGCGGCCCACCAGGGCGCGGAGCCGGTGTACGTCAGCTACCGCCCCGAGCTCACCGAGCTGATGGGCAAGGAGGCGTACGAGGTGCTGGCCCGGCTGTGCGAGGAGCGGATCGCCACCAAGGGCGACCGCAAGGTGGCCCCGCACCCGGCCGACCCGGCCGGGAAGAAGAAGTAGCGGCCCCGCTCGCGGATCAACCACCCACCGGCCTACTTGTCGATGTCCCCGACCACGAAGAACATCGACCCCAGGATCGCCACCATGTCCGCGACCAGCGTCCCCGGCAGCAGCTCGGTCAGCGCCTGGATGTTGTTGAAGGACGCCGAGCGCAGCTTGAGCCGCCACGGCGTCTTGTCGCCACGCGAGACCAGGTAGTAGCCGTTGATCCCGAGCGGGTTCTCGGTCCACGCGTAGGTGCTGCCCTCGGGTGCCTTGAGCACCTTGGGGAGCCGCTGGTTGACCGGGCCTGGCGGCAGCGTGGCGAGCTTGTCGAGGCAGGCGTCGGCGAGGTCCAGCGAGTTGAGGGTCTGCTCCAGCAGGCACTCGAAGCGGGCCAGGCAGTCGCCCTCCTCGCGGGTGACCACGGTGAGCACCTGCCGCAGTTCCTCGGAGCCGTAGGCGAGGTAGGGCTCGTCGCGGCGCAGGTCGAGGTCGAGGCCGCTGGCCCGGGCGATCGGGCCGCTGACGCCGTACGCCTCGGCCTGCGCCCTGGTGAGGACGCCGACGCCGGCGGTGCGGGCGCGGAAGATCTCGTTGCCGAGGACGAGGTCCTCGAAGACCGGCAGCTGCGAGCGCACGGTGGCGACGGCGGTGCGGACCCGGCCGAGCCAGCCGGCCGGCAGGTCCTCCTTGAGGCCGCCGACCCGGTTGAACATGTAGTGCATCCGGCCGCCGGAGGCCTCCTCCAGCACGTGCTGGAGGTCCTCTCGGCCGTTGAAGGCGTGGAAGACCGGGGTGATCCCGCCCAGCTCCAGCGGGTACGAGCCGAGGAACATCAGGTGGTTGAGCACCCGGTTGAGCTCGGCGAGCAGGGTACGGATCCACACCGCCCGCTCCGGGACCTCCATGCCGAGCATCCGCTCGACGGCCATGACGACGCCGAGCTCGTTGGAGAAGGCGGAGAGCCAGTCGTGCCGGTTGGCCAGCATGATGATCTGCCGGTAGTCACGGGCCTCGAACAGCTTCTCGGCGCCCCGGTGCATGTAGCCGATCACCGGCTCGGCGCTCACGATGCGCTCGCCGTCGAGCAGCATGCGCAGCCGCAGCACGCCGTGCGTGGCCGGGTGCTGCGGGCCGATGTTGAGCACCATGTCGGTGGTGCCCGCCGCGCCGGTGAAGTTCTCGGCTCCCGCCCCGATGCCGACCGTGGTCTCCCTCATGCCCCCAGAGTCTGCCATCCCGGCAGGCACGCCAAGCCCGCAGGTTCCGGCATGTGGACGGCCTGTACCAGCCACCCGAACCCGCCCAGCCCGCCCGGGTCGGTCAGCTCGGCCCCCTCCCCCGCCCCGCTCAGCGCCCGCAGGTAGCCGGCCGGGTCACTGGTGGCGAGCGCGAGCGCCGGGCGCTCCCCGCTCACGCCGAGCGCCCGCAGCGCCTCCCGCTGGGTTGTCCACAGGCTGTGGAGACCGGGCACGGCGATCGAGTCCAGCGCGACGTGCGCGGTGACGTCGCAGGAGCCGTCCGGCACCGGGGCCACCTCCCGGCCGTCCCGGAAGCCGGCGTACGTACCGAAGGGCGGCCGCCGCCCGGCGGTGTGCCCGTAGTCGACGGCGACGGCCAGGCCGCGCTCCAGCCCGGCCGCGGCCCGCGCCCACGCGGCGTCCCGGGGCCCGCCGAACTCCACCACCTCGCCGGGCTCCACGGCCGGCCACCAGCGCTCGGCCCAGGCCGCGTCGGCCGCCGAGACCGGCTCCCCGAGGCGCTCCTCGCCGGTCGCGGTGTCCACCTCGACGTAGCGCAGCACCCCGTCCTCGTCCACCTCGCCGGCGTCCAGCGGGACGTTGTCCAGCCACTCGTTGGCGAACAGCAGCCCGGTCACCCCGCGCGGCGGCTCGTCCGTCCACAGGGCTGTGGACGGCAGGCCGGCCGGGCGCTGCGCGATCTCCACGCCGTACGGGCGCAGCCGCGCCAGCACCTCGGCGGGCAGCTCGGCCAGGACACCGGTGAGCAGTTCGCCCCGCCCGGCCCCCATGTCGACCAGGGTCAGCTCCTCCGGACGGCCGAGGGCCTCGTCAACCTCCAGCAGCAGCCGGGCCACCGCACGGGCGAACCTCGGCGAGGCGTGCACCGAGGTGCGGAAGTGCCCGGCGGGCCCCTCCGGCCTGCGGTAGAAGCCCCGCGCCGGGTCGTACAGGGCCTGTTCCATGGCGGGCGCCCACCGCATCCAAGTCATGGGGCGGGACGCTACCCGGTCAGGGAAGGCCCTCCCCATCGGCCCGGGTGCCTCTCCGACCTACGGAGTAGGACGGATCGCCCTACCGGCGGACCTGGGCATGCGGAACGACTGCCTACGCTGGACACGTGCATCGACTCAACGCCTGGCTCCGCCGTCACCCCATGGTGGTCGACGCCGCCTGGGCGTCGATCGTGCTGTTCTTCGGCCTGGTGCCGAGCGACAACTACGCCGACGAGGGCTGGCGCTTCGACGCCTCGATCCTGATCGCGGTGCTGCTGCCGCTGCTGATGGTCTTCCGGCGGCGCCACCCCGACCTCACGGTGGCCGCCGCCACCTGCATCGGCGTCGGCCAGGTGGTCGTGAACGTCACGCCGGAGGGCTCCTCGATCGCCTACCTGGTCTTCGCCTACACCGGCGCCGCCTTCGGCCGGAAGTGGACCTCCCGGCTGGCGCTGGCGGCCGGGCTGGCCGCCGGGCCGCTGGTGTTCTGGCAGATGAAGCCGGTGAAGACGATCTTCGACAAGGCGGGCGACGCGCACACCCGCCCGTACACCTTCGGCGAGGCGGCGCTGATCACGCTGCTGATGAGCACGCCGTTCATCCTCTGCTGGGCCTGGGGCCGGCTGACCAGGGTGCGCCGCGCCTACCTGACCGAGCTGGAGGACCGCGCCGCCCGGCTGGAGCGCGAGCGGGACGCCCAGTCCAAGGTGGCGGTCGCCGCCGAGCGGGCCCGGATCGCCCGCGAGCTGCACGACGTGGTCGCGCACAACGTCTCGGTGATGATCGTCCAGGCCGACGGCGCCGCGTACGTCCTGGACAACTCCCCGCAGCAGGCGAAGGAGGCGCTCGGCACGATCGCCTCCACCGGCCGCCAGGCGCTGGTCGAGATGCGCCGTCTGCTGGGCGTGCTGCGCACCTCCGACACCAAGGCCGAGGAGTACGTGCCGCAGCCTGGCGTCGAGGAGCTGCCGGAGCTGCTGGAGCAGGTCCGCACGGCCGGGCTCGACGTGGACTACGCCACCTCCGGGCACCCGCGCGAGCTGCCGCGCGGCGTCGAGCTGACCGTCTACCGGATCGTCCAGGAGGCGCTCACCAACGTCCGCAAGCACGGCGGCCCCGACGCGCACGCCCGGGTCGCGGTCGACTTCGGCGAGCGCGAGCTGGCCGTCCTGGTGGAGGACGACGGGCGCGGCAGCACCGAGGAGCAGCTGGCCGCCGGCGGCGCGGACGGCCTCGGCCACGGCCTGATCGGCATGCGCGAGCGCGTCGGCATGGTCAGCGGCAGCCTCGACGTGGGCCCCCGCCCCGGCGGCGGCTTCCGGATCCGCGCCGTCCTGCCGCTCAAGGCGGCCCACTAGCCCCGTCCGCCGTCCACCCCTCCAAGGAGTCCCACCTTGACCATCCGTGTGATGCTCGTCGATGACCAGGAACTGCTGCGCACCGGTTTCCGGATGATCCTCCAGTCGCAGGGCGACATCGAGATCGCCGCCGAGGCGGGCGACGGCGCGCAGGCTGTGGAGCTGCTGCGGCGCACCGAGGTGGACGTGATCCTGATGGACGTCCGGATGCCGCGGCTGGACGGCGTGCAGGCGACCCGCCGGATCTGCCTGGCCGAGGACGGCAGCCCGCTGCCGAACGCCCCGCACGTGCTCATCCTCACCACCTTCGACCTGGACGAGTACGCCTTCGCCGCGCTCAAGGCCGGCGCCAGCGGCTTCCTGCTCAAGGACGTCCCGCCGACCGAGCTGGTGGCCGCGATCCGCGCGGTGCACGGCGGGGACGCGGTGGTCGCCCCGACCACCACCCGCCGGATGATCGACCGCTTCGCCGAGGTGCTGCCCACCCCGCACAGCTCGCCCGGCTCGAACGCCCTCGGCCCGCTGACCGAGCGCGAGCGGGAGGTGTTCCTGCTGGTCGCCCAGGGGCTGTCGAACGGCGAGATCGCGGCCCGGCTGGTGCTCTCCGAGGCCACCGTGAAGACCCACGTCGGCCGGATCCTGGCCAAGCTGGGCCTGCGCGACCGGGTCCAGGCCGTGGTGCTGGCGTACGAGGCCGGGCTGATCCGGGCCGGGGCCACCGACTGAGCCGCTGCGCCGTTCGGGCGCCCCCGTAGACTGGGGCGGTACGTCCGGTACCCGTCGAGTGGACTGGAACGGTCATTCAGGACAAGGCAGGACAAGGGTGGACGTGAATCCGTCCGGCTTCGCCGACTCCGGCGAGTTCGGCCCGCTCGCCGACGGTCTCGGCGACCGGGCTTTCGGTGATCCCGACGACCCCGGCAACCGCCCGGCCCGGCTGGCCGTCGGCGTGGTCGGCACCGGCCGGGTCGGCCCCGCGCTGGGCGCGGCCCTCCAGCTCGCCGGGCACACCGTGGTCGCCGCCTCCGGGGTGTCCGCCGCCTCCCGCCGCCGCGCCGAGGCGCTGCTGCCGGGCGTGCGGATCGTCACCCCGCCGCAGGTGCTGGCCGCCGCCGACCTGGTGCTGCTGACCGTCCCGGACGACGCGCTGGCCGACCTGGTGGCCGGACTGGCCGCCACCGGCGCCGTCCGCCCGGGCCAGCTGGTCGTGCACACCTCCGGCGCGCACGGCGTCGCCATCCTGGAGCCCGCCACCCGGGCCGGGGCGCTGCCGCTGGCCCTGCACCCGGCGATGACCTTCGCCGGCACCTCGGTGGACCTGGCCCGGCTGGCCGGCTGCCCGTTCGGCGTGACCGCCCCCGAGGAGCTGCGGCCGGTCGCCGAGGCGCTGGTGGTGGAGATGGGCGGCGAACCCGAGTGGGTGCCCGAGGAGGTCCGCCCGCTCTACCACACCGCCCTCGCGCACGGCGCGAACCACCTGGTCACCCTGGTCGCGCAGGCGATGGACCTGCTGCGCACGGCCGGCGTCGCCGAGCCCGGCCGGATGCTCGGCCCGCTGCTGGGGGCCGCCCTGGACAACAGCCTGCGCTCCGGCGACGCGGCCCTCACCGGCCCGGTCGCCCGGGGCGACGCGGGCACCGTACGGCGCCACCTGGCGCAGCTCAGTACGGTGTCCCCGGACATCCCGGCGGCCTACCGCGCGATGGCCCGCGCCACCGCGCAGCGGGCGCTCGCCAACGGGACGATCGACGAGACGTCGGCGGCGGAGCTGCTGGACGTACTGAACGAGGAGACGCACTGAATGGCACGCGGTAAGCAGCCGAACAAGCCCCAGCGGACGCCGAAGGTCCACCGGGCCGTCGTCACCCGCACCGTGGACGACTTCGAGGCCGCGTTCTGGCCGGACGAGCGGCCGGTGGACAACGCCGTCGTGATGACCATGGGCGCGCTGCACGAGGGCCACGCCGCGCTGATCCGGGCCGCCCGCAAGCAGGTCGGCCGGGACGGCCGGGTCGCGGTGACGGTCTTCGTCAACCCGCTCCAGTTCGGCCCGGACGAGGACCTGGAGCGCTACCCGCGCACCCTCGACGCCGATGTGCAGCTGGCCGAGGAGAACGGCGCCGACGTGGTCTTCGCGCCGTCCGCCGAGGAGGTCTACCCGAACGGCGAGCCGCAGGTGCGGATGGTGGCCGGCCCGATGGGCGAGCGCTACGAGGGCGCCACCCGGCCCGGCCACTTCGACGGCGTGCTGACCGTGGTCGCCAAGCTGCTGCACATCACCGACCCGGACTTCGCCTTCTTCGGCGAGAAGGACGCCCAGCAGCTGGCGATCATCCAGCGGATGGTCGCCGACCTGGACTTCGACGTCGAGATCGTCGGCGTGCCGACCGTCCGCGAGGAGGACGGCTTGGCGCTGTCCTCGCGCAACCGCTACCTCTCGGCGGAGGAGCGCACCCACGCCCTCGCCCTGTCCAAGGCCCTGTTCGCCGGCCGGGACGCCGCCGCGCAGGGCCCGAAGGCCGTCCGCGAGGCCGCCTCGGCCGCCCTGGACGGCGCCGAGGGCATCACCCTGGACTACCTCGCCCTGATCGACCCGCACGACTTCTCGGAGGCGGCGGACGACTTCCAGGGCGAGGCGGTGCTGGCCGTCGCCGCGAAGGTGGGCCCGACCCGCCTGATCGACAACGTCCGCATCATCGTCCGGTAGTTCCGCACCGTCGTCCGGTAGCGAGTACCGGCAGCAGGACCCCCTTTCCGGCATGCACTCACAGGAGGCGTGACCACATGCTCCGCACCATGCTCAAGTCCAAGATCCACCGGGCCACCGTGACCCAGGCCGACCTGCACTACGTGGGATCCGTCACGGTGGACGAGGACCTGCTCGACGCCGCCGACCTGCTCCCCGGCGAGCTGGTCCACATCGTCGACATCGACAACGGCGCCCGGCTGGAGACCTACACCATCGCCGGCCCGCGCGGCTCCGGCGTGATCGGCATCAACGGCGCCGCCGCCCGTCTGGTCCACCCCGGCGACCTGGTCATACTCATCGCCTACGGGCAGATGGACACGGCCGAGGCCAAGGGCTACGAGCCGAAGATCGTCTTCGTGGACGAGCGGAACCGGATCACCGGCCTGGGCGGGGACCCTGCGGAGGCCCAGGAGGGCACCGGGCTGCTCCGGGGGGACAGGGCGTACGGTGACGGCAACGGCGCGGCCGCCGCCGCCTCGCGCTGAAGGAGCCACCCACCCATGTCCACGCACCGCCTCACCGCCCCGGCCCCCGGCTGGACCGCCACCACCGACGTGGTCGTGGTCGGCTCCGGGGTCGCCGGCCTCACCGTCGCGCTCAACGTCCGCAAGGCCGGCCTGCGGGTCATGGTGGTCACCAAGGCGATGCTGGACGACGGCTCCACCCGCTGGGCCCAGGGCGGCGTCGCGGCCGCCCTGGGCGAGGGGGACACTCCCGAGCAGCACCTGGACGACACCCTGGTGGCCGGCGCCGGGCTCTGCGACGAGGAGGCCGTGCGCACCCTGGTCACCGAGGGCCCGGACGCCGTCCGCCGACTGATCGCCACCGGCGCACTGTTCGACCGGGGCGAGGACGGCGAGATCCTGCTGACCCGCGAGGGCGGCCACCACCGCGACCGGATCGTCCACGCGGGCGGAGACGCCACCGGCGCCGAGATATCGCGCGCCCTGGTCGCAGCCGTCCACACCGACCCCGGCATCGAGCTGATCGAGCACGCGCTCGTCCTCGACCTGCTCACCGACGCCGTGGGCCACGCCGCCGGGCTCACCCTGCACGTGATGGGCGAGGGCCGGCGCGACGGCGTGGGCGCCGTCCGGGCCCGCGCGGTGGTGCTCGCCACCGGCGGCATGGGCCAGGTCTTCTCCGCCACCACCAACCCGGCGGTCTCCACCGGCGACGGCGTGGCGCTCGCGCTGCGGGCCGGCGCCGCCGTCACCGACCTGGAGTTCGTCCAGTTCCACCCGACCGTGCTCTGGCTCGGCCCGGAGGCCGAGGGCCAGCAGCCGCTGGTCTCCGAGGCCGTGCGCGGCGAGGGCGCCCACCTGGTGGACGCGGACGGTGTCCGGTTCATGGTCGGGCAGCACGAGCTGGCCGAACTGGCCCCGCGCGACATCGTCGCCAAGGCGATCACCCGGCGCATGCAGGAGCAGGGCGCCGAGCACATGTTCCTGGACGGGCGGCACTTCGGCGCCGAGATGTGGGAGCACCGCTTCCCGACCATCCTCGCCTCCTGCCGCGCGCACGGCATCGACCCGGTCACCGAGCCGATCCCGGTCGCCCCGGCCGCGCACTACGCCTCCGGCGGCGTGCGCACCGACCCGCACGGCCGCACCAGCGTCCCCGGCCTGTACGCCTGCGGCGAGGTCGCCTGCACCGGGGTGCACGGCGCCAACCGGCTGGCCTCCAACTCGCTGCTGGAGGGCCTGGTCTTCGCCGAGCGGATCGCCGCCGACCTGACCGGCCGGCACCGGGCCGGCGAGCTGCCCGAGCGCACCGTGGACGTCGAGGCCGCCCGGTCCGCGCACCCGGTCCCGCTGCCGCCCTCCGAGGCGCGCGCCGAGATCCAGCGGCTGATGTCGCACGGCGCGGGCGTGCTGCGCTCGGCCGCCTCGATGGCCGACGCCGCGGCCGGGCTCGGCCTGATCGCCGAGCAGGGCTACGCGCACGCCGCCGAGGAGAAGCCGGCCGACCCCCGGGTGGAGACCTGGGAGGCCGCCAACCTGCTGCTGGTCGCCACCGCGCTGGTCGCGGCCGCCGCGCAGCGCGCGGAGACCCGCGGCTGCCACTGGCGCGAGGACTTCCCCGAGCGCGACGACGCCCACTGGCGACGCCATCTGATCACCACCCTCGCCGCCACCGGCGGCCCGGTCAGCACCCCTGAGGAGCAGTAGAACCATGACCCACTCCCACGAGGAACTCCCGATGGCCGGCGGCTGCGGCGACGGCTGCGCCTGCGGGGACGGCGAGGGCTACGAGACCGGCCTGGACCCGCAGCTGGCCGAGCTGCTGGAGCAGGCCGGGCTGGACCCGGTCGAGGTCGAGGACATCGCCACCCTGGCGCTGGCCGAGGACCTGGCCGGCGGCGAGGACGTCACCTCGGTGGCGACCGTGCCCGCCGAGGCCGTCGCGACCGCCGACTTCACCGCCCGCCAGGCCGGCGTGGTGGCCGGCCTGCGGGTCGCCGAGGCGGTCGTCTCGCTGGTCTGCGAGGAGGAGTTCGAGGTCGAGCGGCACGTCGAGGACGGCGACCGGGTGGAGGCCGGCCAGGTGCTGCTCTCGGTCCGCTCCCGCACCCGCGACCTGCTGACCGCGGAGCGCAGCGCGCTCAACCTGCTCTGCCACCTGTCCGGCATCGCCACCGCGACCCGCGCCTGGGCGGACGCCCTGGAGGGCACCGGCGCGGTGGTCCGTGACACCCGCAAGACCACCCCGGGCCTGCGCGCCCTGGAGAAGTTCGCGGTGCGCTGCGGCGGCGGCGCCAACCACCGGATGGCGCTCTCCGACGCCGCGCTGGTGAAGGACAACCACGTGGTCGCGGCCGGCGGCGTGGCCGAGGCCTTCCGGGCCGTCCGGGCCGCGTACCCGGAGCTGCCGGTCGAGGTCGAGGTGGACACCCTGGAGCAGATCCTGCCGGTGCTGGAGGCCGGGGCGGACCTGATCCTGCTGGACAACTTCACCGTCGGGCAGCTGAAGGAGGCCGTCGTGCTGGTGGCGGGCCGGGCGAAGCTGGAGGCCTCCGGCGGACTGACCCTGGCCAGCGCGCGCGAGGTCGCCCAGACTGGTGTCGACTACCTGGCGGTGGGCGCGCTCACCCACTCCTCGCCGATCCTGGACATCGGCCTGGACCTGCGCGCCTGACCGTCAGGTCGAGAACAGACCTGTCCCGACTCGCAGAAAGCGCCCCATGCTCCTCACCATCGACGTCGGCAACACCCAGACCACGCTCGGCCTGTTCGACGGCGAGGACGTGGTGGAACACTGGCGGATCTCCACCGATCCGCGCCGCACGGCCGATGAACTGGCGGTGCTGCTGCAAGGGCTGATGGGCAACCACACCGCGGTCCGGGAGGCCACGGTGGAGGGCCTGGCGATCTGTTCGTCCGTCCCCGCCGTGCTCCACGAGCTCCGCGAGGTGACCCGCCGTTACTACGGCGACGTCCCCGCGGTGATCGTGGAGCCCGGCGTGAAGACCGGGGTGCACGTCCTGATGGACAACCCCAAGGAGGTCGGCGCCGACCGGATCGTCAACGCGCTGGCCGCCAACCACCTGTACGGCGGCCCGTGCATCGTGGTCGACTTCGGCACCGCGACCACCTTCGACGCCGTCAACGCGCGCGGCGACTACGTCGGCGGCGCGATCGCCCCCGGCATCGAGATCTCGGTCGAGGCGCTCGGCGTCCGCGGCGCCCAGCTGCGCAAGATCGAGCTGGCCCGCCCGCGCAACGTGATCGGCAAGAACACCGTCGAGGGCATGCAGTCCGGCATCCTCTACGGCTTCGCCGGCCAGGTCGACGGCCTGGTCGAGCGGATGGCCCGGGAGCTCTCCAAGGACCCGGACGACGTCCAGGTGATCGCCACCGGCGGTCTCGCCTCCCTGGTCCTCGGCGAGGCCACCACCATCGACGTGCACGAGCCCTGGCTGACCCTGATCGGCCTGCGCCTGGTGTACGAGCGCAACCGGCCCACCGACTGAGCGGCGCCCGGCTCTCCGCCCCCCGGGCCTCGCCCGCCGCCGCCGTGCCCTTCGGCAGCAGGTCGGTGACCATGCGCGCGAGCTCCGGGCCGGGAACCGGCGCGGAGCTCGGGGTGGCGGCCGCCGGCCGTCCGGCTCCGACCCGTCCGCCCCTTGCCTCGTGATCCCCTGTCACCTGGATGGCCAGGCGCACCCCGGACGGCGTTACAGGTGGCGGCGAAAGGCTTCTTCACCGGGCCGAACGTGGAGTGTTCGGCGCGACGTTACCGACAAATCGGATATTCCTCACGTAGTGTCAGCCCATGCCTACGCCACACGGATCGCGCGGCGGCATGGCCTTCAGCGCCGACGAAGTCCGCGTGCTGCGCCGAGCCCTCGCCCAAGCCCTGCACCCCGCCGTCCCCGTCCACCTCCAGCGGCCCGAACGGCCGGCGCTCGCCGGGCCGGGCGTCGAGCTCTGGGCGGAGGACGTCCAGGACGCCCTGCGCCTGACCGAGGCGATCGACGAGGCCGTCCAGGAGGGCGGCCGGCTGCGCGCCTTCCTGCTCGCCGACCTCGGACGCTACCGCTCCGCCCTGCCCGGCAGCGCCCCCGGCTACCTGGAGCGGCTGGAGGAGGCGGTGTCCGACGGGTACCTGCCCGCGCCGGAGGACCTCACCGCACTGCGCGGGCTGACCCGCCAGCCCTGCGGCCAGGGCGAGCGGTCCCGCCGCTCCCGGCTGGCCGGGCGCTGCCACGCGCTGGCCGAGGCCGCCGTCCGCGAGCGGCTCGCCCTCCACACCGGGCAGCCCCGCCACCTGGTGGCCGTACCGAGCCCCGCCGCACCGCCGAACAGTCACCCCACCCCTGTAGGAGGACGGACCACCATGAGCAGCACCGACTCCCGCCCGGAGCAGCCCGCCGCCGCGAAGACCCCGCCCCGTCCGCACCGGATGCCCACCCCCGCCGAACTGTTCGGCCGCCGCCCCAAGCCCCCGGCCCACCCCACTCCGCCCGCCGACCAGGGCCCCGACGAGATCGAGGACATCGAACTCGCCACCGGCACCGGCTGAGCCGGATCACCCGCCGTCCCCGAGGGGAGACCGCCGCCGCGGTCTCCCCTGCGGTAATCCCGTGGCGGAGCACCGTGTGTGGCTGGCTACCCTTGTGGGGTGACCGATCAGAGCCTTGTTCCCGCGACCGACGACCTTCCCGAGCAGATGCGCGTCCGGCGCGAGAAGCTGGACCGGCTCCGGGCGGCCGGTGTCGACCCGTACCCGGTCGGATTCCCCCGCACCACCACCATCGCGGACCTGCGTGCCAAGCACCCGGACCTGGAGCCGGACACCGCGACCGGCGAGCGGGCCGGCGTGACCGGCCGCGTGATCCTCTCCCGCACCGGCGGCAAGCTCTGCTTCGCCACCCTGCGCGACGGCACCGGCGACCTCCAGGTGATGTTCTCCCTGGACAAGCTGGGCGCTGAGCGGCTGGCGGCCTGGAAGACCGACATCGACCTCGGTGACCAGGTCGGCGTCGAGGGCGAGGTGATCACCTCCAAGCGCGGCGAGCTGTCCGTGATGGTCGACCGCTGGGAGCTCACCGCCAAGTGCCTGCGCCCGCTGCCGGACAAGCACAAGGGCCTGACCGACCCGGAGGCCCGGGTCCGCCAGCGCTACGTGGACCTGATCGTCAACCCCGAGGCCCGCGAGATCCTGCACCTGCGCAGCAAGGTCGTCCGCTCGATCCGCCGCACGTACGAGGACCGCGGCTACATCGAGGTCGAGACCCCGATGCTCCAGCCGGTGCACGGCGGCGCCAACGCGCGTCCGTTCAAGACGCACATCAACGCGTACGACATCGACCTCTACATGCGCATCGCCCCCGAGCTGTACCTCAAGCGGCTGGTGGTCGGCGGCGCCGAGAAGGTCTTCGAGATCAACCGCAACTTCCGCAACGAGGGCGCGGACTCCACCCACAACCCGGAGTTCACCTCGCTGGAGTCGTACGAGGCGTACGGCGACTACGGCACCCAGGCCGAGCTGATCCGCGAGACGATCGTCAACGCGGCCCGGGACGCGCTGGGCACCACGGTGATCAGGGGCGTGGACGCGCACGGCGTCGAGCACGAGATCGACCTGGCCGAGCCGTGGGAGGAGGTCGGCGTCTACCCGGGCATCTCCGCCCACCTGGGCGTCGAGGTCACCCCGGAGACCGGCGTCGAGGAGCTGCGCAAGCTGGCCACCGAGCACGGCATCCCGTTCGAGAAGGACTGGGGCCACGGTCAGATCGTGCTGGAGATGGTCGAGCGCCTGCTGGAGGAGAACGCCGTCCGGCCGACCTTCATCAAGGACTACCCGACCGAGGTCTCCCCGCTGACCCGCCAGCACCGCTCGCAGCCCGGCGTGGCCGAGAAGTGGGACCTGGTGATCTTCGGTACCGAGATCGGCACCGCCTACTCCGAGCTGGTCGACCCGGTCGAGCAGCGCGCCCGTCTCACCGCCCAGTCGCTGCTGGCGGCCGGTGGCGACGTCGAGGCGATGCAGGTGGACGAGGACTTCCTGCGTGCCCTGGAGTACGCGATGCCCCCGACCGGTGGCCTCGGCCTCGGCGTGGACCGCCTGATCATGCTGCTGACCGGCAAGAAC
This sequence comes from Kitasatospora sp. NPDC101235, assembly GCF_044767505.1. Lineage (NCBI taxonomy): Bacteria > Bacillati > Actinomycetota > Actinomycetes > Kitasatosporales > Streptomycetaceae > Kitasatospora > Kitasatospora sp. NPDC101235. The sequence goes on from NZ_JBIWNZ010000003.1 coordinate 381,594, forward strand.
ATCCGGGAGACGGTGCTCTTCCCGCTGGTGAAGCCGGAGCCGAAGGCTTCCGCCGCCACGGCGGAGAAGACCGAGGAGGAGTGACCTGATGGACTACGTCAGCGCGATCGTGCCGCCGCTGGTCATGGCGATCGGCTTCGGATTCCTGGTGCGGGCCATCGTCCGCAGCCAGGGCGGGGCCCAGCGGACCAAGGAAGACATCGACTGATCCCGCGTGGCCGAGCGGCCCCGCGAGGACCGCGAGGACCGCGAGGAGCGACGGGCGGCACCCGCGACTGACGCCGTCAGCCGCCCCGGACGACCGGCGCGCCGCCATTCCCGATTCCCGGGGGTGGCGGCGCGCCGGTTTGGCGCACTTCACAAGATTTGCCCCATTCACTCCCTATCCTGGCCGCACTATGGTCCGGCAACTCGGCGAACTTGAGAACGCCATCATGACCCGGGTGTGGCAGTGGAACCGACCGGTCACGGTTCGCGAGGTTCTCCTGGATCTGCGGTCGGAACGCGAAATCGCGTACACCACGGTGATGACCGTCCTGGACAAGCTCCACAGAAAGGGCTGGCTGCGCCGCGAGCGGGTCGGCCGGGCCTATCGATATGAACCGGTCTCCTCGCGTGAGGCGTACACGGCGGCCCTGATGAACGACGCCTGGGCCACCAGTGACAATCCGGCGGCGGCCCTGGTGCACTTCTTCGGCCTGATGTCGCCCGAGCAACGCGAAGCGCTCCGGGACGCCTTGCGGGTGGCCGCACTGTTCCCGTCCGATCCGACCGGCGCGGATTCCGCGGACGACGGACCGGATACCGGTGGGACGGAACCGGGAGCGGCGCGATAACGTCCCGACCATGGAGGTCACCATCCGCCGGGCGCGGACCACGGACGTGCGGGCAGTACGCAGGCTCATCGACACCTACTCGCGCGACGGCATTCTGCTGGACAAGCCCACAGTCACACTGTTCGAATCCGTCCAGGAGTTCTGGGTCGCGGAACGCGACGACAACGGCGTGGTGGTGGCCTGCGGCGCACTGCACGTGATGTGGGAGGACCTCGCCGAGGTCCGCACGCTCGCGGTGGATCCGGTCGTCCGGGGCTCCGGGATCGGGCACCTGCTGCTGGAGAAGCTGGTGCAGACGGCACGCTGGCTGGGCGTCCGTCGGATTTTCTGCTTGACGTTCGAGGTCGCGTTCTTCGCGAAACACGGTTTCGTCGAGATCGGCGAGCTCCAGGAAACCGATGATGGTACGACAGACCCGGCGGCGATCGCTACGGATGTCTATGAAGAACTCCTCCGCTCGTACGATGAAGGCGTCGCCGAGTTCCTCGACCTGGAGCGGGTGAAGCCCAACACACTGGGCAACTCGCGCATGCTGCTGCACCTCTGAGCCGCTCCACCCGGGTCAAGGGTTTGTGTTTTCCGGAGAAAGGCGCTTTCCTTTCCTTAGGCAATGGGTCGTTTAGCGGAAAGGGAAGCCCGTGGCACAGAGGGTGCAGGTCATTCTTGAAGACGATCTCGACGGCGGTTCGGCGGACGAGACGGTGACGTTCGCCCTCGACGGCGTTGCCTACGAGATCGACCTGAAGAGCGCCAACGCGGACAAGCTCCGCGGTCTGCTGGCGCCGTACGTGGAGAAGGGCCGCAAGCAGAGCGGCCGGCTCGCCGGTGCCCGTCGTCCGGGCCGCGGCGGTGCTGCGCGTCCGTCCGGCGGCGGTGCGCCCGACACCGCCAAGATCCGCGCGTGGGCCAAGGAGCAGGGCCTGGAGGTCAACGACCGCGGCCGGGTTCCGAGCAACGTGCGCGAGGCCTACGAGAAGGCCAACGCGTCCTGATCCCGGCGCCGCAGGCCCGCCGGAGCGGGTGCGGGGCCCCGGCGGCCGAAGGCGGCGCCGCCATCACACGCACGGGGCGCGGAGGGTCTCCTCCGCGCCCCGCGGCGCGTGCCCGGACGGCCGCGCCACCACCGGTTCCGGGGGCCCTGCCGGGCGCGGGCTCGGGCGGCGGAACAATCACGGTCTGTGCAACGCTGTAGGAGCGAAGCGGTAGCGCGGACACCACCGGGACGGCGTACCCGGCCCCCGGCCGCCGTCGAACCACCGTCGCCGCGGCCGGACTTCTCGCCAGGCGAACACCGCCACCGCGGAAACTGCGCGAGAACCGTCCCGATACCGGGTATGAATGCAGGTGGACGGGTTCTTCGGTCCGTCCAGGGGCAGTATGGGCGACCGGACGGACGGTTCCGGCCGCGCCCCGGCGGCACGTGTTCGCCGATGGCGTAGCGGAATCCGGTGCATCCGGCCCACCTGTGGGAACACCGTTTCCCAGCATCAGGTTGGGATTGGTGTCGGCTGGTCGCGCAGCATCTCGCTCCTCTACCGGGGAGTGAATCCGTGGGCCGCGCCGCTGAGCGGGACTAGCATGCGGAAGGACAGGGCGGGGACGGACCCCGAACTGCCCGACCGCTCTGAGGAGCGATAAACGATGTTCGAGAGGTTCACCGACCGCGCGCGGCGGGTTGTCGTCCTGGCTCAGGAAGAAGCCCGGATGCTCAACCACAACTACATCGGCACCGAGCACATCCTCCTGGGTCTGATCCACGAGGGCGAGGGCGTCGCCGCCAAGGCCCTGGAGAGCCTCGGGATTTCTCTTGAGGCCGTTCGCCAGCAGGTCGAGGAGATCATCGGCCAGGGCCAGCAGGCCCCGTCCGGCCACATTCCCTTCACCCCCCGGGCGAAGAAGGTCCTGGAGCTGTCGCTCCGCGAGGCCCTCCAGCTCGGCCACAACTACATCGGCACCGAGCACATCCTGCTCGGCCTGATCCGCGAGGGCGAGGGCGTCGCCGCCCAGGTCCTGGTGAAGCTGGGCGCCGACCTCAACCGGGTGCGCCAGCAGGTCATCCAGCTGCTCTCCGGCTACCAGACCGGCGGCGGCAAGGAGTCGGCCACGGCCGGCGGGCCCGCCGAGGGCACCCCGTCGACCTCCCTGGTCCTGGACCAGTTCGGCCGCAACCTCACCCAGGCCGCCCGCGAGGCCAAGCTCGACCCGGTCATCGGGCGCGAGAAGGAGATCGAGCGGGTCATGCAGGTGCTGTCCCGCCGCACCAAGAACAACCCGGTGCTGATCGGTGAGCCCGGTGTCGGCAAGACCGCCGTGGTCGAGGGCCTGGCCCAGGCGATCGTCAAGGGCGAGGTCCCGGAGACGCTCAAGGACAAGCAGCTCTACACGCTGGACCTGGGCGCCCTGGTGGCCGGCTCGCGCTACCGCGGTGACTTCGAGGAGCGCCTGAAGAAGGTGCTCAAGGAGATCCGCACCCGCGGCGACATCATCCTGTTCATCGACGAGCTGCACACCCTGGTCGGCGCGGGCGCCGCCGAGGGCGCCATCGACGCCGCCAGCATCCTCAAGCCGATGCTGGCCCGCGGCGAGCTGCAGACCATCGGTGCCACCACCCTGGACGAGTACCGCAAGCACCTGGAGAAGGACGCCGCGCTGGAGCGCCGCTTCCAGCCGATCCAGGTCGCCGAGCCCTCCCTGCCCCACACCATCGAGATCCTCAAGGGTCTGCGCGACCGCTACGAGGCCCACCACCGGGTCTCCATCACGGACTCCGCCCTGGTCGCCGCCGCCACCCTGGCCGACCGGTACATCTCGGACCGCTTCCTGCCGGACAAGGCGATCGACCTGATCGACGAGGCCGGCTCCCGGATGCGCATCCGCCGGATGACCGCGCCGCCGGACCTGCGCGAGTTCGACGAGAAGATCGCCGACGTGCGCCGCGAGAAGGAGAGCGCGATCGACGCGCAGGACTTCGAGAAGGCCGCGTCCCTGCGCGACGACGAGAAGCAGCTCCTGCAGGCCAAGGCCAAGCGCGAGAAGGAGTGGAAGGCCGGCGACATGGACGTCGTCGCGGAGGTCAACGAGGAGCTCATCGCCGAGGTCCTGGCCACCGCCACCGGCATCCCGGTCTTCAAGCTGACCGAGGAGGAGACGTCCCGCCTGCTGCGCATGGAGGACGAGCTGCACAAGCGCGTCATCGGCCAGAAGGACGCCATCAAGGCGCTCTCCCAGGCCATCCGGCGCACCCGTGCGGGCCTCAAGGACCCGAAGCGCCCCGGCGGTTCGTTCATCTTCGCCGGCCCGTCCGGTGTCGGTAAGACCGAGCTGTCCAAGACGCTGGCGGAGTTCCTGTTCGGCGACGAGGACGCGCTGATCGCGCTCGACATGTCCGAGTTCTCCGAGAAGCACACCGTCTCCCGGCTGTTCGGCTCCCCGCCCGGCTACGTGGGCTACGAGGAGGGCGGCCAGCTGACCGAGAAGGTCCGCCGCAAGCCGTTCTCGGTCGTCCTCTTCGACGAGGTCGAGAAGGCCCACCCGGACATCTTCAACTCGCTGCTGCAGATCCTGGAGGACGGTCGCCTGACCGACTCCCAGGGCCGCGTGGTGGACTTCAAGAACACCGTCATCATCATGACGACCAACCTCGGCACCCGGGACATCTCGAAGGGCTTCAACCTCGGCTTCGCGGCCGCGGGTGACACCCAGACCGGGTACGAGCGGATGAAGGCGAAGGTCGGCGAGGAGCTCAAGCAGCACTTCCGCCCCGAGTTCCTGAACCGTGTCGACGACATCGTGGTGTTCCACCAGCTGTCCGAGGACGACATCATCCAGATCGTCGACCTCATGATCGCCAAGGTGGACGAGCGGCTCAAGGACAAGGACATGGGCCTGGAGCTCAGCGTCGAGGCCAAGAAGCTGCTGGCCAAGCGCGGCTACGACCCGATCCTGGGTGCCCGTCCGCTGCGCCGCACCATCCAGCGCGACATCGAGGACCACCTCTCGGAGAAGATCCTCTTCGGCGAGCTGCGGGCCGGCCACATCGTCGTCGTCGACGTCGAGGGCGAGGGCAAGGACGCCAAGTTCACCTTCCGCGGCGAGGAGAAGTCGGCCGTCGCGGACACCCCGGCCGCGGTCGCCTCGTCCGGTCCGGACCTGACGAAGTAACCCAACTTTTAACAGACAACTTCACAGCCATCGAGCCCCCGGCGTTCACGCCGGGGGCTCGGTGCGTTCCGTCCCGGGCGGGCCGGCAGCGTGGCGGAGCGGGGCGGCTGGCTCCCGTGCTGGCTGGTGCGGGTGCGCTCGGTTTCTCAGCAAGCTTTAACGAACATCCGGTTGACACAGGGTCAGATTATGGGAAGTCGCGGAGCATAGCGCCGTGACCATGTCACGGTCAAGGTCTATCTTTTCTGTGCACGCTTGTATCAAATGACGTCCACCTGTCTTTCATTTTGGTTTGCCGGGCTTTGGCCAGAAGCTGGCCCCGGTCGGGGAGGACGTCACAACGTTGAAGAACACCAGGAGAACCGCTGCGGCTGCCACGGCCGCAGCGGTCATAGTCACGCTCGGCGCGGGCCTGTTCCCGGGCACCGCCGTCGCCGCCGGCTCGGCCCCGGTCCCGAAGGACCCGGCCGACGCCGTCCAGAACACCGAGCACAACCTTCCGGGCCCGCTGACCGCGAAGGTGGAGGCGGAGCAGAAGGCCGCCACCGAGAAGCTGCTCAACGGCACCGCCCAGGTCGAGCAGCACAACGGCAGCACCAGCGTGAAGCTCGGCAAGGACAAGTACGTCGAGCTCGCCCGCGAGCGCACGGACAAGATCTTCACCATCCTGGTCGACTTCGGTGACCAGGTGGACAACACCACCAAGACGCCGGACGGCAAGGTCAAGTACGGCGGCGAGGCCGGCCCGAAGCACAACGAGATCGAGAAGCCGGACCCGGCCACCAACAACTCGACCGCCTGGCAGGCCGACTACAACCAGCAGCACTTCCAGGACCTGTACTTCTCCAAGGACAAGCCCTCGCTGAAGACCTACTACGAGAAGCAGTCCTCGGGCCGCTACTCGGTCGACGGCGTGGTCTCGGACTGGGTCCGGGTGCCGTGGAACGAGGCCCGTTACGGCTCCGACTACTGCGGCTCCAACGTCTGCGCCAGCGCCCAGGACCTGATCCGCGACGCCGTGGACATCTGGTACAAGGACCAGCTGGCCAAGGGTCAGACCGAGGCGCAGATCAAGGCGACCCTGGCCCAGTACGACCAGTGGGACCGCTACGGCTCGCACCACGACGGGAACTTCAACCAGCCCGACGGGTACATCGACCACTTCCAGATCGTGCACGCCGGTGAGGACAAGTCGGCCGGTGGCGGCAAGCAGGGCAGCAAGGCCCTGTGGGCGCACCGCTCGTACGTCTACGGCAACCTGCAGGGCAAGGCCGGCCCCGAGGGCAACAAGCTCGGTGGCGTCCAGGTCGGCAACAGCGGCCTGTGGATCGGCGACTACACGATGCAGCCGGAGAACGGCGGCCTCGGCGTCTTCGCCCACGAGTACGGCCACGACCTCGGTCTGCCGGACCTCTACGACACCGCTGGCAAGGGCATCGACAACTCGGTCGGCTTCTGGTCGCTGATGTCCTCCGGTTCCTGGCTCGGCGAGGGCAAGAACAGCATCGGCGACATGCCGAACGACCTCGACGCCTGGAGCAAGTACAAGCTGGGCTGGCTGAAGGCCGACCGCGCCAAGGCGGGCACCGAGTCGACCCACCACATCGGCCCGGCGGAGTACAACAGCAACCTGCCGCAGGGTCTGATCGTCGACCTGCCGAAGAAGAGCATCACCACCGAGATCAACAAGCCGTTCGGCGGCACCGGTGAGTGGTGGAGCGGCAGCGCCGACAACCTGAACGTCACGCTCACCCGCGACATCGACCTGACCGGCAAGACCAAGGCCAGCATCAACGCCAAGGCCTGGTACGAGCTGGAGCAGGACTTCGACTACGCGTTCGGCGAGGTCTCCACCGACGGCGGCAAGACCTGGACCGTCATCGACGGCACCTGGAACGGCACCGCGCTGCCCCGCGAGAACGACCGCCCGGCCCTCAGCGGCCAGGTGGCCGCCTGGGGCGACCTGTCCTTCAACCTGGACGCCTACGCGGGCAAGCAGATCAAGTTCCGCTACCACAACACCACCGACGGCGGCCTGCACTTCCGCGGCCTGACGCTGGACAACATCACGGTCGTCGCCGACGGCGCCACCGTGTTCAGCGACGACGTCGAGAACGGTGACAACGGCTGGGTGGCCGACGGGTTCTCCCGCTTCGGCGGCTCGTACTCCAAGGACTACGCGCAGTACTACATCGCGGAGAACCGGCAGTACGTGTCCTTCGACCAGACCCTGAAGACCGGCCCGTACAACTTCGGCTTCGCCGACAAGCCGAACTGGGTCGAGCACTTCTCGTACCAGCCCGGCCTGCTGATCTGGTACTGGGACGAGTCGCAGACCGACAACAACGTCAGCGCCCACCCGGGCCAGGGCCTGATCCTGCCGGTCGACTCGCACCCGACCCCGCTGAAGTGGAACGACGGCACCCTGATGCGTCCGCGCATGCAGGGCTTCGACTCCACCTTCGGCTCCCGCCGCGTCCCGGCGCTGACCCTGCACAAGGCCGGCGCCGAGACCGTCATCCCGAAGGCCAAGGGCGTCGACGAGTTCAACGACCTGAAGTCGTGGTGGAGCAAGGACAACCAGTACAGCGGTGTCAACGTCCCGAAGACCGGGACCAGCATCGAGGTCGAGAACGAGTCCTCGAACTACCTGGAGACCTGGATCCGGGTCCGCCCGGTCGACAACTGATCGTCACCCCGGTAGCGATCGGCCTGTGACCAGGCAGCTCTGACAACTCCACGTCCGGCCCGTCCCCGCAACGCGCGGGGGCGGGCCGGACGCTTTGTCAGGACCGGTCGGCCGGTAACCGGTCCAGGAAGGCGGCGGCGGCCACCGCGACGTCGGCGCCGGTCCAGTCGAGGGCGGCCGCGGCGACCGTGACCTCGGTCATCGAGAGCCCCGGCGGCCCGCACTCGCGCCAGGCACCGAACAGCCCGATCCCGGTCTCCTCGGCCAGCCCCAGCCCGGCCTCCTCCAACTCCCCGGCCGGGTACGGCAGCCAGAGCTGGAACTGGTGGGTGTGCGGCGGGGCCGGGTGCACCCGGGCGCCGGGGACGGCGGCGAACGCCCGGGCCAGCGCCCCGGCGACCGTCCCGGCGTGCGCCACGTACCCGGCCAGCCGCGGCAGTTCGCGCTCCAGCCCGGCCAGCGCGGCCAGCGCGAACGGCCACTGCTGGTAGAGCTGCCCGCCGTAGCGGTGCCGCCAGGCCCGGGCGGTGCGGACGAAGCCGCCCGGGCCGGCCAGCGCGGCGCCGCTGATCCCGCCGAGCGTCTTGTAGAAGGAGACGTAGACCGAGTCGGCCAGGCCGGCGACCTCCGGCAGCGGCCGGCCGAGGGCGACGGCGGACTCCCAGATCCGGGCGCCGTCCAGGTGCAGCGCCGCACCGTGCTCCCCGCGCACCACCGCGGCCAGCTCCACCAGCTCCGCCCAGCCGGGCAGCACGAACCCGGCGTCGCGCAGCGGCAGCTCCAGGCTCAGCGCGGCGTACGGCTCGTCCAGGGCGCGCAGCTCCTCGGCGGTGGGCTGGCGGGGCGCGGTGGTCGGCCAGAGGCTGCGCAGGCCGGACAGGACGGCGAGCACGTGCCGCTCGTGCCGGTCGGTGTGGGCCAGCGGGTGGGTGACCACGGTGCGCGGCCCCGCGGCCTCGGCGTGGATCCGCAGGGCGATCTGCTGGGCCATCGTGCCGGTCGGGAAGAAGGCCGCGTCCTCGGTGCCGAGCAGCTCGGCGACCCGGCGCTCCAGGGTGCGGACCACACCGTCGCCGTACTGGTCCGGGCGGCCGTCCAGGTCGGCGGCGCCGTGCGGACCGGGGGCGGCGCCCGGCAGCGTGCCTGCCAGGTCGGCGAGGCGTTCACGGATGCTCTGCGGCCGGACGCCGGACAGCAGTCGCTCGCAGCCGCGCAGGGCGGCGAAGCGGCGGTCCGGCAGGCTCGGGCGGTCACTGGCGTCGGGGTCTTCGCTCCTGTTGCCATACATGGCTCGATGGTCCCGCAGCGGGCCGGACCGGTCAGCGGTGCGGACGGAAAGCGGTCCGAGCCCGCAAACCCCGGCCGCGCGTGGTGCTGGTCACAGGCCTCCGGCCCGGTACGACCGGCGGTAGTAGCCGGGGCGGCGGAATCGGCGGGCGCCCCGAGCGGCCGTGGACGACCGGATCCCGTGGTCGCTACTCCGCCGGTTCGAATCTCCGGCGCCACGCTGACTACACGCCGTAGTACGTCACCCCGTTTGGGACTCCGCTCGGTGACCGTTAAACCTGAGTGGTCCCCCGCTCAGCACGCGCCCGAACGGGCCCTCCGTGCTGCCCTCGTACGACCCGTGAGGTACGGCAAGCGATGTCCACCGTCCCGCCCGTGGGGCCGGCCCTGCGCCGGCTCACCGCCCTCGCGGCGGCCCAGGCCGCGGCCTGGCAGCCCAGGATCGGCCACGCCGTCCGTACCCACGTCGCTCCGCTGCGCGCCCTCGGCTCGCCCCGGCACACCACCCTGCCCGGCAGCCGGCAGCGGGCCGAGCACGACCACGCGCTGGTGTCCGCCGGAAGCGTCGCCGCGCTGCTCGCCGGGGTGCTGCTGGCGGCCACCCCGGGCACGGCCTCGGCGCAGACCGTGCGGCCCACCACGCCGGGCAGCTCGGCCTTCACCGTGCCGCAGGCGCAGGTACCGAGTGCGGGGCTGGTCCAGGTGGCCGGCCCCAGCCCGTACAAGCTGCCCGACGACGGCGACTCGGCGCAGCAGTTCGTGGCGGTGGCGGCCAACCTGCTGCCGCTCGGACCGCCGGCGCCGCAGCCGGAGCCGGAGCCCGCCGCCGGGCCGGCCCCCGAGCCCGAACCCGGGCCGGCGCCGGCTCCCGGGTGGTCGGCGCCGGTGCCGAACGCACCGACCAGCAACCCGTACGGGAAGGCCGACCGCGGCTACGCGGCCGGCTACCACACCGGGGTGGACTTCGCGGTCTCCCCGGGCACGCCGCTGCTGGCGGTCGGCGACGCGACCGTGGTGTCGGCCGGCTGGGACGGCGCGTACGGCAAGGAGGTCGTGCTGCGGCTGGCGGACGGGCACTTCGCGCAGTACGCCCACATGTCCTCGCTCGCCGTCCCGGCGGGCCGGCGGGTGTCGGCGGGCGAGCGGATCGGGCTGTCCGGGAGCACCGGCAACTCGACCGGCCCGCACCTGCACTTCGAGATCCGCACCAGCAACCGCTACGGCGCGGTGGTCGACCCGATCGCCTACCTCGCGGGGCACGGCGTCACGGACTTCTGAGCCGTCCGGCGCCCTCAGGTCCCGGCGGGGGCGGGGGCCGGGGCGGGGTGGCTGATCCCGGCGCCGATCTCCAGTGCGATGTCCCGGGCCGCCCCGATCGCCGCGTCCAGGTCGGCGGCGGGCAGCTGCTCGCCCCACACGTTCCGGGCGTGACCGCAGTCCGCGTTGTCCTGCTTGAGCAGGAACAGCGACGAGTGGACGGTGAACAGCGCCATCGCGGCCCGCAGCCGGTCGTGGAAGTCCGCTTCCGGCCCGTGCACCAGCTGCATCATGGTGATCATCCGGTCCTTGAAGGCCAGCCCGGCCGGGGACTCGCGCAGCGCGGGCTGGTTCTCGTGGAAGAAGCGCAGCAGCGGGGCCCGCTCGGCCATCCCATCCGCGAAGCGGCGGATCAGCTCGTCGCGCATCTCCGGGCTCCAGGCCTGCTTGCGGCCCCACGCGATGGTCTCGTCGATCGGCGCGGCCATCCGCTCGACGATGCCCAGGACGATGTCGTCCTTGGTCTTGAAGTGGTAGTACAGCGCGGCCTTGGTGACGCCCAGGCGGTCGGCGATCTCGCGCAGTGAGGTCTGCTCGTAGCCCTGCTCGGCGAAGAGCTCCAGTGACACCTCGATGATGCGAGCCCGGGTGTCACTGCGGGGGCTGTGCGGAGTGCCCATGGCCTGCCTCATGACTGCGTCGGTGTAATGCGGACCCCGGGAGGTGGTGTCCGCCCCGGGCTCATTCTCCCTGCCCAGGCGGCCGGCTGGGAAACTAGCTTGACGACCGGCTAGGAAACAACTTACCGTGCCGACGGTCGATAAACTAGCCGGGCGACAAGTAAGTGATCCGCCGCACGGCACGACGCCCCGTCCGAACCACCCTCCGGGAGACCCCACCTCATGTCACAGTCCAAGCCCGCCGGCCCGGTACCGGAGGACAAGACGGCCGAGGAGGAGAAACCGCGGTCACCGCGCGAGATCCGCCTCGTGATGGTCGGCCTGGTCGTCACCATGCTGCTGGCCATGCTCGACAACCTGATCGTCGGCACCGCGATGCCGACCATCGTCGGCGATCTCGGCGGCGCCGAGCACCTGTCCTGGGTGGTCACCTCGTACACCCTGGCCACCGCCGCCTCCACCCCGATCTGGGGCAAGCTCGGCGACATGTACGGCCGCAAGGGCGCCTTCCTCACCTCGATCGTGATCTTCCTGGTGGGCTCGGCGCTGTCCGGCCTGTCGCAGAACATGAACGAGCTGATCGGCTTCCGCGCCGTCCAGGGCCTGGGCGCCGGCGGTCTGATGGTCGGCGTCATGTCGATCATGGGTGCGCTCGTCCCGCCGCGCGACCGCGGCAAGTACCAGGGCATGTTCGCTGCGGTGATGGCCCTCGCCACCATCGGCGGCCCGCTGGTCGGCGGCTTCATCACCGACCACCTGAGCTGGCACTGGACCTTCTACATCAACCTGCCGCTCGGCGTGGTCGCGCTCGCCGTGGTCGTCGTCACCCTGAAGCTGCCGAAGGTCCGCAGCACCGCCAAGATCGACTACCTGGGCGCCGTCCTGCTCACCGTCGGCATCACCTCACTGGTGCTGATCACCACCTGGGGCGGCCAGCAGTACGCCTGGGGCTCCAAGGAGATCCTCGGCCTGGCCGCGCTCGCCGCCGCCTCGCTGATCGCCTTCTGCTACGTGGAGCAGCGGGTCGAGGAGCCGATGCTCCCGCTGAGCCTGTTCCGCAACCTGAACTTCACCCTGGTCTCGATCATCGGCTTCATCGTCGGCTTCGTGATGTTCGGCTCGACCGTCTTCCTGCCGCTCTATCAGCAGATCGTCCAGGGCGCCTCGGCCACCAACTCCGGGCTGCTGCTGATGCCGATGATGTTCGGCATGCTGGTGATCTCGCTGGTGGTCGGCCAGGCCGTCACCAAGACCGGCAAGTACCGGATCTACCCGATCATCGGCACCCTCGTGATGACCGCCGGCCTGATCCTGCTCTCCACCATGGGCACCGGCACCAGCAGCTTCACCTCCGCCTGCTGGATGATCGTGCTGGGCGCCGGCATGGGCTTCCTGATGCAGATCACCATGCTGGTCGCGCAGAACAGCGTCGAGCTCAAGGACATGGGCGTGGCCAGCTCCACCGCCACCCTGTTCCGCACCATCGGCGGTTCCTTCGGTGTCGCGCTGTTCGGCGCCCTGTTCAACAACCGGGTGACCGACACCATGAAGGAGCGGCTCGGCGAGCAAGCCGTCGCCGGCGGTGGCGTACAGGACCCGGGCCAGATGAGCCCGGCCGCGCTGCGCCAGCTGGACCCGGCCATCCAGGACGCCTACCACCACGCGGTGTCCAACGGCATGCACACCGTCTTCCTGTGGGGCGCCGGCGTGGCCGTGATCGCGATCGCCGCGGCGGTGTTCCTGCGCGAGGTGCCGCTGCGCGGGACCGGCAAGAGCGAGAAGCCGGCCGAGGCCTCGCTGGAGGCGGCGGCCGTCTGACGGTCCCGCCCCGTACGGCGCCCCCGGGAGGTTCGTCCTTCCGGGGGCGCCGTCGTTCACTGTCGTTCACCGTCGTTCACTGGGGCAGGCGGTAGACGCCCTGCTCGACCGGCTCGACCAGGCCGTCCGCCACCAGGCCGTCCAGCGCCCGGGCCCGTTGCACCGCGTCCGGCCAGACCGCGTCCAGCCGGGCCTGCGGCACCGTCCCGTGCGCCTCGCGCAGCACCGCGAGCAGCTTCCCGCGCACCTGGCGGTCCGTCCCCTCGTAGGACTGGCCGCGCCGGGCCGGGCCCTCGTACGGCGGGCGGCCGGCCCGCTGCCAGGCGCAGGCGGTGAACAGCGGGCAGTCCCCGCACTCCGGGCCGCGCGCGGTACAGACCAGCGCGCCCAGCTCCATCACGCCGACCGCCCAGGTGGCGGCCGTCTCGGCGTCGTCCGGCAGCAGCGCGGTGGCGGTGCGGCGCTCGGCGGCGGTGGTGGCCTGGGCCGGGTACTCGACGCCGGTCACCGCACGGGCGAAGACCCGGCGGACGTTGGTGTCCAGCACGACGTGCCGCTGGCGGAAGGCGAAGGAGGCGACGGCGGCGGCGGTGTACTCCCCCACCCCGGGCAGCGAGAGCAGGGTGGCGTGGTCGTCCGGGACCTCGCCGCCGTGCTCCTCGGTGATCGCCACCGCGGCCGCGTGCAGGCGCAGCGCCCGGCGCGGGTAGCCCAGCCGGCCCCACATCCGGACCGCCTCGCCCGGCGCGTCGGCGGCGAGGTCGGCCGGGGTCGGCCAGCGGGTGAGCCAGGCCTCCCAGGCGGGCAGCACGCGCTTGACCGGGGTCTGCTGGAGCATGAACTCGCTCACCATGACCGCCCAGGGCGTCGCGTCGGGGGCCCGCCAGGGCAGGTCCCGCTTACTCGCCTCGTACCAGTCCAGGACGGTCGAGTGGAACAGCGGCAGGGGCATCGGCGGCCGGGAGGCGGCAGTGGCGGTGGCGGTGATGGCAGTCATGGCCCTTCGATCCTCCCACGCCCGCCGACCGTGCCGAAGTGGAGCAGAGCACTCCGGATACCCCCGGGGGCCTCGCGAAAATCGTCCGGTTGGGGCTCGCTCGAACGGATCAAATGGCGGATCATGTGAAGGAAGGGGCGACTGTGCGGTGTTGGTGAGTCAATCGCCACACACAGTCTCGTAGAGTTTGATCGTGCCTTCTCTGCGTCAACCCGTCGGACCACTGCCGGCCTCGATCTACTGGCGTCGGCGCGTCGTCGTGCTCGTCGCCGTCGCGGCGGTGGTCGCCCTGATCGCCTGGCTGATGATCGATCAGGGCGGAGGCGGTGACGGCGGCTCACAGGGCAAGGCCGCGCAGGCCGTTCCGTCCCAGGACCAGACCCCGGCCCAGGCCATCACGCCCGGCGCCTCCCCGAGCGGCCCCGCGGCGCGCCCGGGCGGTGGCGGCACCGGGGGCGGCCCGGTGGCGGGCGGCGGCGGCACCGAGGTCAACCTCAGCGGCGGCACCGGCGCCGGCGGCGCCAACCCGGCCCCCGGGGGCGGCGCCGCGCCCGCGACCGGTGGCGGCACGGGTGGCGGTACGGGCGGCTCCGGCGGTGCCGGCGGCGGCGCTCCGGCGGTGAACACCCCCGAGATCATGGCGCTGCCGGTCTGCGCCTCCTCGCAGGTCGCCCTGGAGCTGGCCGGCACCCAGAACTCGTACCAGCCCAAGGACAAGCCCCGGCTGGCCCTGACCGTCAAGAACTCCTCCGGCGCCAACTGCCGGGTGGACCTGGGCCGTACCGCCTCCGTGATCACGGTGAGCGGCAGCAACAACGACCGGGTCTGGTCCTCCGGCGACTGCCCGGCCGACAAGGGCGGCATCTGGGTGCAGCTCGGCGCGAACGGCAGCCAGACCGAGACCTTCACCTGGGACCGCAGCCGCAGCAAGCCGCAGTGCGCGACCGCCGACCAGACGCCGCCGGCGAGCGGCACCTACGTGGTCCTCGCGGAACTCACCGGGCTCTCCGGGGACAAGGTCTCGGCGCGGGCCTCGATCCGCCTGGACAGCTGAGAACCGGTCAACTTCCACCGGAGCCCCCGGCCGCACGGCCGGGGGCTCCGTCGTGTCCGGGCGCGGGTACGGGCCCGGGCGCGGGTACGGGCCCGGGGCGCGGTACGGACGTGCGACGGCCCCCGGGAGGCGTTCGCTCCCCGGGGGCCGTCGCCGTGTTCGGGCATCCGTACGGCTGCGCGTCCGGTCAGACGTAGCGCTCCAGGATGGACGATTCGGCAAGGCGGGACAGGCCCTCGCGGACCGAGCGGGCACGGGTCTCACCGACGCCCTCGACGGTCTGCAGGTCGTCGATGCTCGCGGCGAGCAGCTTCTGGAGGCCGCCGAAGTGCTCGACCAGGCGCTCTATGACCGTGTTGGGAAGGCGCGGGATCTTCGCCAGCAGGCGGTAGCCACGCGGCGAGACGGCGGAGTCCAGCGACTCCGGCGAGCCCGAGTAGCCGAGCGCCTTGGCGACGGTCTGGAGGTCCAGCAGCTCGGCGTGGGTGAGCGCCTCCAGGTCGGCCAGCACCTCGGTGACCGTCCGGCCCTTCTTGGCCGCCCGCTCCGGGAAGTAGTCCCGGGCGACCAGCTCGCGCTCCGGCTCCACGCCCGCGATCAGCTCGTCCAGCTGGAGCGAGAGCAGCCGGCCGTCGATGCCGAGCTCCAGCACGTAGCCGGCGATCTCGGTGGCGATCAGCCGGACCATCTCCAGGCGCTGGGCCACGGCGGTGACGTCCCGGACCGTCACCAGGTCCTCGATCTCCAGCGCGGAGAGCGTGCCGGCCACCTCGTCCAGGCGCAGCTTGTAGCGCTCCAGGGTGGCCAGCGCCTGGTTGGCGCGGGACAGGACGGTGGTGGAGTCCTCCAGCACCCGGCGGGTGCCGTTGACGTACATCGCGATCAGCCGCATCGAGTGCGAGACCGCGACCACCGGGTAGCCGGTCTGCCGGTTGACCCGCTCGGCGGTGCGGTGGCGGGTACCGGTCTCGTCGGTGGGGATGGTCGAGTCCGGCATCAGGTGCACGCCGGCCCGGACGATCTTGGTGATGTCCTTGTCGAGCACCACAGCGCCGTCGAGCTTGCACAGCTCGCGCAGCCGGGTGGCGCTGAACTCGACGTCCAGGACGAAGCCGCCGGTGCACACGGACTCGACGGTCTTGTCGAAGCCCAGCACGATCAGACCGCCGGTGTTGGCCCGCAGGACCCGCTCCAGGCCGTCACGAAGCGCGGTACCGGGCGCGATGGCGGTGAGGGAGGCCCGCAGCAGGGCCTCCTCGCGGGAGGCCTTGTCCGCCCCCCGGTCGCTGGCTGCCACGTGACTCCTCCGGTCGACCCCGTGCCTCGCGCCGTGCGCCGGTCCGCGGTCTGTTGCTCTGTCGCTCAGTACCGCTCGGTACTGCCTTCTGGCCAATGAGACTGGGGAAAGTCTAACTGTGCGTGGCTTCGGCAGGGCTTGGGTCAGCGCAGTTCGTCGGAGTCGAGCGGCTCCCAGCCGTCCATCAGCTCCTCGGGGTACGCCGCCGGGCGGTCCGCGGCCCGGGCGGAGCGCGGGGCCGGCGGCGCCGACGGTGCCTCACCGCGGGGCTCGGTGCGCGGCTTGGCGGCGGAGCGGCGGCGGCCCGGGATGGCCCGCAGCGCCTCGCCGATGTCGGCCACCTCGACCACCTTCATGCCCGGCGGCACCTTGCCCGGGTCCGGCGGGACCAGGGCGTGGGTGAAGCCCAGCCGGTGCGCCTCGGCGAGCCGACGCTGCACGCCCGTCACCCGCCGCACCTCGCCCGCCAGGCCGACCTCGCCGATCGCCACCAGGTTGCTGGGCAGCGGGGTGTCGGTGGAGGAGCTGGCCACCGCGAGCGCCACCGCGAGGTCGGCGGAGGGCTCGGTCAGCTTCACCCCGCCGACCGTCGCGGTGTAGATGTC
This sequence comes from Kitasatospora sp. NPDC101235, assembly GCF_044767505.1. Classification (NCBI taxonomy): domain Bacteria; kingdom Bacillati; phylum Actinomycetota; class Actinomycetes; order Kitasatosporales; family Streptomycetaceae; genus Kitasatospora; species Kitasatospora sp. NPDC101235. The sequence goes on from NZ_JBIWNZ010000003.1 coordinate 398,275, forward strand.
CTGCTTGCCGAGCTTCACCCCGCCGTGCCGCTCGACCACGGCCAGGATCATCGCGATCCGGGGGGACTCCAGACCCGAGGTGGTGCGGCGTGGGGAGGGGATCTGCGAATCCACCATCAGCGCCTGCACCTCGGCCACCAGCGGGCGCTTGCCCTCCAGCGTGACGGTGAGGCAGGTGCCCGGGACGGGCTTGTCACGCCTGGTCAGGAAGAGGCCGGACGGGTCGGCCAGGCCGACGATGCCCTCGTCGTGCAGCTCGAAGCAGCCCACCTCGTCGGTGGCGCCGTAGCGGTTCTTGACCCCGCGGATGAGCCGCAGCCGGGCGTGCCGGTCCCCCTCGAAACTCAGCACCACGTCCACCAGGTGCTCCAGCAGTCGCGGGCCGGCGATCTGGCCGTCCTTGGTGACGTGGCCGACCAGCAGGGTCGCCATGCCGCGCTCCTTGGAGGCCCGGATCAGCGCGCCCGCCACCTCGCGGACCTGGGCCGGGCCGCCGGGGGCGCCGTCCAGCTCGGCCGAGGCGATGGTCTGCACCGAGTCCAGGATCAGCAGGCCGGGGTTGACCGCCTCGATGTGGCCCAGCACCGCGCCGAGGTCCTGCTCGGCGGCGAGGTAGAGGTGCTCCGAGAGGGCGTTGATCCGGTCCGCGCGCAGCCGGACCTGGCCGGCCGACTCCTCGCCGGTGACGTAGAGCGTGCGGTGCTGCGCGGTGGCCGCCTTGGCGGCGACGTCCAGCAGCAGGGTGGACTTGCCGACGCCGGGCTCGCCGGCCAGCAGCACCACCGCGCCGGGCACCAGGCCTCCGCCGAGCACCCGGTCCAGCTCCGGCACGCCCGTCGAGCGGGCCGTCGCGACCTGGCCGTCCACCTGGGCGATCGGGCGGGCGGGCGCGCTGACCGGGCCGGCGGCCGTGGTGCGGATCGGCACCGCGCCGTACTCCTCGACCGTGCCCCAGGCGTTGCACTCCGGGCAGCGGCCGACCCACTTGGGCAGCTGGTTGCCGCACTCGGTGCAGCGGTACGCCGGGCGGGGCTTGGCGGTGGTCTTGGAACGCGGAGGCATGCGGCCCACCGTAGCGCCTGGGTGTGACAACGACGGCCCGCCCGCGGGCTCGCCCCGCGTCCACACAGATGGGCGATGTTGTTACCCGAAAGAAGTACATACGCGGCGAACGGCCGGGGTCAGCCGTGCACGGTCCCTACCGTCGGACGGGTGACAACGAGAACTGTTGGGCCGACCGGGGCGGGCGGGCCGGGTGAACCGACCGGGCCAGGTGAACCGACCAGGCCGGGTGAACCGACCAGGCCGGGTGAACCGACCAGGCCGGGTGAACCGAAGGCCGCCGCCGCGCTCGTGGCGTACGACCGGCAGGTGGACGGCCTGTTCACCTACTGCCTCTCGGTGCTCTGCGAGCACGACGCCGCCGCCGACGCCCTGGGCGAGGTCCGCGAGCTGGCGCGGCGGCACGGCGCCCGGCTGGCCGAGCCCGGGCTGCTGCGCGCCTGGCTGTTCTCACTGGCCCGGTACTGCTGCCTGCGCCGGCTCGCGGGCGGCGGCCACGGCGTGACCGGTACCGGGTCCGGGCGGGCGCCCGGGGCCGAACCGGGCGAGGCCGAGGCGGCCCGGCGGCGGCGCGAGCTGTCCTCGCTCGCCTGGCCGGAGGCGGCCGGCACCGACCCTGAGCAGCGCGAGGCGCTGGAGCTGTCCGTCCGGCACCGGCTGACCCCGCTGGAGGTGGCGGCGGTGCTGGACCTGCCGTTCGAGCGGACCCGCGCGCTGCTCGCCGGGGCCGAGGCCGAAGTGGCCCGGACCAGGGCGGCGCTGCTGGTGCTCGGCGTGGGCAGCTGCCCGGAGCTGGACCGGCTCGGCGGGGCCGGGACGGAGTCCTGGCGGGACTGGGTGCTCGGCCCGGCGCTGCGGCGGGAGCTGGTGCAGCACGTGGTGGACTGCCCGACCTGCCGGGGGACGGCGGAGCGGGTGGCCGCGAGCGAGGCGGCGGAGGGTGCGGCGGGGCTGTCGGGGCTGGCGCTGCTGCGGGCTCCGGTGGACCTCCCCGGAGCCGCCGCGGTCACCGGCGCGGCGGCTGCTCCGGCGGCGACGGCTCGGGTGGTGGCTGCTCCGGCGGCGACAGCTCGGGCGGTGGCTGCTCGGGCGGTGGCTGCTCGGGTGGTGGAACCGGGGCTGCGGTTCGACCAGGGCGGCTTCCCCCGGCACCGGGCGCCGGATGCGGGGCGCGGGCTGGCGGTGCGCCGGCGGGTGGTCACCACCGGGGTGCTCGCGGCCGTACTGGCGGCGCCGGTGATCGCGCTCTGGGCCGGACACCGGGGCGGTGGCGGGTCGGGGCCGGCTGCCTCGGTGTCGACGGTGCGGGTGGACGAGGCCGGAACGCCGACCGGGCAGCGGCCTCGGCCCGCGGTGGACGGCCCGGCGGGGCCGGGTGCGCCCGGTCTGCCCGGTCTGCCCGGGATGGAGCTCGCGGGGGCCGCGACCGGGATGGTCGCAGGCGGTACCGGTGTGGACGGCGCCGGTGTGGGCGATGCAGAAACGTTGCTTCCGGGTTTTCCGCGACTCATCTTCGAGGGCGCGGTGATCCCGGTCCCGGCCCACGGCGCAACCCCGCTCAGTAGCCCGACCCTGGTCGCCGCACCGGCCCCGGCGGTCGACCGCACCTCCGCAACGGGCACGGGCGAACCGGCCCCCGCCGGACTGCTCACCGTCGAGGCCGGCGAGTACGGCAGCCGGACCGTCCTCACCCTCACCAACTCCGATACCACGGAGATCCGTTGGCGCGCGGTGGCGGACGCCGGCTGGCTCCGGCTCAGCCGTGACTCCGGCACCCTGGCGCCCGGCCAGCGGATCACCGTGATCGTCACGGTGGACGAGGACCAGGCACCGGCCACGCACTGGACCGCCCGGATCGCGCTGCCTCCCTCGCAGGCGGTGGTCACCCTGGAGGGCGGTCCGCACAACCGAGGTGGGTCCGCCTCCTCCCCGGCCGAGCCGCCGCCGCCATCGACGCCGTCATCGGCGTCGCCCTCCACGCCGGTGCCGACCGGTTCCGCCACCACCTCGCCCACGGCGGCACCCACCGTGTCCGGCTCGCCCACGTCGCCCCCGTCGCCGTCCGGCCCGCCGACGGGCTCCCCGTCCCCCTCGGGCACGGCCACCGCGGCGCCGCCCGGCCCGGACACCTCGCCGCATCCGACGGGCACGGCAACGACCTCCCCATCGAGGCGGTAGCAGCGGGTACAACGCGCCGGACGTGGTCGGCGGCGCACAGGAAGTCGGTCGGGCCGACTTCTCGTGCACGGCAAGCTCGGGCATCGACCGAATATGTAGACCGACCGCCATATTCCCGCCGCAACCTCAACGAAGGGCGCGTGGGAAGTCGACCCCGCCGACTTCCCACGCACAGCAGAAGCCGAGCCCGGGCACATATGTAGACCGACCGTCATATTCCTGGCGAAGAGCCCGACGCGCGAGAAGTCGACCCAGCCGACTTCTCACGCACGGCAAGCTCGGGCACCGGCCGACTATGTAGACCGACCGCCATATTCCCGCCACAACCTCAACGAAGGGCGCGTAAGAAGTCGACCCCGCCGACTTCCCACGCACAGCAGAAGCCGAGCCCGGGCACATATGTAGACCGACCGTCATATTCCTGGCGAAGAGCCCGACGCG
>NZ_JBIWNZ010000003.1:402053-406318 GCF_044767505.1 Kitasatospora sp. NPDC101235
CGCGAGAAGTCGACCCAGCCGACTTCTCACGCACAGCGGGCCCGGCGCCATGGATAGGTAGACCGATCTGCATATTCCGGCCTGCGGCCTCCGGGCGGCCGTGCTGCGGGGGCGGGCAGGGGTGTCAGACCCGGTGGATCGGCGGGATCTGGTAGCTGCCGTCCAGGACGGCGGGCCCGGGCTGGTAGATGCGGAGGATGGGGCGGAACTCGCCGGGCGGGGTGGGGAGCCAGTTGGCGGCGGCGGCCGGGTCCTCGGGCTGGTCGTGCTGGAGGGCCAGGGTGAGGGAACCGTCCTCGCTGCGGACCAGACCGGGGGTGCGGTCGCCGATCGAGTAGCGGTCGATCGGGTTCTCCACCAGGCAGTAGTCCGGGACGGAGTACATCGTGACCGACCAGAACGCCCCGGCCGGGGGCGGCTGGTCGAAGCGCAGGGTGTAGTCGTGGACGCCGGAGAGGGGCCGGCCGTCGGAGTCGTGATAGGTCATCGCGAACGAGGCCTCGTAGGCGTGATTGCCCCAGAGGCCGGCCCGGGCGGCGGCGGCCCGGCTGAGGTAGGCGGCGCGGCGGTCGGGGATGCGCCACTCGGGGTCGTCCAGGGTGCCGGGGCCCAGGTGGTCGGTGTTGTAGTCGAAGAGGTGGAGCGCGCTGCGCCACTCGCCGGGCGGGTGGTCCTCCGGCGGGCGGGTGGCGTCCTCGACCCGTTCGCGGCCGGCGGCCAGGCCCTTGGCCAGCGCCAGCGTCCACTCGGGGGCGGCCGCGCGGTACGGCGAGGCGCCGTCGTCCAGCAGGCCGAGCGGGGCGAAGCGGCGCTGGTACTCGATGTCCGCGGTGGCGGGCGGGAAGGCCTGCATCCAGACCCGTAGCCGCTCGAAGAAGGCCAGCCGCTCGGGGACGTCGCCGTCCGGCTCGGGCAGTCCGGCGACCAGGCCGCCGGGTTCCAGCGGCTCCAGTTCCAGGGCGGTCTGGAGGGCCCGGACCCGGGGCAGGTCATCCGGGCCGGTGCAGGCGAAGCGGCCGACGAGGGTGCCGACGGTGGTGGGCAGCTCGACCACCCGGTCGGGGTCCGGCGGGCTGCCGTGCCAGCCGGGCGGGACGATCAGCCAGGTCTGCGAGCCGGTGCCGGTGGCCCGGCGGCCGAGGTAGGCCACGTTGTCCGTCCAGGCGTCGATCAACTGCAGCACGTAGTAGGCGTCCGCGGTGTCCGGGACGCGCAGCACCTGCGGGCCCTCGGAGAGGTCGAGCTGGGCGATCGAGTAGACCGTGTCGTTGTTGACCGAGACGAAGTCGTCGGCCGGTCCGGCCAGCCGGGTGGCGTGGCTGATGTGGTTGAACGGCGCCGCCGGCAGGGTGCCCAGGCCGCCCCGGACGAACCGATCGACCATGGTGAGGCCGGCGACCAGCGGGTAGCCGTAGACGTACGCGTCGGCGGCCAGGGCCTCCAGATCGGGCTGGTTCATCGCGGGTCCTTCGTCCGGGGCGGGCAGCCGGTCGGCGGAGTGCTCGGCGTCGGCGGGCCGTTCGTGCCGGCTGTGGCGGGCGGGTCGTGCACCAGGCCGGGGTGCGGTCGCCGATCGCGGTACAAATCGGATGCTAAGCGGGCCCGGGTGGGGTGGCACGTCGGGCCGGGCGCCATGCGGCATCCGGTAATCCCCTGTCTGCTCACCGCGAATCCGCGCGTACGGGCGGGGCGGACGAGAGAGGGTCGTCGGCATGAAGATCCTCCTGCTTGGAGGCTCGTCCTTCCTCGGACGGGCCTACGCTGCCGAGGCCCTGGCCCGGGGCCACCGGGTGACCACCTTCAACCGCGGCCGCAGCGCCGCCGACCTGCCCGGCGTCGAGGCCGTCCGGGGCGACCGCAACAGTGCCGGGGACCTCGCCCGGCTGGTCGACGGCCGCAGCTGGGACGCCGTCGTCGACACCTCCGCCCAGCAGCCCGCCCAAGCCGCGCTCAGCACCCGACTGCTGCGCGACCGGGCCGGCCACTACACCTTCGTCTCCTCCGTGCACGCCTTCGCCGACTGGCCCGCCCACGTGGTCGACGAGGACTCCGCGCTGCACCCCTGCCCCGCCGACACTCCGCCCGACCAGCCGCCCGGCAACGCCCTGAAGGCCGGCTGCGAGCGCGCCGTGCTGGCGGGGTTCGGCGCCCGGCGCACGCTGGTGCTGAACAGCGGGCTGCTCATCGGTCCGTACGAGTTCGGCGGCCGGCTGCCCTGGTGGCTGGAGCGGATGGCCCGCGGCGGGCGGGTGCTCGCCCCGGGGGATCCGCAGCGGACCATGCAGGTGATCGACGTCCGGGACTTCGCCGCCTTCGGACTGGACCTGCTGACGGCCGGGACGCCGGGGCGGTTCGTCACCACGGCGCCGCCCGGCCGGCTCCGCTTCCGCGAGTGGCTGGAGACCTGCCGGGAGGTGGCGGGCGCCGCGGACACCGAGCTGGCCTGGATCCCGGACGGGCCGCTGCTCGCCGAGGGGCCGGACCAGGTCGGCGCGTGGACCGAACTCCCCCTCTGGGCACCGGATCTGCCCGAGCTGGCGGGCGCCTGGCTGGCCGACACCAGCCGGGCGGAGGCGGCCGGGCTGCGCTGCCGGCCGTTCGCCGAGACGGCGCGGGACACCTGGGAGTGGCTGCGGACGCGCGGGCCGGTGGAGGACACCGACGCCGAGGGGCGCAAGGGGCGGCCGGGGGCGGCGGTGCGGCAGGGCATCGAACCCGCCAAGGAGCGGCGACTGTTGGCCGCCTTCGGCTGACAGCGGGCGCGTCGGGCAGCAGGAGTGGGAAGTCGGCCGGGCCGATTTCCCACTCCCGAGGCGCTCCCGAGGCGTTCCCAAGGCGCTCCTGAGGCGCTCCTGAGGCACTCATGAGGCGCTCCGGGGGGACACTCCCCGAGAGGCGCTTCCCCCTCCCGGGGGCGCGCGTTCGACGCGGTCAGCCCCGCTCAGTGCGTGCGGCGGGTGACCAGCTCGGCGAGCGCCAGCAGCTCGTCGGCCGCGGCCGGCTCCGGGACCGCGGCGGCCAGCTGCGCCATCGCCGCGGCCATCCGCTCGCAGGACTCGCCCTGCGCCCAGCCGCGCCCGCCGGCCGCCTCGACGGCCGCCGCGCACTGCGTCAACTCCTCGGGGCTCAGCGGGCGTTCGAGCGCGTACAGCTCGCCCAGCCGCTTGCCCTCGACGGTGCCTGAACCCAGCGCCGCGACCACCGGCAGCGACTTCTTGCGGGCGACCAGGTCCGCGCCGACCGGCTTGCCGGTGACCGCCGGGTCCCCCCAGATGCCGATCAGGTCGTCGATCAGCTGGAACGCCAGGCCGATCTCCCTGCCGAAGCCGTCCAACGCCTGCGCCGCTTCCTCGGAGGCGCCCCCGTACAGAGCGCCCATCGCACAGGCCGCGCCGAGCAACGCGCCGGTCTTGGCCTCCGCCATCGCCAGGCACTCGGGCAGCGAGACGTCGTTGCGCCGCTCGAAGGCGCAGTCGATCTGCTGCCCCTCGCAGAGCTCGACCACGCAGTCCGCGAGCCGACGGATCGAGCCGCGGGCGGCCGGGTGGGTGTCCTCGGCGAGCAGGCGCAGCGCGAGGGAGTGCATGGCGTCCCCGGCCAGGATGGCCTCGGTGGTGCCGAACACCCGCCAGGCGGTGGGCCGGTGGCGCCGGGTGTCGTCCCGGTCGATGACGTCGTCGTGGAGCAGGGTGAAGTTGTGCACCAGCTCCACCGCGGCGGCCGCGGCGACGGCCTCGGCGGGCTTGCCGCCCAGGGCCTGGGTGGCGGCGAGGACCATGGCCGGCCGGATCGCCTTGCCGGCGGGGGCCTCGGCGGGGGTGCCGTCGGCCTCCCACCAGCCGAAGTGGTAGCCGGCCACCTTGCGCATGGTGCCCGGCAGCGAGTCGACGGCGGCCCGCAGGACCGGGTCGACCAGGGCGCGGGTCCGGGCGAGGATGCCCGCCGCCTCGTGCCCCTCTTTGTGGTCCCGCTGCAGCGTGGGACTGGTCATGGGTGTTTCCCCCTGTCGGGCGCCTGTCGTGGGACGGCCCGCCGACGGCGGACCGGGGTTGCTCTGCGGTGCCGGGGCGACGTGCGACGGCGCTGCGGTGCCGGGGCGACGTGCGACGGCGCCCCGGCAGCCCTCGGGCCGGGCCCGCACGCGCGGGGCGTGGGGGGGGGGGGGGGGGGGGGGGGGGGGGGGCCCGCCCCGCCCCCCCCGCGGGGGCGCCCCCCCCCCCCCCCCCCCCCGCGGCGGGGGAGGAGATAGACCCACCCCCACCCCC
>NZ_JBIWNZ010000003.1:406327-478916 GCF_044767505.1 Kitasatospora sp. NPDC101235
ATCCCGGGAGGGTGCTGGGCCGCAGTGACCGCATGGTGGGCCTCGAAGAGCCGTGGGGGGGGGGGCCCCCCCCCCCCCCGGGGGGGGGGGCCCCCGGGGGGGGGGGGGGGGGGGGGGGGCCGGCGGGGGGGGGGGGGGGGGGGGGGGGGGGGGGGGGGGGGCCCCCCCCGCCCGCCCCCCACGGCTCTGCGACCGGCCCCGCGCACCGTCAGTACTGCGCGATGTCCACGTTCTCCAGGACGCCGACCGCGTCCGGCACCAGGATCGCGGCGGAGTAGTAGGCGCTCACCAGGTAGGAAATGATGGCCTTGTCGTCGATTCCCATGAACCGCACCGACAGGCTCGGCTGGTATTCGTCCGGAATTCCGGTCTGGTGCAGACCGATGACGCCCTGGTTGTCCTCGCCGATTCGCATCGCGATGATCGAGCTGGTGCTCCCGACGATCGGGATCTTGTTGCACGGGAAGACCGGAACCCCGCGCCAGGACAGGATCTGCTTGCCCTCGACCTCGACCGTCCCCGGGTAGAGGCCGCGCTTGTTGAGCTCCCGGCCGAAGGCGGCGATGGCCCTGGGGTGGGCCAGGAACATCCTGGTGCCGCGACGGCGGCTGAGCAGCTCGTCCATGTCGTCCGGGGTGGGCGGGCCGGAGTGGGTCTGGAACCGCTGCTCGTACGCGGCGTTGCTGAGCAGGCCGAACTCCGGGTTGTTGACGAGCTCGTGCTCCTGCCGCTCGCGCAGGGCCTCGATGGTGAGCCGGAGCTGGTGCTCGGTCTGGTTCATCGGCTGGTTGTAGAGGTCGGCGACCCGGGTGTGCACCTTGAGGATGGTCTGCGCGACGCTCAGCTCGTACTCGCGCGGCCTCAGCTCGTAGTCCACGAAGGCGCCGGGCAGCTCGTACTCGCCCCGGTGGCCGGCCGAGAGGTCGATCTCCGCCTCGCCGTGCTTGTTCTGCGCCTGCTGGAAGCCGTTCAGGTACTCGATGACCTGGAGCTGGAGCGCCTCGGAGCGGTCGTGCAGCTCCTGGAAGGAGGGCCAGGACAGCGTCAGCACGGTGCCGGAGGTCGCGGCGCGGACGGTGTACGGCCAGTCGCCGCCGTCCTGCCGGATCGCCTCGTCGCCGATGGGGTCGCCGTCCGCGAGCGAGCCGAGCACCGTCTCCTCGCCGTACTTGCCGGTGCCCAGCCGGTCGAGCTTGCCGTGCGCGATCAGGAAGACCTCGGTGATCGGCGCCCCGGCGCGGACCAGGACGTCGCCCGCGTGGAAGTCCCGCTGCACGAAGCGCGAGGCCAGCTCCTCCAGCACGGCCTCGTCCTGGAAACCGCGCAGCGCCGGCACCTCGGCCAGGGTGGGCGGGACGATCCGCACCTCGGTGCCGGTCTTGACGAAACTCACCCGGCCGCGGCCGACCGAGTAGCGCAGGCGGCGGTTGACCCGATAGGTGCCGCCGGACACCTGCACCCAGGGCAGCTTCCTGAGCAGCCAGCGCGGGCTGATGCCCTGCATCTGCGGAGCGGACTTCGTGGTCGTCGCGAGGTTCCGCGCGCCCGCCGTGCTCAGACTCTGCTGCTGCCGGATCTCCGATCGCGCACCAGGCGCAGGAATACCAGCATTGGTTTCGGTCGACATGAGGGGAGCCCTTCGCATATCCCGATGAAGTGTCGCCTTGCACATGCGTGTTGCAGCTTCATCGTGGGCCCATTCGATGGCGCCCCGCAATCACTCGTTCGAGTGGTTCGGAATGGCCGAACAAATAGTACGAATAGATCACCTGATCGATATCTGTTCGACTATTCATTCGAACAAAATCGGAGTGCCGCGACCCATCCTCCCCCATCCGCGCCCCGGCCCGCACCCCCTCGGCTCGACCCGCACCCGGCGCCCCGCCGTCCGAGCCGTTCGAACAGGCCGCCAGGGTGCCCTGACCTTTCGTCAACTCTCTGCTGGGAGCGGTCACATGAGTGCACCCGTACGCGTCTGGCTGAACCGCACCTACGCCGAGAACGTCTTCTTCATCGAGCAACTGCGCGCCGCCCCGCGCCCGGTGGTGGTCCACGCGACCCACGGCGACCCGGACTCCCCCGTGCTCGCCGCAGCCGACCACGGCACCCCGGAGCCCGCCGACCTGGCCGCGGACGGCTACGTCGGCTACGCCCTGGACTACTGCGCCCGGCACGCCATCGACGTCTTCGTCCCGCAGCTGCACCAGCTCGCCATCGCCCTCGCCCGGCCGGAGTTCGAGGCGATCGGCACCGAGCTGCTCTGCCCGCCCGCCACCGCGATAGCGGCCTTCACCAGCAAGGCCGACGGCTACGCGGCCATCGCCGGGGCCGGACTGCCCACCCCGCCCTGGTGGCGGGTGCGCACCCCCGACGAGCTGTGGGGCGCCGTCGAGCGGATCGAGGGCACCGGGCACACCGCCTGCCTCAAACCCACCGCCGGCACCGGCGGCGCGGGCTTCCGGGTGCTCACCCGGGAGCCGTACGGCGCACGGCGGCTGGCCGGCTGGGACCACCGGGTGCAGGTCGAGCAGGTGGCCGCGGCACTGGCCGGGGGCAGCCCGGACGGCGAGCCGGTGGACCTGCTGGTGATGCCGTACCTGGACGGACCGGAGGTCTCGGTGGACTGCCTGGCCGACCGGGACGGTGACCCGCTCACCGCGGTCGGACGCACCAAGGAGGGCCGCCGCCGGGGCTTCACCACCGAGGAGCGCTACCTGGAGCCCGTCCGGCGGCTGGTCCGGGCGACCGGAATGGCGTACCTGTCCAACGTGCAGTTCCGCAGCTTCGACGGCCGGCCGGTGGTCATCGACGTCAACACCCGCCCCGCCGCCGGGCTCCACCAGCTGCGGCTGTGCGGCCTCAACCTGCCGTGGGACGCGGTGCGACTGGCACTCGGGGAGCCGCCGGAGCCCGCGGGGACGGAACCGGACGTGCGCGGCATCGAGTACACGCTGGTGCCCGGCATCCAGCCGGTCCTGCCGCACCGCGCGCCGCGAGGGGCGTCGCCGGTCCGGGCCCGGGTGTGACGGACCGACGCGAGCGGCAACCCCGCCGCTACAGCGGGCCGTTCCAGTCGAGGGTCGGCTCCAGCACGCCCTCCAGGGTGAGGAGCCAGCGCTTCACCTCGATCCCGACCCGGCCGCCGCCGAAGCCGCCGATCCCGTCCGCCGCCACCACCCGGTGGCAGGGCACCAGCAGGGGGACGGGGTTGGCGGCCATCATCTGCCCGACCGTGCGGGCGGCCAGGCCGGGCTCCGCGACGTCCTCGAACACCCCGCTGCGGGCGGCCAGTTCGCCGTAGGTGATGGTCCGGCCGTACGGCACCTCGCGCCAGAGCGTCTGCAGCACCGCGCGGTGCGGGCCGGAACTCAGGCTCCAGTCGATCGGCAGGCCCAGCTCGCGGGTGCGGCCCGCCAGGTAGGCGCCGATCCGCTCGGTGACGGCGGCGATCTTCGACTCGTCGGTGCAGGGCGGCACTTCGCCCCCGCTCGGCCCGCCGTAACCGGCCGACGCCACGCCGAGCGGGGTCACCGCGATGCGCATCGGCCCGCTGGGCAGCGGCGTGGGCACGGTCAGCCAGGACATCGACCAGGACTGCGGCACGCTCGGGCCCCCACCCTCCACCGGACCGGCCCGCCGACCACCCGGCGCCCGGGAGGCGTCCCCGCCCCGTGCGCCATGGTACGGCGGGCCGCCGACGGCACGGGCGGCTGCGGTCACTCCGGTCAGAGCTGCCCCTTGAGCCCGCGGGCGTTCGACGCGCACCAGTGCACCAGCTCGGCACGGTCCGGGGCGCGGCCCTCGCACAGCACGGTGAGCTGTTCGTCGTTGATCCGGTTCGGTCCCGGGATCTCCAGCAGGTACGCCAGTTCCGCCAGCACGGTGGCGAGCCGCTCCGCGTCCGTGTGGTCCAGGGTGACCGCGGACTCGTGATGGCTGATGGTGAGCGAGCCGGGCATGATCGACCTCCTCCGTCACCCCCGCCCTCCACGGTACGACCGGGTCGGCCGCCCCGCCCGTCGCGGAGGCGTACGTGCGCGGGAGGGGCAGCCGGTCGCGCTCCGGGGCCGGCCGGGCGCGGTGCGCGGTGGGCCGGGGGTGCGCCCCGAAGCCGTCCGAGGGGTTGGTCAGCTGTCCGGGCCCTCCTCCCAGCGGCGGTTCCGCACCGCCGGTACGGCCAACACTACGGCCCCGGCAACCAGTTGCCAGACCGCCCCGACCAGCAGCACGGCGCCCGCCCCGAACCGGTCCGCCAGCGGACCGGCCGCCGCCAGCCCGAGCGGGCCGAGGGCGAAGGAACCCAGCACGCCGAACGCCGTCATCCGACCGAGCAGCTCCACCGGCACCCACTTCTGCGTGGTGGTGCTGTAGAGCGTCCCGCAGACCGCCGAGCCGACCCCGGCCACCAGCGCGCCGGCGGCCACCCAGGGCAGCCCCGCCCCGGCCGCGAGCGCCCCGGAGGGCAGCGCCCAGCCCAGCGCCGCCACCGACGCCACCGCGAGCGGACGGGCGGGCGCCCGGCCGAGCATCAGCAGGCCTCCCAGCACCGCGCCGGCGCCGTAGCCGCCCATCACCAGGCCCCAGGCACGGGCGCCGCCGAGGTCCTGCTGCGCGAGCAGCGGGCCGAGCACCAGGAAGGGGGCCCAGACCAGCAGGTTGAACAGGCCCATCTGCACGGTGGTGATCCACAGCCACGGGCGGGAGGCGAACTCCGACCAGCCGGCCCGGACGTCCCGAATCATCGACTCCCCGCCGACCGCCGCCCGCACCGGCAGTCGCAGCATGGCCAGCGCGAAGGCGCCGACGCCGTACGTGACCGCGTCGGCCAACAGCACCGTCGCCGGGCCCCAGGCGGCGGTCACCAGGCCCGCGGTGGCTGGGCCGACCACGCTGGACACCGAACGGCCCAGCCCCAGCAGGGTGTTGGCGTCCGCCATCAGTTCCTTGCGGCGCACCAGGTCGGGCACGACCGCGCCGAAGGCCAGCATGAACAGCCCCTCGCCGATCCCCCAGGCCGCCACCAGCGCGACCATCGCCCAGACCGGCGCGTGCCCGACCGCCAGCAGCCCGGCGAACAGTGCCTGGACCAGGCCGCGCAACAGGTCCGAGCCCAGCATCACCCGACGGCTGCCGAGCCGGTCGGCGATCACCCCGCCGGCCGGCAGCACCAGCACCACCGGGAGGATCCGGGCCGCCATCACCCACCCCACGTCGCTGCCGCCGCCCCCGCCGTCGAGCACCGCGAAGGCGACCGCGACCGGCGCCATCGAGGAGCCCACGAGGGAGGTCGTGTACCCGATGAAGAACCACGTGAACTCGCGCTCGCCGAGCACGGCGAGACGGTCTCCCAGACGCCTTCTGCGGGCCGGGATCCGTTCGGTCTGCACTGCCATGTGCAGCAAGTCTGCGGTCCGACGGGGAGCGGTTCAAGGGATTGCGGAGAAAAAGTTGAGCCTTTTGGGGTCAATTTCCTGCGGCCATCCATCTGCCGCAGTAAATGTCAGTCACTATGGCTTCCCACCTGCCATTTACTGCGAATTGCGGCTAGGGTTCGAACGGCTTGAGGGGATTGATTTACTGCGAAAGAGGGCGGTCGTGAAAGAAACTGCAGCAGGACTCCCGCCGGTCGAGTACGCCGTCGCCGTCGAGCGCTACCTGGCCGCCTCCGGGCTCGCCGACGGCTCCCGGCGGATCTACCGGATCGCGCTGGACACCTGGGCCTGGGCCCTCGCCGACCGCCCCGCCCCCACCGGCCCCGAACGGCGGCGGGCCCGGCCGCCCCTCCTGCCGCTCGCGCTGCTCGACCAGCCGGACGCCGCCGAGCGGCTCCGCGCCGCGGTCGCCCGGCGCAGAGCCGACACCGACCCGCGCACCCTCAACCGGGAGCTCTCCACCCTGCGCGCGGCCGTGGCCTGGTGGCGGGCCCGGGGCTGGATCGACGGCGACCCGACCGCCGGCCTGCGTCCCCGCCCGCTGCCCGACCCGGCCGCGGCACCGGGCCCCCTGACCCCCGAGGAGCTGCGCGCCCTGTTCGCCCTCCGCGCGCCGCTGCGCGAGCAGGCGCTCTGGCACCTGCTGCACGAGTCCGGCGCCGCGATCGAGACCGTCCTCGCCCTGGACACCGACCACCTCGACCTGCCCCGCCGCCGCACCCTCCCCCACCCGGACCGCGCCCCCGTGCACTGGCAGTCCGGCACCGCCCGACTGCTCCCCCTCCTGGTGGCCGGCCGCGCCACCGGCCCGCTCTTCCTCACCGACCGCCGCGCCCCCACCGGCACCCCCGCCCGCGACCACTGCCCGTACACCGGCCACGCCCGCCTCTCCTACCGCCGCGCCGCCGAACTCTTCACGGCCCACACCCGGCCGCTCGGCCCGGGCTGGACACTCCGCCGGCTGCGGGCGGGGCGGTAGGACGGAACGGAAGGCGCCGAGCGGGAGGGCGGGGCGGGCAGGCGGGGCGGGAGGGCAGGGCGGGCAGCCGGGGCGGGAGGGCGTCGAGCAGTGGCCGCCGGCCGAGCCGCGGAGGGCTCCGACGCGCCGTTACGCAGCCGATGGGCGGCCGTGACACGACCGGCCGAGGACCGCGACACGACGCTCCTACCGTCATCCACGACGCCCCGGCCGAACCGGCCGGAGGGCGTCCGCGACGAGGACGTACGCGTCCGGCGCCGACGACGGACGTCCCGCGACACCGGCACGCCGGGTCCCGCGAACCGCACCGCGGACCGGCAGCCACCACGCACCGACCGATGCAGAGGGAGACACCCCGTATGAGCAGGAGCCGCACCCACCACTCGCCCGCCCGCCGCGTCCTGGCGGCCTGTGCCCTGACCGGCGCCGCACTGCTGGCCACCGTCACGGGCGGACAGGCCTGGGCCGACAGCGCACCGAAGCCCGTAGCGACCGCCCCCACCCACGCGACCCCGGGCAGCGACGCGGCGGCGAAGACCGCCGTCCCGGTCCCCCCGAAGGCCGAACCCGCGCCGGCCGCGCCCGCCCCGAAGGGCGCCGTCACGCCGGCCCCGGTCGCCCCCGCCGGCCAGCCCCAGGTCCGCGAGGTGCCCAAGGGCGCCGCGCAGGCCGGTGACGGCTCCGCCGCCTCCGAAGGTTCGGGCCTGATGCTCGCCGGTGGCGGCACCGTCGCGGCCGTCGGCGCCGCGGCCCTGGGCTTCGCCGTCCTGCGCCGCCGTTCCGGTGCGCGCGGCTGACACCGGTCCCGAGTCCGCCGGGCACCCCGGCGCCGCTTCCCCGTACCCGGCCAGTCGGGGAAGCGGCGCCGGGGCCGCCCCGGTGGCGGGGACCGGCAGCCGCCGACGCGCCAAGGGACACCGGCGGGGGCGCCGACGCGCCGCCCGGCCCGGGCCGGGCCCCCTGCGCCGCACCGCCTTCGGCACCGCGGGCCTGCTCTGCCTGGTGCTCGGCACCTCACTCGCGCTGTCCGGCCGTGAGACCCCGGTGGTGCGGGTCGAGACCTCCGGGCACGGCGCCGGCGCCGACGTCCCCGCGGCGGCCCCGGGCACGACCGGCACCGAGCCCAGCGCGCCCACCGCTCCCGCCGCCGCCAAGCCGTTCGCGCCCTCGCCGCCGACCCGCCTGCTGGTCCCCTCCGTCGGGGTGGACGCACTGGTGGCCGACCTCGGCCTGAACGCCGACGGCACGGTCGAGGTGCCGCCGGCCGACCGGGGCGACGAGGTCGGCTGGTACCGCAACGGCCCCACCCCCGGCGAGCCCGGCCCCGCCGTGCTCATCGGGCACTACGACACCGTGCACGGCCCGGCGGTCTTCAAGCAGCTGCCGAAACTGCGGCCCGGCGAGCTGATCCGGATCCGGCGCGCGGACGGCAGCACCGTGGACTTCAAGGTCCGCACGCTGCTCCAGGCCGCCAAGGACCGCTTCCCGACCGAGCAGGTGTACGGCGACACGCCCGCGCCCGCGCTCCGGCTGATCACCTGCGGCGGGCGGATCGGCTCGGACGGCCACTGGACGGACAACATCATCGTGCTGGCGGACCTGGCCTGACGACCCGGTACCGGCCGTACGGAGTGCCGTCGCGGAACCATCGACCGCCGTCCGCGCGACCTACCACCCGGGGCCGTGACGGGAGCGACGAACCCCGGCGTCGCCGCAGACCAGGAGGACGAGCACCGACCGTGGCAGCAACACCAGCACCCCGCCGCCGGCCCGGCGCCGTCCCGGTGGCCACCCTGGCCGGCCTGGTCGTCGTCCTCGCCCTCGCCGCCCTCGCCTTCGGCCGGGCCACTCCCGGCGGCCTGAGCGACCGGGGCCCGGCCCAGGCCGTCACGCCGCCGCCGGCGACCCGGGCGCTCTGGCCGCAGTTGCCCACCTCCCCGCCGCCGGCCACGCCCGCGGCCGGCGTCACCCAGGAGCCGCCGCAGCCCGTACCGGACCTGACCGTCCCCGGGCGCGACATCACCGCGGTCGACGTCCGCACCGTCCTCGCCAAGGATCCGAAGGTGAGCCCGGAGGAGCGCCAGGCGCTCGGCTCCTGCGCCGGGTGTGAGGTCCGCGCCCCCGAGTTCCGCGACCTCACCGGGGACGGACAGCCCGAGCTGATCACCGTCGTCACCACCCCCGGACCGGTCGTGCTGCACGTCTACACACTCGTCGAGGACCGTCTGCTGCCCGTCCTCCGGGTGCAGGTCCAGCCGACCTTCACCGCCGCGACCATCGACACCGACCTGTGGCTGTACGAGCCGACCAGTGTCTACGTCCTGACCAGCAGTCACTACCAGTGGGACGGGACCAGGCTCGCCCTGAAGGAGCGCCTGGACAGAGGCGTCGGCGTGCTCCCGCCCACCGGCACGGACACCGGCCGGCCGGCCGCCACCGCGGCCGAGCCCGTCCCGCCGGCGGCACGCCCCACCCCGTCCGCGCCGAAGAAGGCGGCCCCCGATGCCGTCGTCCCGCCGGCCCCGCGCCCCGTCCGGCCGTCCTCCGAGCCCACCGCCCCCGTCGTGCTCCCGGAAGCGAAGCGATGACCCCCGCAGGCACCCCCGCCGCCCCCGGCGCCACTCCCGCCCACCCGCACATCCTGCTGGTCGAGGACGACGAGGTGATCCGCGAGGCCACCCGGATGGCCCTGGAGCGCTACGGCTTCCCGGTCACCACCGCGGCCGACGGCCTGGAGGGACTGGAGGCCTTCCACGCCGTCCGGCCCGACCTGCTCCTGCTGGACGTCATGCTGCCGCTGCTCGACGGGGTCGGCCTCTGCCGCCGGATCCGGGAGGAGAGCCAGCTGCCGATCCTGATGATGTCCGCCCGGACCGACCCGGTGGACGTGGTCTCCGGGCTGGAGGCCGGGGCGGACGACTACGTGGTCAAGCCCTTCGAGAGCGCCGTCCTGGTCGCCCGGATCCGTACGGTGCTGCGCCGTATCCGGGTCACCCCTGCGGTCGACTCCCCACTGCCGCCGGGGGCCCCGTCGGCTTCCCCGGCCATCCCTTCCTCCCCCGCCGTCCCCTCCTCCCCTCCTTCCTCGCCCGCCTCCCCCGTCGCCGTGCGCAGCTTCGACGGCCTCCAGGTGGACACCGACAGCATGGAGGTCCGGGTGGACGGCCGCCTCGTCCCGCTCACCCCCACCGAACTGCGGCTGCTGCTGGAGTTCACCGCCGCGCCCGGGATCGTGCTGGAGCGCTCCACCCTGCTCGAACGCGTCTGGGACTACGAGTGGGGCGCCGACACCCGGGTCGTGGACGTCCACGTGCAGCGGCTGCGCGCCAAGATCGGCTCCGGCCGGATCGAGACCGTCCGCGGGTTCGGCTACAAGCTGCGGCGCCCGGCATGACCCTGCGCCGCCAGATCGCCACCGCCGTCGCCACCATCGCCGTCCTGGTCGCGGTGGCCGTCGGCCTGCTGGTCCACCAGGCGATGATCCGTCAGCACGTCGACCAGGCCCGTTCCTCCGCGCTCACCGCCCTCGACTCCGCACTGGCCGACTACGGCCGCGACGGCCCGCCGACCGGCCGGGGCGCGACCGTGAACGACCCGGCCCTGCCCGGCCGGCTGCGCGCCCTCGTCGACGGCGGCCGGCACGGCTCGCTGCTCGCCGCCGACGGCACCGGCGAGTCGATGTGGGCGGCCGGCCCGGTGCAGGACGGGGTGCTGTCCGTCCGGGTCGACTTCGCCCAGGACCGGCAGGCCATCGCCGACCTGGACCAAATCATCCTGCTCACCGTCGTCGCCGCGGTCTTCACCACCGTGCTGGCCGGCGTGCTCGTCGCCGACCGGATCAGCCGCCGGCTGCGCACCGCGGCCACCGCCGCCCGGGGCATCGCGGCCGGCGGGACGGACACCCGGATCGGCGAACTCGTCGACGGCAAGGACGAGGTGGCCGACCTCGCCGCCGCCGTCGACCTGATGTCCCGCACCCTGCACCGGCGGCTGGAGGACGAACAGCGCTTCACCGCGGACGTCGCCCACGAGCTGCGCACCCCGCTCACCGGGCTGGTCACCGCCGCCGAGCTGCTGCCGCCCGGGCGCCCCACCCAGCTCGTACAGAACCGGGTCCAGGCGCTGCGCGGCCTGGTCGAGGACCTGCTGGAGGTCTCCCGCCTGGACGCGGACGCCGAGTCCCCCGACCTGTCCGCCGTCCCGCTGGAGCGCGCGGCACGCCGCACCGTCTCCCTCACCGGCCTGGACGTCACCGTCGACATCACCGCCGACCGGCAGGTCCGCACCGACCTGCGCCGGCTGGACCGCATCCTCGGGAACCTGATCCTCAACGCCCACCGCCACGGCGCCGGCCCGGTCCACCTTCACGTCGACGGCCTGCGGATCACCGTCCGTGACCACGGCCCCGGCTACCCCGAGGACCTCCTCCGGCACGGCCCGCAGCGCTTCCGCACCAACGCCCCCGAACGCGGCCGCGGCCACGGCCTCGGCCTCACCATCGCCACCGGCCACGCCCGCGTCATCGGCGCCACCCTGACCTTCGCCAACCACCCCGACGGCGGCGCGCTGGCCACCCTCGTCCTGCCGTCGGACTGACCCCGACCAACAGGGAAGGGCCGGCCCGACACCCGTCGGACCGGCCCTTCCCACCTGCGCTGAGCCCCCTGTCGGGTTCGAACCGACGACCCCCGCTTTACAAGAGCGGTGCTCTGGCCAGCTGAGCTAAGGAGGCACGGTGGCCGTCCGCGATGAATCACGGCGGCACCGGAGGGCAGTCTACCGGGCCCGGGTGACGGGATGGGGGGATATCCGGGGGTTGGTGGGATGGGTGGGCGTGATGGAACCGATGCCGAAATCGGGTCGGGTGGGGGCTGACAAGCGGCGGATGCGCAGGTAGCGTCGCCGGGAGTCGGTTCGTGCAGTGGTTCAGACCACTGGCGGGTCGGCGGAGCACAACAGACCCCCTTTACTCGGATCGTCCGGCACGTTCCTGCCGGTGAAGGAGAACAACGACCATGGCTTCTGTCACGTACGACAAGGCGACCCGCGTCTACCCCGGGGCGGACAAGCCCTCGGTGGACGCGCTGGACCTGGAGATCGCGGACGGCGAGTTCCTCGTGCTGGTCGGCCCCTCGGGCTGCGGCAAGTCGACCAGCCTGCGCATGCTGGCCGGTCTGGAGGACGTCAACACCGGTGCGATCCGGATCGGCGACCGCGACGTCACCCACCTGCCGCCGAAGGACCGGGACATCGCCATGGTGTTCCAGAACTACGCGCTCTACCCGCACATGACCGTCGCCGACAACATGGGCTTCGCGCTCAGGATCGCCGGCGTGAACAAGGCGGAGATCCGCACCAAGGTCGAGGAGGCCGCGAAGATCCTCGACCTCACCACGCTGCTGGACCGCAAGCCGAAGGCGCTCTCCGGCGGTCAGCGCCAGCGCGTCGCGATGGGCCGCGCGATCGTCCGCCAGCCGCAGGTCTTCCTGATGGACGAGCCGCTGTCGAACCTGGACGCCAAGCTCCGCGTCTCGACCCGTACCCAGATCGCCGGCCTCCAGCGCCGCCTGGGCATCACCACGGTGTACGTCACCCACGACCAGACCGAGGCGCTCACCATGGGCGACCGGGTCGCGGTGCTCAAGGACGGTCTGCTCCAGCAGGTCGACACCCCGCGCACCATGTACGACAAGCCCGCCAACCTCTTCGTGGCCGGCTTCATCGGCTCGCCGGCCATGAACCTGGTCGAGGTGCCGCTGGTGGACGGCGGCGTGAAGTTCGGCGGCTCGGTCGTCAACATCTCCCGCGAGGACCTGGCCGGCGCCGGCACCGACAAGACGGTGACCGTCGGCATCCGCCCCGAGCACTTCGAGGTCGTCCCGTCGGGCGGCATCGAGGGCGTCGCGGTGACCGTCAACGTGGTCGAGGAGCTCGGCTCGGACGGCTTCGTCTACGGCACCAGCCAGATCGGCGGCAAGGACCACGAGCTGGTCGTCCGCGTGCCCGGCCGCCAGATCCCGGCCCGCGGCGAGACCATCCACGTCGTGCCGATCGCCAACGAGACCCACGTCTTCTCCACCAGCTCCGGCCTGCGCCTGAGCAACTGACGCAACCCTGCGCCACACCCTGGAGCCCGTCGGACCCTCGCGGTCCGGCGGGCTCCGTCCGTACACCCCCGCGTCAACACGGCGCGGGGACGAACCCGGACACCGTGTCACTCGATGGTGTAACGGAGGGCGATCCCGCCCGCACTCACCGCTACTCTCCTGAGGGTGAAGCAGCTTGTGCGCCGTATCGGCCAGACCGTCGCCCTGACCCTGCCGGTCGTCCTGGTGACCACCGGCACCCTCGCCGTGACCCGGGTCCCGTGGGCCCCGCCGACCGGGCTCGACCAGCAGGTCGTGGCGGCGTCCAGCGGCGACGGCGCCGGGATCGGGCGCTCCAACAACGCGGCCGGCACCGCGGCCAAGCCCGCGGACGGGCTCGCCCCGCAGGAGTCGCTGCGGGTGGTGCTGCTGGACGAGCTGCGCGCGAAGAACCCTTCCGCCGCGCTGGACCTGCTGGAGCGGTCGATGCGCGAGCAGCCCTCGCTGACGCCCTACTGCACCTCGCTCGCCGGCGAGTTGGGCAAGGCGGCGGTGCGCAAGTACCAGGGCGACGTCCAGCGGGCCCGTTCCTTCGCCCGTCCGGTCTGCGACGGCTCGTTCGCGGCCGGCGTCGTCGGCTGACCAGGCCGAGGAAGCCGAGACAGCCGACGGACCCGAGGAAGCCGAGCAAGCCAAGGGCCCAAGTCTCCCAAGGCGGCGGACGCCTCCCGTCCGCCGCCTTATTGTTCAGCCATGACCGCTGACTCCGGCCCCGACGCCGGCCTCCCGTCCGCCTCGCTCCCCCAGTCCCGTCCGCCGCGGCCGGCCACGACGCCCGTCGCCCAGGCCGTCACGCAGGCCGTCATCCTGGCCGGCGGCCAGGGCTCCCGGCTGCGCCCCTACACGGACGACCGCCCGAAGCCGCTGGTCGAGATCCCCGGGACGGGCACGCCGATCCTCGGCCACCAGCTGGCCTGGCTGGCCGAGGAGGGCGTCACCGACGTCGTCGTCTCCTGCGGGCACCTCGCCGACGTGCTGGAGGAGTGGCTGGACAGGACGGACCTGCCGCTGCGGGTGCGCACGGTGATCGAGGCGGAGCCGCTCGGGCGCGGCGGCGGCCTCAAGCACGCGGCCAAGGCGCTGCCCCGCCCGGACGAGCCCTGGTACGCCACCAACGGCGACATCTGGACCCGCTTCAGTCTGCGCGACATGGCCGCCTTCCACCACGAGCGGGACGCCGTCGCGACGCTCGCGCTGGCCCGGCCGCGGATCCCCTGGGGCGCGGTGGAGACCGACCAGTTCGGCAACGTGCTGGACTTCATCGAGGCCCCGCCCTCGCCCTTCCTGATCAACGCCGGCCTGTACGTGTTCAGCCCGGAGTTCGCCGAGCTGCTGCCGGACGTGGGCGACCACGAGCGCACCACCTTCCCCCAGCTCGCCCGCGGCAAGCGGCTGGCGGGCTACCAGCTGCCGCAGGGTGTGTACTGGCGGGCCATCGACACCGCCAAGGACCTCACCGAAGCGGCCAAGGAACTCGCCTCCGGCGCCGGCCGGGCGCCCCGGTAACCGGCACCACGAACAACCGGCACCCCGGTAACCGGCGCCACGAACAACCGAAAGCCCCGGACAAGCGAAAACCCGGACAACCGCACGCGGACAGGCCGTCGGCCGGGTGCTCCCCCACGGAGCACCCGGCCGACCGGCGTCACCGGGGTTCTCAGGTCGCGGTCGGCGCCCCCGGGTGGGAGGCCCCGCCGCCGGACAGGTCGGCCAGCGACGCGCTGCCCAGCACCCCGCCGAGCAGCCCGCCGGAGCTCGGGCTGGGCTTGGGCGCGGCCCCCGCGCCGCCGGCGCCCGGGGTGCTGCGCGACGCGGGAGCGGAGCCGCCCGAGCCGCCGGACGGCGCGGACGCGGCCGGGGAGGCGCCCGACCCGGCCTCCGCCCTGCCCGAGTGCCCCTTGCCGCTCGGCGTCGGGGTGGCCGGCTTGGTGGGCGGCGGGGTGGTCGCGCTCGGCGTCGGAGTGGCCGGGCGCGGGGCGGCGGGCGGGGGCGTGGTGGACGTGCCCTTGCCGCCGGGGGTGCCGGACGGGCCGCCGGACGGCCAGACCGGGGTGCCGTAGTCGCCGGCCGGACGGTCCGGCGCCTGGTGCGCCCGGGCGCCGGTGCGAACGGCGGCGCCGAACATCGAACCGAGCAGCAGGGTCACGCCGACCACGACCGTGGTGACCACGGTGCCGCGGCGCAGCACCCGGCGGCGCAGCGCGGCGGGCGCGTCCGCACCGAACCGGCGCCAGGCCTCCAGGCCGAGCCGCCCGTCCAGCGAGGCGAACGGCGCCCCGGCGATCACCAGCGGGCTCCACGCCGCGAGGAAGATCAGGTCCGGGGTGTCGTAGACCGGGACGGCCCGCCAGCTGACGGTGAACAGCAGCGCGGCGGAGAGCACCATCGCCGCGCCGGCGGCAAGCCGCTGCCAGAGGCCGAGGACGGTCAGCACGCCGACCACGATCTGGGTGAACGACACCACCAGCCCGGCGCCCACCGGGTGCGCCATGGCGAAGGCCAGCAGCGGTTCGGCGACCTTCCACGGGTGCAGCGAGGAGAGCCAGCGCATCATCGAGCCGCGCTCTCCGCCGTCGAAGTACACCGGATCGCAGAGCTTGCTGAACCCGGCGTAGACCGAGAGCGAGCCGAGGACGGCGCGCAGCGGCAGCAGCACCAGGCCGAGGTCGACCCGGCGGCCCGGGTACCAGGGCTGCCTGCCCGCGGCGTCCGCGGCGGAGACCTCGGGCAGCTCGCCGCTCGGGGTCCAGCCGTGCGGCTCGCCGACCGGGCCGACGCCCGCGTCGGTGGCGGTGCCGGTGCCCTCGCGGGGCTGGCGCGGGAGGGCCCGGGCGCCCGCGAGGGACGGGAGCACCTGGGTGTCCGCCTCGACCAGCCGGACACCGCCGGCCGGGGTGCCGCCCTGGCGCACCGCTTCCAGCAGCCGGGTGGCCGCGAGGTCCCCGGGGGGCGCCTGGCCGGTCCAGGTGACGGCGGTGACCCGGCCCTTGCGGCGCGGTGCGCCGCCGGCCCCGGCCCCGGCCAGCGCCGGGACGCCGGGGGCGGGCACGACGACCCGCGGGGTGACCAGCGGACGGCTGATCAGGCCCTGGTTGGCGTACGGGTCGCCGAACGCGGCGCCGGTGGACAGCAGTCCGGCCGGGGCCTCGATCAGCGGCGCCATCGGGGCGCCGAGCCGGAGCCGGAAACTCGCCTGGGTGCTGCTGAGCCGCGAAGGGTCCGACTCCACCTTGACGGTGTTGAGGCCGGGGCCCGCGTCTATCCCTGTGCTGCCGTCGCCGAACAGGGGGCGCCGAGGTGTTCTGGTGTCCACGCCCGTCTAACCGGGTGACGGCCGCTTAGGACACTCTCCCGGGTGGGTGTCCGACGCACACTTGAAGTGATCATGAAAAAAGCGATCGGGCCCGGTCGGGCCCGATCGCCTTTCACTCGGATTGCGGGGAATTCGGAAGATCGCCTGCGTCCCGCGTCCCGGCCGTGCTCAGCGCTCGGCCGTGCTCAGCGCGAAGCGCTCAGCGCTTGGCACGCAGCCGCGCGGCCTCGTACAGCACGATGCCCGCCGCGACACCGGCGTTCAGCGACTCGGTCAGGCCGGACATCGGGATCCTGACCCGCATGTCGCAGGTCTCCGAGACCAGCCGGGACAGGCCCTTGCCCTCGCTGCCCGCGACGATCACCACCGGGCCGGTCAGCAGCTCCAGGTCGCCGATCTCGGCCTCGCCGTCGGCGGCCAGGCCGACCACCATCAGACCGGCCTTCTGGTAGGCCTCCAGGGCGCGGGTCATGTTGGTGGCCCGGGCGACGGGCAGCCGGGCCGCGGCGCCGGAGGAGGTCTTCCAGGCGCCGGCGGTCATGCCGGCCGCGCGGCGCTCGGGGATGACCACGCCGTGCGCGCCGAAGGCGGCGGCCGAGCGGACCACGGCACCCAGGTTGCGCGAGTCGGTGACCCCGTCCAGCGCGATGATCAGCGCGTCCTGGCCGGCGTCGGCGGCCTCCTCCAGCAGGTCCTCGGGGTGCGCGTACTCGTACGGCGGCACCTGCAGCACCAGGCCCTGGTGGTTGAGCCCGCCGGTCATCTGGTCCAGCTGCGCGCGCGGGGCCTCCATCAGCGGGATGCCACGGTCGTTGGCGGCCTGGAAGGCCTCGCGGACCCGGTCGTCCGTGTCGATGAACTGCTGGACGTACAGCGCGTTGGCCGGCACGTCGCCGACCAGGGCCTCGACCACCGAGTTGCGGCCGAAGACCAGCTCGGCGCTGCCCGCGCCGCCGCGGCCACCGCGACCGGCACCGGCCCGGCGCATGCCGGCCCGCGACTTGGCGTCCCGCTCGCGCTTGATCGCGGCGTTGGCGGCCCGCTGCTTGGGGTGGCCCTTGCGCGCCTCGCCGGGCGGGGTCGGGCCCTTGCCCTGGAGGCCCTTCCGGCTGTGCCCGCCGGTACCGACAGACGCGCCCTTCTTCGATCCGGGGTTGCGGCGGTTCCTGCGCTGGCTGTTGCCGGCCATGGCTGTACTTCCTGTCTGTCCGGCATGCCCCGGCCGTCCCGGTCTGCCCGGTGGCGGCCGACGGCATGCGCTACGTCATGCGGGAGGGCCGCACCGGTCCGGTACGGCCCACCCATCACCCCGATCGTCGGATGGGGTTACTGGCTGTTGATCGTCCAGCGCGGGCCGGACGGGGTGTCCTCGATCGCCAGCCCGGCCAGGCCGAGCTGGTCGCGGATGGCATCCGCGGTGGCGAAGTCCTTGCGCTCGCGCGCCGCCTGCCGCTGGTCCAGGACCAGACGGACCAGCGAGTCGACCACGCCGTGGAGGTCCTCGCCGCGCTCCGCCCCGGCCCAGTGCGGGTCGAGCGGGTCGAGGCCCAGTACACCGAGCATCGCACGGACCTCGGCCAGTCGCGCCACCACGCTCTCCTTGTCGTCCGCGTTCAGGGCGCTGTTGCCCTGGCGGACGGCGGTGTGCACGACGGCCAGCGCCTGCGGCACGCCGAAGTCGTCGTCCATCGCCTCGGCGAAGGCCGGCGGCACCTCGGGCGCCGCGTCGACCGTGCCGCAGCGCTCGACGGCGCGCTGGATGAAGCCCTCGATCCGGCCGAAGCCGGCCTCGGCCTCGCGCAGCGACTCCTCGCTGTACTCGATCATCGAGCGGTAGTGCGGGGCCGCCAGGTAGTAGCGGAGCACGATCGGCCGCCACGCCCGGACCATCTCGGAGACCAGCACCGAGTTGCCCAGCGACTTGCTCATCTTCTCGCCGGCCATGGTGACCCAGGCGTTGTGCACCCAGAAGTTGGCGAAGTCGTCGCCGTAGGCCTTGGACTGGGCGATCTCGTTCTCGTGGTGCGGGAAGATCAGGTCCAGCCCGCCGCCGTGGATGTCGAAGGCCGCGCCCAGGTACTTGTGGGCCATCGCCGAGCACTCCAGGTGCCAGCCCGGACGGCCGCGGCCCCACGGGGTCTCCCAGCTCGGCTCGCCCGGCTTGGCGGCCTTCCACATCGCGAAGTCCCGCTGGTCCCGCTTGCCGGTCTCGCCTTCGCCCTCGGGCTGGCGCAGGTCGGCCAGCTTCTGGTTGGAGAGCGCCAGGTAGTCGGGGTACGACCGCACGTCGAAGTAGACGTTGCCGTCGGCCGCGTAGGCGTGGCCCTTGGCGATGAGCCCCTGCATCATCTCGATCATCTCGGGGATGTGCCCGGTGGCCCGCGGCTCGACGGTCGGCGGCAGGCAGCCCAGCGCGTCGTAGCCGTCGTTGAAGGCGCGCTCGTTCTCGTAGCCGATCTGCCACCACGGGGTGCCGAGCTCGCGCTCCTTGGTAATGATCTTGTCGTCGATGTCGGTGACGTTCCGGACGAAGGTCACCTGGTAGCCGCGGTAGGCGAACCACCGCTGCATGACGTCGAAGTTGAGCCCGGACCGGATGTGCCCGATGTGTGGCGCCGACTGGACGGTAGCGCCGCACAGGTAGATCGAGACACAACCCGGTACAAGCGGGACGAAGTCGCGTACCTGGCGGGTGCTGGTGTCGTACAGACGAATGCTCACAGCGTCAAGCGTAGTGGGCGGTGGGGGGTGCCCCGCCACATTCCCCGGGACAACGGGGGCGTGATCCCGGGGAAACGGTGGACCACGGGCCGCGGTCAGATGCGGCCGAGCACCTTGCTCGGGGCGAGCCGGACGATCACCCGGACGTCGTCCGGACCGTCCATCGTGTACTTCTCCTGGCCCATGTACTTGGCGGCCAGCTCGTCGATCAGCGCCCGGGCGCCCTCGGTGGTCATCGTGACCTCGCCGCGCACCTCCAGGTACTCGTACGGGCTGTCCGCCGGGTTGATCACGATCGAGACCCGCGGGTCCCGCACCAGGTTGAGCTGCTTGCGGCGGCCCTGGACGGTGGAGAACAGGATGTCGTCGCCGTCCCGCTTGACCCAGACCACCGAGGACTGGGGGCTGCCGTCGGGCTGGATGGTGGAGACCACGGCGAAGCTCTTGGCGTCGAGCAGGGCCTTGGCACGGTCGGAGAGCTGGGCAGTCACGGATTACCTCTTCTCGTCGGCGGTCCGGCCCGAGCGGAAACCCGTACGGGCCCGAACCGCACCCTAGCGACTCGGGCCCGAGAGAGGCCTGGTGAACACCCGTCAGCAGCGGGTCGCCGCCGCCTGCTCACCCGTGAGGGCTCAACGCCGTTCGTACACCAGGGCGGTGGCGATCGCGGCCAGGCCCTCGGCCCGGCCGGTCAGACCCAGGCCGTCGGTGGTGGTGCCGGAGACGGACACCGGGGCGCCGACCGCCTCGGAGAGCGCGGCCTGCGCCTCGGCGCGCCGCTTGCCGATCTTCGGCCGCACGCCGATCACCTGGACCGCGACGTTGCCGATCTCGAAGCCCGCCTCGCGGACCAGCCGGGCCGCCTCACCGAGCAGCTTCGCCCCGGACGCGCCGGCCCACTCCGGGCGGTCGGTGCCGAAGTGGGCGCCCAGGTCGCCGATCCCGGCGGCCGAGAACAGCGCGTCGCAGGCGGCGTGCGCGGCGACGTCGGCGTCCGAGTGCCCGGAGAGCCCGACCTCGGCGTCCGGCCAGTCCAGCCCGGCCACCCGGAGCGGGCGGCCGGCCTCGAAGGCGTGCACGTCGGTGCCGATCCCGACGCGGGGGATCACGGGAGTCTGCGGGTCAGTAGGCATCGGTGGCCCTCCGGCGGGCGAGTACGGCCTCGGCGAGCACGAGGTCCAGCGGACGGGTGACCTTGAACGCCTCCTCGTGGCCGGGCACCACGACGACCCGGCCGCCGTAGCGCTCCACCAAGCCGGCGTCGTCGGTGACCGGCGGCGCGTCGGCGGTGCCCGCGCCCTCCTCGGTCAGCGCCTTGGCGTGCACCTCGACCAGGGTGGCGCGGTCGAAGCCCTGCGGGGTCTGCACCGCGCGCAGGGTGGCGCGCTCGGGCGTGTCGAGCACCGGCTCGGGGCCGCCCGGGTTCGGCTCGACGCGCTTCACCGTGTCGGCCAGCGGCACCGCGGGCACCACCGCCTGCGCCCCGGCCCGGACGGCGGCCGCGACGGTGTCCACCACCTCGACCGGGACCAGCGGGCGGGCCGCGTCGTGCACCAGCACGACCTCGACCTCCTCCGGGATCGCGGCCAGGCCCAGCCGGACCGACTCCTGGCGGGTCGCCCCGCCGGCCACCACCCGGATGTCCTTGCCGTCCAGCCCGTGGCTGTCCAGCAGGGCGACCACCTCGGCCACCCCGTCTGCGGGCGCGGCGACCACGACCAGGCCGACCGCCCGGCTGCGGGCCAGGGCCCGGACGGCGTGCACCAGGAGCGGCACGCCTCCCAGTTCCCGCAGGGCCTTCGGGGCCCCGGGCCCCAGCCGCTCACCGCGTCCGGCGGCGGGCACCACTGCTGCTGCAACTGCTCCTGACGCGTTCAGGTTTCACTCCTTCGGCGAAGTGGGTATGGCCATGGCGTGCCCGGCGGGCGCACCGGGCCCCTTCCGAAGAACCACGGTCCACCGCCCGCCGCACAGCTCCGCAAGTCCCGCGCAACAGCGGGTGCACAACAACGGGTGCAGAAACGCTCTTGCAGGCCTGGACCGGCTGGGGCGGGGGCGTGGTCCGGACACGCCTCAGCGCCCGGAGTGCCACTGCACCACTCCCGGACGGTTCGTCCGAGGAGCGGCGCGCCGGCACCGGGCGCTGTGAGCGTTGGGCGGCAGCCCGACCGCACTGCGGTGGCGCGCGCTACGAGGCGAGGACCTCGTCGAGCAGCGTCTCCGCCTTGTCCTCGTTGGTGTTCTCCGCCAGCGCGAGCTCGCTGACGAGGATCTGGCGCGCCTTCGCTAGCATCCGCTTCTCGCCGGCCGAGAGGCCGCGCTCGCGCTCGCGGCGCCAGAGGTCGCGGACGACCTCGGCGACCTTGATGACGTCACCCGAGGCGAGCTTCTCCAGGTTCGCCTTGTAGCGACGGGACCAGTTGGTCGGCTCTTCCGTGTACGGTGCCCGCAGCACCTCGAAGACCCGGTCCAGACCCTCCTGGCCGACTACATCGCGCACACCGACGAACTCCGCGTTCTCGGCGGGCACGCGGAGCGTCAGGTCTCCCTGCTGCACCTTGAGCACCAGGTAGGTCTTGTCCACACCTTTGATCTGGCGAGTTTCGATGGCCTCGATCAGCGCGGCCCCGTGATGGGGGTAGACCACCGTGTCGCCAACCTTGAACGTCATGTGACAGGACCCCTTCCGTGGCTTTCCAGAATAACACGCTTCTCGGCGCACCCGAAGGGCGTTTTCGCAGGTCAGGGCCGGTCTCGGGGCTTGACAAGCACCCCCATGACGTGCTGCGACCAGTGTTCGAGAGGGGCTTCCCGCAGGTCGGAGGCGGTTCCGGGGTTCGGCGAAACCCTTGCGCAACACCCCCGCAACCATGATTGGATCTTGAGCTTTCACCCCTTTTCGGGTCGCGGCCGAATCGTTATTCGATCTTGGTCGAACCTTGTCCGTCGAGTGACCTGGACATGTCGGACGTACCGCCGGACGGCCTCCGGCGGCCCTCGGGAGTGCGACACGGGGACCACCCCGTGAGGAGCACATAAGTGAGGTCGATAATCTGAGACCTGACCTACCGACACGTGACCTAGGAGAAGCCGCCGCCGTGAGCCGCAGCCTTCGACGCGGCAGCATCGCCGCCATCGCCGCCATCGCCATCGCCTCGCTGTCCTCCTGCGCTGCTGGCAACGCGCCGGACACCCTGCAGATCAAGCCCGACAACGCTGCGGCAACCATCGGGACGAACCTCCGGCTGAACAACATCGTGGTCGTCACCGGGGAGGGCACCGCGGGCAACTACACCGGTCCCGCCAACGTGGTCGTGAACATCGCGAACACCGCGGACACCCCGGCCGAGCTCAAGTCGGTCACCGTCGGCAACGGTGCAGCTGCCACCTTCACGGACGCCGCCGGCGCTCCGCTGTCCAGCATCGTCGTCCCGGCCGGTGGCTCGGTGGCGATCGGCGGCCAGGGCAACCCGTCCGCCACCGTCGCCTCCGCGACCGTCTCCGTCGGCGGCTTCGCCCCGACCGCCTTCACCTTCAAGGACGGCCAGAAGGTCGAGACCGAGGCCGCGGTGAGCCCGGACCCGGGCGAGCACGGCCGCGGCCTCTACAAGGGCTTCGGGCCGACCCCCTCGGCGACCGCCACCCCCGCCAAGACCACCACCCCCGGTGCCACCGCCCCGGCCACCCCGGGCGCGCCGACCACCGGTGCCGCCGTCCCGGCCGGCGCCACCACCACCCCGGCCGTCCCGGCCGCGCACTGACGCCGTACCCCGCCCCCGGCGGGCCCGCCCGGGCCCGTCGGGGCGACGCGAAGGCCCCCTCCGGCTACTGCCGGCGGGGGCCTTCCGCGTGGTCGGGACGGTTTACGGCTCGAACTTGTAGCCCAGGCCGCGGACGGTGACCAGGTAGCGCGGCGCGCCCGGGTCCGGCTCGATCTTGGCCCGCAGGCGCTTCACGTGGACGTCCAGGGTCTTGGTGTCGCCGACGTAGTCCGCGCCCCACACCCGGTCGATCAGCTGCATCCGGGTGAGCACCCGGCCCGCGTTGCGCAGCAGCATCTCCAGCAGGTCGAACTCCTTGAGCGGCAGGTCGACCTTGGCGCCGTCCACGGTCACCACGTGGCGGTCCACGTCCATCCGGACCGGGCCCGCCTCCAGGGCGCCCGGGCCGCCGCCGTTGTCGCCCGCGCCGCCGTCCTCGCCGCGGCGGCGCAGCACCGCGCGGATCCGCGCGACCAGCTCGCGGGTGGAGTACGGCTTCGTGACGTAGTCGTCAGCGCCTATCTCCAGACCGACGACCTTGTCGATCTCGCTGTCCTTGGCGGTCACCATGATCACCGGGACGTTGGAGCGCACCCGGAGCTGGCGGCAGACCTCGGTGCCGGGCAGGCCCGGCAGCATCAGGTCGAGCAGGACGAGGTCGGCACCGTTGCGTTCGAACTGCTCCAGGGCGTCGGGGCCGGTGGCGGCGACGGCCACCTCGAAGCCCTCCTTGCGGAGCATGTACGAGAGGGCGTCGCTGAACGACTCCTCGTCCTCGACCACCAGTACTCGGGTCACGATCAGGCCTCCGGGGCAAGCTGAGGGGTTGTGTCTGACAGGTGTTGTTTCCGCTCCCCGGCGGGGAGCGGACGGTCCGTACGGTCCGTGGTGAGGGTTCGGGGTGCGGCGGCGGGTCCGGCGAGGCCGCCGGCCGGCACGTGGTCCGGCTCGTCGCCGAACGCGTCGTCGGGCTCGCCCTGCGCGGGTGCCTGTCCGGCGGGCAGGCGGATGGTGAAGGTCGAACCCTGGCCCTCGACGCTCCACACCGAGACGGTGCCGCCGTGCGAGGCCGCGACGTGCTTGACGATGGACAGGCCCAGGCCGGTGCCACCGGTCGCCCGGGAGCGGGCGGGGTCGACGCGGTAGAACCGCTCGAAGACCCGCTCGCGGTCCTTCTCGGAGATACCGATGCCCTGGTCGGTGACCGAGATCTCGATGAGCTCGCCGTCCGCCTCCCCGAGCGCCGCGGCGCTGGAGATCCGGCGGGTGGCGATGGCCACCCGGGTACGGGGCGGGCTGTAGTTGACGGCGTTCTCGACCAGGTTGCCGAGCGCGGCGGCGAGCTGGCCGCGGTTGCCGTGCAGGTAGAGGCCGGCGATGCCGCCCGCCGCGATCAGGATCTGCTTGGCGGCGGCCTGCTGGCGGCAGCGGTCGATCGCCTCGGCGATCAGCTCGTCCACCGCGACCGGCTCCGGGTCGACCATGAGCCGGTCGTCCTGGACCCGGGAGAGGTCGATGATCTCCTGGACCAGGCTGGCCAGCCGGGTCGCCTCGACCTGCATCCGGCCGGCGAAGCGCTGCACCGCCTCCGGGTCGTCGGACGCGTCGGCGACGGCCTCGGAGAGCAGTGACAGGGCGCCGACCGGGGTCTTGAGCTCGTGGCTGACGTTGGCCACGAAGTCCCGGCGGACGGCCTCCACCCGGCGCCGCTCGGTCTGGTCCTCGACCAGCACCAGCACCAGCCGGGAGCCCAGTGGGGCCACCCGGACCGAGACCGCGAGCGGCTCCGCCGCGCGGGCCGCGCCCGGCCGGGGCACCTCCAGCTCGACCTGGCGGATCTCGCCGTCCCGGCGGGTGGAGCGGGCCAGCGCGAGCATCTGGTCCACGGCGACGGCGCCGCCGCGCACCAGGCCCATCGCGTACGCCGCCGAGCTGGCCTTGACCACCTCGTCGCCCTCGCCCAGCACGATCGCGCAGGAGCGGAGCACGGAGAGCACGGTGTCGACCCCCGGCGGCAGCGGCGGCTCGGGGTTGCCGGTGCCCAGCGACTGGTACCGGCCGTGGTTCCTGCCGCCGGTTCCGCCGTACTTGCCCCTGGCCTGCTCGCGCTCGCTCCAGCGGAAGGCGATGGAGGCGGTGAGGCCGACGCCGAGCCCGGCTATGGCACAGGCAGCGGCGGCGGCCACGTTCACGTCCATGTGGCCAGCGTAAGCGCACGGCCAGGGCAGTCCCCAAGCGCTGGATCAAGGCATCGACCACGCGTTGCCGAGAATTCACCTTCAGGTAGCTGCCGATTCACCGTAGCGGCCGTGCGTCGTCGCCCTGACGGCGGAAAGTTGGCCAGGCAGCCCGTGTGGGAGAGATCGGTGTGCCCAACAGCGGCCACCGGCTCGGGTGTGCGCGTACGATGCGCGCCACCAGCAGCGGTCACCCGGACACCGGAACGACGGTCGGACGGGCCGGCCGGTCGGCACCGCCACCGACACAGCTACTGAGGAGAGAACATGCGCGACGCGTACCACGAGGAACTCGATGCGATCGGCGACAGCCTGGTCGAGATGGCCCGGCTTGTCGGCTCTGCCCTGGGCCGCGCCACCACCGCCCTCCTCGACGCGGACCTGGCGCTGGCGGAGAGCGTGATCGCCGCCGACGAGAAGATCAACGAGCTGCACCACGAGCTGGAGAACCGGGCCATCGACCTGCTGGCCCGCCAGCAGCCGGTCGCCACCGACCTGCGCATCGTCGTCACCTCGCTGCGGATGAGCGCCGACCTGGAGCGCTGCGGCGACCTCGCCCGGCACGTCGCCAAGGTCGCGCGGATGCGCTACCCCGACACCGCCGTGCCGCGCGACCTGCACTCCACCGTCCTGGAGATGGGCCAGCTCGCCCAGCGCCTGGTGGCCAAGGCCGGCCTGGTCATCGCCACCAAGGACGTCGACAAGGCGCTGGAGATGGAGCAGGACGACGACGCGATCGACACCCTGCACCGCGAGCTGCTGTCGCACCTGATCGACGAGCGCTGGCACCACGGCATCGAGACCGCCGTCGACATCACCCTGGTCGGCCGCTACTACGAGCGCTTCGCGGACCACGCGGTGTCGGTCGCCAAGCGCGTGGTGTACCTGGTGACGGGCGAGCACGTGGCCGAGTTCGTGGCCGCCACCGAGGCCGCCGAGGCCGCGCCGGTCGACTGACCTCCGGTGCGGGCCCGGCCGGGCGCGGCATTACGGCTCACGGCTCCCCCGAGGGGCGGCGAGTAAACCTGAGACGAGGGTGGTGCGGGCGCACGGTCTTCCGTGCGCCCCACCACTGCGCGCCCGTTGACGCCCCCTCCGTCCGGCGGTTTCACTCGACATCGGGGGCACAGGACTGTGCCCGTCACTAGGAGGGAAGCTCGATGAAGGCCAACCCGACCCGACCGGCAACCGCCCACGACACCGTCGAGCCACTCGCCCCGAAGCTGCTTCCCGTCCTCGCGGCCGGCTGCGGCTGCGGCCCGGGCTGCGGCTGCGGCTGCCAGTCCGGCGCACCCTGCCAGTGCGGCGGTGCCGACGGCGGCTGCTGCGGCCACTGAGCGGTCCGCCGACCGAGGAGTCCCCCGAGGTGCACGGCCCACCGGCGGCCGTGCACCTCGTCCGTTCCCGTGGGCGTCAGAACCGGACGTCGGAGCAGGAGTAGAAGGCGTTCCCGGTGTCGGAGATCGTCCAGACCGCGACGACCACCTGGTGTCCGGTGCGCCCGCTCGGCACGGTCGCGGTGTGACTGAGCGTGCTCGGCACCTGCTTCCCGCCGTACGGGACGGTCAGGAACGGCGTCAGGTCCAGGTCGGCCCGGGTGACCGGCCGGCTCGCGTCGTAGCCCGGCTTGGTCATGTAGTACCGGAAGTCGGTGGTCGCGTGCCGGGCGGTGAACGTCCAGGTGAAGGTGAGCGGCTGGCCCGCCGTCACCGGCGTGGTCGGCCAGGCGCCCCCGTGCGGGTCGTCCAGCTCGGCGAAGCGCGAGTTGCCGCCGGCGCAGATGGTGCCGTCCGAGGGGCCGAGGGACGGGAAGCCCTTGGGACCCTCGACGCTCTGCGGCTCCCACTGGATGTCACCGCAGTCCCAGGGGACGGCGCTCGTGTGCACGTCGCAGAGCGCGGCTCTGCTGGGCGGGGTCGAGATCCAGCCGTGGGACGAGGCCGGGGAGGCGAGGGTCAACGGGATCGCCAGCGCGGCGGCGACCGCCGCGACGATGTGGCGTGTGCGCATGGTGCTCCTCCGTGGGGGTGGATGGAGTGTGCGCCGGGGGCGCAGACGCGCGCGCGTGGGGGTGCGGCGGCCCGGACGGGGAGATCCTGGCATGTCTGCGCCAGTCCGGTGCCCTCACGGTAGGAGTCACCACCTGAGCCGTCAATGGTCTGAACCATTTTGCCGCCACCTGCCCAACTCTCGTGCCGGACAGGCGGGTTGACCCAGAGGCGACCGAAGCGAACGAAGACCCCGCCGCCCGGTCTGCCGGGGCGGCGGGGCCGTTTCGCTTCTGGGCTTACTTCTTGCCCTGGTTCTTGACCGCCTCGATGGCGGCCGCGGCGGCGTCCGGGTCGAGGTAGCGGCCGCCCTTGGCGACGGGCTTGAAGTCGGCGTCCAGCTCGTACACCAGCGGGATGCCGGTCGGGATGTTCAGGCCGGCGATGGCCTCGTCGGAGATGCCGTCGAGGTGCTTGACCAGCGCACGCAGGCTGTTGCCGTGGGCGGTGACCAGGACGGTCCGGCCGGCGGCGAGGTCCGGGACGATGGCGTCGTACCAGTACGGGAGCATCCGCTCGACGACGTCCTTCAGGCACTCGGTGCGCGGACGCAGCTCGCTCGGGATCTCGGCGTAGCGCGGGTCGGCGGCCTGCGAGTACTCGGCGTCGTCGGCCAGCACCGGCGGCGGGGTGTCGTACGAGCGGCGCCACAGCTGGAACTGCTCCTCGCCGAACTCGGCCAGGGTCTGGGCCTTGTCCTTGCCCTGCAGCGCACCGTAGTGGCGCTCGTTCAGCCGCCAGCTGCGGTTGACCGGGATCCAGTGCCGGTCGGCCTTGTCCAGGGCGATCTGGGAGGTGCGGATGGCGCGGCGCAGCAGCGAGGTGTGCACCACGTCGGGGAGCAGACCCTCGGCGGCCAGGAGCTCGCCACCGCGGGCGGCCTCCTTCTCGCCCTTCTCGTTGAGGTCGACATCGACCCAACCGGTGAACAGGTTCTTCTGGTTCCACTGGCTCTCGCCGTGGCGGAGCAGGATGAGTCGGTACGTCGTGTCAGCCATGGCCCCCAGCTTAGTGGGGGGGCGGAAAACCCCTGGTGGGGACCTTCGGCCGATGTGTAATGTGTGCTCCGCGCATCTGACACTTACACGCGTCGGCTGACCGGGCCTGCCGCACCGCTCGGCGGACGCCCACCCCCGGGAGCCCCCACATGCTCGTCACCCTGGCCTCCAATCCCCGGCTCCGAAGACTCGTGCACGAGACGGTGGGCGGGCTGCCGCGGCAGTTCTGGTGGCTCTGGGTGAGCACGCTGGTGAACAAGCTCGGCGCGTTCGTCGTCACCTTCCTGGCACTGTACTTGACGGTCGACCGGGGGTACTCGGCCTCCTACGCGGGCCTGGTGGCCTCGCTGTTCGGCCTGGGTTCGGCCGTCGCGGCGATCCTCGCGGGCGTGCTGGCCGACCGGATCGGGCGCCGGCCCACGCTGGTCGCCGCCCAGCTCGGCACCGCACTGTTCACCGCCGTGCTCGGCTTCGCGGACGGCCAGGTGGCGATCGCCGCGGTGGCCTTCCTGGTGGGCCTGTGCAACAACGCCACCCGCCCGCCCACCTCGGCGATCATCGCCGACCTCGTCCCGGCCGAGGACCGGGTCCGCGCCTACTCGCTGAACTACTGGGCGATCAACATCGGCTTCGGCCTCTCCGCCGCCGTGGCCGGCCTGATCGCCACCCACGGCTACCTCACGCTCTTCCTGCTGGACGCGCTCACCACCCTGGTCTGCGCGGTGGTGATCTTCGTCCGGATTCCGGAGACCAGGCCGCAGGCCTCCCCCGACCAGGCGGAGGGCTCCGCCGAACCGCAGGTCAGTCTGCTGTCGGTGTTCCGGGACGCCCCCTTCATGGCGCTGGTCGGGCTGACCCTGCTGCTCGCGCTGGTCTTCCAGCAGGGCAGCACCACGCTGGCCGTGGACATGGGCGCCTCCGGCATCACCTCCAGCGAGTACGGCCTGGTCATCGGCCTGAACGGGCTGCTGATCGTGGTCCTCCAGATCCCGCTCACCCGGTGGATGGAGGGCCGCTCGCGGACCGGGCTGCTGATCACCAGCTGCCTGCTCACCGGCTGGGGCTTCGGGCTGGCCGCGCTGGCCGGCTCCTCGGCCTGGCTGTTCGCGCTCTCGGTGGCGGTCTGGACGGTCGGCGAGATCCTCAACACGCCGGTGATGATGGGCCTGGTCGCCGAGCTGGCGCCGACCCACGGGCGCGGCCGCTACCAGGGCGTGCACAGCCTCTCCTGGTCGCTCGCCTCGTTCCTCGGCCCGGCGGGCGGCGGGCTGCTGCTCCAGCACGCCGGGCCGGCCGTGCTCTGGACTGCCTGCGGGGCGGTCGGGACGGTCACCGCGCTCGGGTACGTCGTGCTGGCCCGCCGCACCGGTGCGGCGGGGCGCCGCCGGCCCGCGGTGACGGAGGTCCCGGCGCCCGCGGTGGAGCAGGCCGGGAAGGCTCCGACGGGCGCCTGACCGGACGGGTCAGCCGGCGTCCGGGGCGTCCGCCTGCGTGGTCTGCGGCGCGGCCAGGTGGGCGAAGGCGGCCAGGTTGCGGGTGGACTCCCCGCGCTTGGTCCGCCACTCCCACTCGCGCCGGATCGCCGTGGCGAAGCCCAGTTCCAGCAGGGTGTTGAACGGCTCGTCCGCGTTCTCCAGCACCGTCCCGAGCAGCCGGTCCACGACCTGCGGGGTGAGCGCCTCCAGCGGCAGCCGGCCCGCCAGGTAGACGTCGCCGAGCGCGTCGACCGCGTACCCGACGCCGTACAGCCGGGTGTTGCGCTCCAGCAGCCAGCGGTAGACGGCCTCGTGGTTCTCG
Source organism: Kitasatospora sp. NPDC101235 (assembly GCF_044767505.1). Lineage (NCBI taxonomy): Bacteria > Bacillati > Actinomycetota > Actinomycetes > Kitasatosporales > Streptomycetaceae > Kitasatospora > Kitasatospora sp. NPDC101235. The sequence goes on from NZ_JBIWNZ010000003.1 coordinate 435,760, forward strand.
TCCGGACGGCGGATCACGAAGGCGTTCACCGACAGGGTGTGGTCGCCGACCCGCAGGGCGCAGGCGGTGCTCAGCTTCCGGGTGCCCGGGAGGGCCGCCACCAGCGTGTACGGGTCGGCGGCGGCCGGCTCCCAGGCCACCCCGGCGTCGTCCAGGGCGGTGCGCAGGAGGGTCAGGGCCTCGTCCTTGGTGCGGATTGCCATGAGGGTGACGTTACTCGCCGGTACCGGGCGGGCGCAGCCTCAGGCCGGCCGGTACCGGGCGGGCGCAGCCTCAGGCCGGCCGTCGACGGGCCGCGGCCAGTCGGCCGGCCGGGCGGGCCATGCTGCCGGCGTACACCTCGGCGGTGGTCGCCGCGGCGGCGTCCCAGCCGAAGCCGGACGCGTGCCGGGCCGCCGCATCGCCGCGCCGGGCCGCCAGGCCCCGGTCGGTGATGTAGGGCTCCAGTGCGTACGACCACTCCAGCGGGTCGTGGCCGGACACCAGGGTGCCGGTCTCGCCGTCCCGCACCGCGACCGGCAGACCGCCGACCGCGGCCGCCACCACCGGGGTGCCGCAGGCCTGCGCCTCCAGCGCGACCAGCCCGAAGGACTCGCTGTACGAGGGCATCGCCAGCGCCGTCGCCGCCCGGTACCAGTCCGCGAGCTGCGGCTGGCCGACCGGCGGGTGGAACCGCACCACATCGCCGATGCCCAGCTGGGCGGCGAGCTTGTGCAGGCTCTCCGGCCGGGCCAGCCCGGTGCCCGAGGGCCCGCCGACCACCGGCACCACCAGGCGCTCGCGCAGCTCCGGGCGGCGCCCCAGCAGCGCGGCGACCGCCCGCAGCAGCACGTCCGGGGCCTTCAGCGGCTGGATCCGGCCGGCGAACAGCAGCACCGCAGCGTCCTGCGGCAGGCCCAGCCGGGCCCGCGCAGCGGCGGGCGTCCCCGGCCCGCCGGGGCGGAAGACGTCCAGGTTGACCCCGGGGTGGACGACGGCCAGCTGGTCCGGCCGGGCGGCGTAGTGCAGCGCCAGTTCGGCGGCCTCCTCGGTGGTGTTGGCGATCAGCCGGTCGGCCGCCTCCACCACCTGGGTCTCCCCGATCACCCGGGCCGCGGGCTCGGGCGTGTCACCCTCGGCCAGCGCGGCGTTCTTCACCTTCGCCATGGTGTGCATGGTGTGCACCAGCGGCACCCCCCAGCGCTGCGCGGCCAGCCAGCCGACCTGCCCGGAGAGCCAGTAGTGCGAGTGCACCAGGTCGTAGTGGCCGGGGCGGTGGCCCGCCTCCGTCCGCAGCACCCCGTGGGTGAAGGCGCACAGCTGGGCCGGCAGGTCCTCCTTGACCAGGCCCTCGTACGGCCCGGCGGTGACGTGGCGGACCAGTACGCCCGGGGCCAGCTCGACCGTCGGCGCGTCGTCCGAGCAGATCGACCGGGTGAACACCTCGACCTCGATGTTGAGCTCGGCCAGGCGCTTGGCCAGCTCGACGATGTAGACGTTCATCCCGCCGGCGTCCCCGGTGCCGGGCTGGTGCAGCGGCGAGGTGTGGACGCTCAGCATCGCTATCCGGCGCGGGCGGCGGCGGCCGGGGACGAGCGACTGGAGCCGGCCGCGCGCGGGGGCGGCGGGCTGGGCACGGCGTACCGAACGGACGGGGTGCTGGATCACCTGGCTGAAGCCTCCTCTGTGCGGCCCGTCGAGGCGGTCCGCGCCGGGCCGCCCGTTGTCCGGTGTGCGCTGCCCCGTCCGGGCACACATCACCACCAGTGTGCCAACCACACGGACCGCGTCCGGCATTCCCGCCCCGGCCCACCGGCCGGAGCGGTCGCCGTCGCCCCAGGTCAGCACGGTGCCGCCGGCGGCCCGACTACCCTTCTGGGCATGGCTGCCTCCTTCGACCCCGCAACCGCCGCGCCCGCCCGCGGACGGACCGGGCGCCCGGTCGGGACGGTCACCCGGGGCACCACCAACACCAACCGGCTGCGCCGGATGGACCGCTGGATCGCCCACACCCTCGGCCGCGCGCTGCGCAGCGCCGAGCGCCCGCCGGTCGCGGTGGACCTCGGCTACGGCGCCGCGCCGTGGACCGCCGTCGAGCTGGCCGGGCGGCTGCGCACGGTGCGGCCGGACGTCCGGGTGGTCGGGGTCGAGATCGAGCCGGAGCGGGTCGCCGCCGCGGTGCCGTACGCCGAGCCGCCGCTGCTCACCTTCCGGCGCGGGGGCTTCGAGGTGCCGCTGGACGGCGGCGCGCCGGCCCAGCTGATCCGGGCCGCCAACGTGCTGCGGCAGTACGACGAGTCGGCGGTGGCCGGCGTGTGGGAGCGGCTGTGCGCACGGCTCGCCCCGGACGGGCTGCTGGTCGAGGGCACCTGCGACGAGATCGGGCGGCGGCACGTCTGGGTCGCGCTCGGCCCGGAGGGACCCCGGACGGTGACCTTCGCGGCCCGGCTGGGCGGCCTGGGCCAGCCCTCCGACCTGGCCGAGCGGCTGCCGAAGGCGCTGATCCACCACAACGTGCCGGGGCGGCCGGTGCACGCCTTCCTGACCGAGTTCGACCGGGCCTGGGCGGCGGCCGCGCCGTACGGGGCGTTCGGGGCCCGGCAGCGCTGGGTGGCGGCCTGCACGGCGCTGGCGGGCAGCTGGCCGCTGGTGGACGCGCGCGGGCGGTGGCGGCAGGGCGAGGTCACGGTGCCCTGGTCGGCGCTCGCGCCGTAGCCGCCGCGGGGGCGGCGGGGCCGTACCGGGCGGCGGCGGGCGTACGGGCGACACCCGCGCTCGACGCGGGGCCGGCGGGCGGGAGCGCACGGCCGCCGGTGTGCGCGGGAGCTGGTGAGCGACCCGACGCATTCACTCGAACGAGTTATCGAATATCTCTGGCGTGTTGACGCCTCGGCACGCCACGATGGACCCGGCCGAGCGGCGCCATCACACACCGCCCGGTCGGCACCACGCCCAGCCCCGTCGTCAGCCGTCCTGCTCGGACAGCTCCCGCCGGACCCGTTCGAACACCTCGTACATCTCCGACCCGAACAGCACGAACCGCACCTCCGCCAGCTCCGCCCCCGCCTCCGCGTCACCGCCGTCCAGCACCTCCGCGACGGTGCCGAGCGCGATCCGGGCCGCGTCCGCCGGCGGCCAGCCGTAGATCCCGGCCGACACGGCCGGGAAGGCCACCGTGCGCGCGCCGAGCGCCGCCGCGGTGCGCAGCGACTCGCGATAGCAGGAGGCCAGCAGCTCCGCCCGCTCCTCGTACTCCTCCGCCCGGTACACCGGCCCGACGGTGTGCACCACCCACCGGGCCGGCAGCCGCCCGGCCGTCGTCGCCACCGCCCGACCGGTGGGGAGCCCCTTGCCCCAGTGCGAGGCCCGCAGCCGGCGGCACTCCTCCAGGATCTGCGGCCCGCCCCTGCGGTGGATCGCGCCGTCCACCCCGCCACCGCCCAGCAAGGACGAGTTGGCGGCGTTCACCACCGCGTCCACCGGCTGTTCCGTGATGTCACCCTCCACCAGGGTGATCCGTGCCACCATCACCAGCTCCCTCCCCCGGACCGCCCGGCCGCCGCCGGGACGGGAACCGAGTCGTCGTCCCAGTCCAGTCACCACACCGCCACCGGCGTGGCAATAACCACAACGGCGCCGGTCGGCCAGAGAAATCCCCGGAGATCACGTTATGGTCGCGAGAAGTTCCCCGGCGCGCGGTGCCAGGCGGGCACTGCGGACGGACGCCGACCGTTACGCAGTCGGGGAAAGGGAGGAACCACCGATGCCCGCAACGGGAGACGGGCGGGCACCTGGTGCCGCGGACCTGGCGGGCGCCCATGACGGCGCCCCCGTCGGTCATGCCCGCAACCGCGCCACGACCGGACCGGCCACGGCGGCTCCCCCGATACCCCACCCCCGCTCGCGGGCCGCGCACGCCTCCCACCCGTCCCACATCTCCGAGCCGGGAGGCCCTGCGGGGGCGGACGGGCCGGCCGACGACGCGCCGCTGCGGCTGCTGGTCATCGAGGACGACGCCTCGGACGCCCAGCTGATCAAGGACGCGGCGGCCGACAGCGGCACCTCGATCGAGATCCACTGGGCCCGCGGGCTGGACCAGGCCACCGAACTGCTCGCCCCGCCCGCGCCCTGGGCCCGGCGCGGGCGTTCCCGCACCCCCGAGTTCGGCTGCGTGCTGCTCGACCTCACCGCGCCCGCCGACCTGCCGCACCCGTCCGACTCCTCGGACGGGCTGGAGGGCCTGCACGAGCTGCTCCGCCGGGCCCCGCACACCCCGGTCGTCGTGCTCACCGACGCCGCCGGAGCCGAACTCGGCGCGGCCGCCGTCGCGGCCGGCGCCCAGGACTTCCTGCTGAAGCACGAGACGGACGGCCCGCTGCTCGCCCGCGCCCTGCGCTACGCCGTCGAGCGCAAGCGCGCCGACGAGTCCCAGCGCCGCCTGGTCGAGGCGGAGTTGCGCGGCCAGGAGAACGCCCGCCTCCAGCGCCACCTGCTGCCCACCCCGCTGCTCGACGGCGCCGGGCTCTCCTTCACCCGGCGCTACCGCCCCGGCCGCCGCCGCGCACTGCTCGGCGGCGACTTCTACGACGCCGTGCGCACCGACGACGGCACCGTCCACGTCGTGATCGGCGACGTCTGCGGCCACGGCCCGGACGAGGCCGCGCTCGGCGTCGCGCTCCGGATAGCGTGGCGCACCCTGGTCTTCGCGGGCCTCACCGGCGAGGCCCTGCTCACCACCCTCCAGCACGTGCTGGAGCACGAGCGGCGCAGCGACGAGATCTTCGCGACGCTCTGCATGCTGGTCATCGAGCCCGCCGCCGGCAGCGGCCTCGACGCGCTCGGCGCCGGCGAGCGGGCCCGGCTCTACCTCGCCGGGCACCCGGCGCCGCTGCTGCTCGGCCGGGACCACGGGCCGATCACCCTGCCCGCCGACCTCGCCGGGCCCGCGCTCGGCCTGTTGCCGTGCCACGACGGGCAGGCCGCCTGGCCCGCCCACGAGGTCGAACTGCCGGTCGGCTGGCGGCTGTTGCTCTACACCGACGGACTGATCGAGGGACGGGTCGGGGCCGGGTCGCGCCGGCTGGGCCAGGACGGGCTCGCGGACCTGATCGGCGACCACCAGGCCGCCGGGCTGACCCGGGGGCGGCTGGTCGACAGCGCCATCGCCGAGGTCGAGGAGCTGAACGGCGGCGCGCTGACCGACGACGTCGCGGTGCTGCTGCTGGAGCGCAACCCGGTGCAGCTGATCCTGGGCTGACGGACGCACAGGCGGGCACGCAGGCGAACACGCAGGCGGGCGGACACAGAGCGGCCCGGGCGGGTGAACTTCCCGCCCGGGCCGCCGCGTTGTCCGCTGCCGTTCCTACCAGGGGCCGTACGGCCCGGTGTTGCTCCGACCGCCCCGGCCGCCACCGCCGCCGGTCAGTGCCCGGATCGCCGGGCGGACGTCCACCACGTAGACGATCGAGGCGACCAGACCGGCCAGGGTGCCGATGCCGGTGAAGAAGTTCACCCCGAACAGGAAGTCCCAGCCGAAGGAGATCGCCAGGATCGCCACCCAGAAGCCCTTGGTCTTCTTGTCGGCCGCCCGGTAGGCGTCCTCCCGGCGGGTGGCCGCGTCGGCCAGGGCGAACAGCTTGTAGGCGAGGATGGCGACGGTCGCCCACCAGATCGGGTTCAGGTAGGAAAAGGCCAGAATCTGAAACACTCCGACCATCTCGATCTCCTCTGCTCTCGGCTCCGGCGCTGCGCCCGCCGTCCATCCTGGCACGACGACCGTCCGCAACGAGGCCAACGTCCCACGGTCACCGGATGTGCCCTGAGGCACACGGGCTCACTCCGCGGCGTCGACGGCGTCCCTGCCGGCCTTGGCGGACTTCTTCGGAGCGGACTCGGCGTCGCTCTGCGCCGCCGGCTCGGCCTCGACGGGCTCCGTGGTCAGCTCGGGCCGGTCGGCCTCGTCCGACGCGCCCGGGCGGGCCCTGTCCACCACGACCTTGCCGCGCTCGGCCAGCTCGTCGTACGTCTCCTTGGCCTTCACCGCCAGCTCGACCGCGCGGGCCACCTGCTGCAGGGCGAAGCCCTGGGCCCGCTCCTGCAGGACCTTGAGGTCGGTGGGCAGGGCGGTGACGGTCTCGGTGACCTTGGCCTGCGCCCCGGTCAGCAGCGACTGCGCCTCCTGGAGCCTGGCGGTGGCCCTCTCCTGCGCGCCCTTGCGGTCCGCCGCCAGCGCCTCGACCCGGCCCGGCACCTCGCACAGCTTCTCGTACGCGAGGTCCCCGGCACCGGCCAGGGCGTACAGCGGGGTCGGGTCGCTGAGGGTCTTCTTGATCTCGTCGGTGATGGGCATGGTTACCGGTCCTCCCGGTGGATGTTCTGGGTGGCTGGGCCGTCGGTCGTCGCCCCGGAGGCCGACGCGGCGTTCTCCTTGAGGAAGGCGTCGTAGACCGCGAGCAGCGCCTGCTTCTGCTGCTCGTTGATCAGTGGATCGGCCAGGATCGAGGCCCGTAGCTCCAGGCCCTCGCCCCGCCGCTCCTCCAGGATCCCGGCCTGGACGTACAGCGTCTCCGCCGAGATCCGCAGCGCCTTGGCGATCTGCTGGAGGATCTCCGCGCTCGGCTTGCGCAGCCCGCGCTCGATCTGGCTGAGGTACGGGTTGGACACGCCGGCGGCCTCCGCCAGCTGCCGCAGCGAGTACTGGGCGTTCCGGCGCTGCTCGCGGATGTACTCGCCCAGCGAGCCGACGTTCAGTGAGGCCATGCGGACAGCCTGCAACACCCTGCTTGCACATGCAAGCAGGGTGCTAGCGGCAGCAAACGCGTCGGGGCGGGCGGGGCCCGGCAGGCGGGTGGTCAGGCCAGATGACGCAGGAGGAGCTCGGTGAGCCGTTCGGCGGAACGCAGCGGGAGGTAGTGGTCGGCGTCCGGGACGAGGTGGCCGCGGGCGCCGGGGATGTCGGCGGCGAGCCGCCGGGCGATCGCCGCGATCTCCGGGTGGTCGCGGTCGCCGTGGACGACCAGGGTGGGCGCGGTGACGGTGCCGAGGAGCGGCTCGGCCGCCCGGGCCGGGGCGCCTGCGAGGTGGTGCTCGCTGACGATCCGGCGGGCCGCGTTCTCCTCGACCATCGCCGCGATCAGCTCGCCGCCCGGTGCGTCGCGGCCCATGGCGGCCCAGACGGAGAGTTCCAGCTCGGCCAGGGCCACCGCGTCGCCGCGCCGCCGGGCCTCGGCGTAGGCGGTGGTCTCCGGGGACGGCGGCCAGTCGTGGCCGCTGACCGAGGCGCCGACCAGGCCGAGCGCGGCGACCCGGCCGGGGTGGGCGAGGGCGAAGTCCAGCGCGGTCTCCCCGCCCATGCTCAGGCCGACCAGCGCGGCGCTGCGCAGGCCGAAGTGGTCCAGTACGGCGCCCAGGTCCGCGACGTCGTCGAAGGCCTGCTCCGGCGCGCTGGAGCGGCCGAGGCCGCGGGCGTCGTAGCGGATCACGTCGTGGTGCCGGGAGAGCGCCGGGGCGACGGCGTCCCACAGCCGGGAGTCCATGCCGGAGCCGTGCAGCAGCACCACCGGGCTGCCGGTGCCGCGGCGCTCCGCCCACAGCAGGCCGCCGCCGGGGGCGGGGACGTGGACCTCGGTGGCGGGGGGATCGGTGTGCAGGCTCATCCGGTGATCCTTCCAGAGGCCCCGCCCGGCCCGGCGCTGCCCCTGGCCGCTCAGGCGGACTCGGGCAGCCGGATCGGCATCAGGACGGAGAAGGTGCCCGTCCGGCCGGGGGGGCGGACGGCCAGCGGGGCGATCGGGCCGCCGAGTTCGAGGAGCAGCTGTTCGGGCCGCCCGGCGTCGAGGGCGTCGAGCAGGAAGTCCCGGTTGACGGCCAGCCGGTAGCCCTCGGGGGCCGGGTCGTCGGCGACCGTCAGGAGGCCGTCCCCGGTCAGGGTCAGGACGGTGACCTCGCAGTCGGCGCCGCCCGGGCCGGAGGGCAGGGTGCGGGTGGTGCCGGTCTCCACTGCGGCGCGCAGTTCGGCGGCGGACAGGGTGATCCGGTGCTCCGGTTCGAGCCGGGTGACGGCCCGGTGGTCGGGGTAGTCGAAGTCCAGGGCGGCGCCCTCGATCCGGTGTTCCCCGGCCTCGGCCCGGACCAGTCCGCCGCCGAGGGTGAGTGCGACCTCTGCCGCCCCCGCGCCGAGCAGCGCGCGCAGCGCGTCCACCAGCGCGGTCGGGACGACCGTGCCGGCCACCGGCCGCTCGGGCGTGTCGCCGGCGGCGGGCACCTCGGCGAGGGCCATCCGGTAGCGGTCGGTGGCGACCAGGCGCAGTACCGGTCCGTCCGGCTCGAAGAGCACGCCGGCGAGCGAGGGCAGCTCCGGGTCCGCGCAGACCGCGAAGCGGACCGCGTCCAGGGCGGCCGCGAGGTCCTCGGCCGGGACGGTGAGTCGGAGTCCGGCGGGGGTGGTGGTCATCGGCTGCTCCCTCTGGTCGATCATCGCGTGGATCAGGGAGAGCTCGCGGCGGGCGTCGGCGAGGCCGTCCTCCAGCCGGCGCAGGTGCGCGTCGAGCACCTGCCGGGCCTCACCGCTGCCGGGTGCGGCGCCGAGCACGGCCCGGATGCCGGCCAGCGGCAGGCCGACCCGGCGCAGCCGGGCCAGCAGCCGGGCGTCGGCGAGCTGGCCGGGCCGGTACCAGCGGTAGCCGGTCTGCGGGTCGACCCAGGCGGGGGTGAGCACCTCGGCGCCGTCGTAGTAGCGCAGGGTGCCGACGCCCAGGCCGCTGGCACGGGCCAGTTCGCCGATGCTGTGCAGCTCGCTCTCCATGCCGGTGACTCTGCGGGCTCGACCTGGTCGAGGGTCAAGCCGGGCCGGCGAGGTGGGCCAGCTTGTGCGGGTTGCGGACAGCGCGGATCTCGGAGATCCGCACGGTGCCGTCGGGCTGCTCGGCGAAGTCGAACACCGAGACGGAGTCGACCGCTCCGTCCACGGTGATCAGCACGCCGGGCTCGCCGTTGACCAGGACCGGACGGGCACCGGCCCCCTCGCCGAGCTGGCGGAGCACGCCGAGGACGAAGCGGGCGACGTTCTCGGCACCGGTGAGCGGCCGCAGCGCGGCGCGGATCACCCCGCCGCCGTCCGTCCAGCCGGTGACGTCGGGCGCGAGCAGTTCCAGCATCCGGTTGAGGTCGCCGCCGACGCAGGCGGCCATGAACTCGTCGGTGGCCCGGCGGCGCAGCTCGGGCGGAGCGTCGTATCGCGGCCGGCGGGCGCGCACGTGCGCCCGGGCCCGGCTGCCGACCTGGCGGCAGGCGGCCTCGGTGCGGTCCAGGGCCGCGGCGATCTCCTGGTAGGAGAAGCCGAAGGCCTCCTTGAGCACGAACACCGCCCGCTCCAACGGCGACAGGCTCTCCAGCACCACCAGCAGGGCGACCGAGACGGTCTCGGCCCGCTCGACGCCGTCGGTCGCGTCCGGCTCGGTGACCAGCGGCTCGGGCAGCCAGGGGCCGACGTAGGACTCGCGTCGGACGGCGGCCGAGTCCAGCTTGTTGAGCGCGAGGTTGGTGACCGTACGGGCCAGGAAGCCGCCGGGGCTGGCGACCGGGCCGGTGACGCCGCTCCAGCGCAGCCAGGTGTCCTGGACCAGGTCCTCGGCGTCGGCGACGCTGCCGAGCATCCGGTAGGCGATGCCGAAGACCATCCGCCGGTGCTGCTCGAAGTCGGCCAGCCGGGGGTCGGTCGGTCGGGTGTCGTCGGCCGGCGCGGCCCCGCCGGTCGGCCCGGTCCCGTGGGTGTCGGTCACCCGCGCGACGCTACCGCACGGTAGCCACCGCGCTCAGCTCCGGAAGGCCTCGTAGGCGGGGGCGAGCACGGCGGCGAGGTCGCGGCCGTGCACGGTGATGCCGGAGCGTCCGAGGCGGCGCAGCGAGGGCTCGTCCGGGCCGTCCTCCTCGGGCGGGGCGGGGTGCAGGGTGAAGTCGCCGCGCCAGTAGGCGGCGACGTTGACCACGGGCGGCTTCGGTTCGTCGGTCAGCGGTTTCGGTTCACCGGTCATGCGTCCTCCTCGGCCACGGCGTCCTCCCGGGTGAGGGCGACCAGTTCGCGCAGCGCCTCGACCGGCAGGTCGGTGAGCCAGCGCTCCCCCTCGCCCACCACCGTCCGGGCCAACGAGCGCTTGGCGGCGAGGAGTTCGTCGATCCGCTCCTCGACGGTGCCGACGCAGACCAGCCGGCGGACCTGGACGTCCCGGCGCTGGCCGATCCGGAAGGCGCGGTCGGTGGCCTGCTCCTCGACCGCCGGGTTCCACCAGCGGTCCAGGTGGATCACCTGGTTGGCGGCGGTCAGGTTGAGGCCGGTGCCGCCGGCCCGCAGCGAGAGCAGGAACACCCGTGGCCCGCCCGGGGACTGGAAGCGTTCGACCAGCTCCTCGCGGCGCGCCCGGGGCAGGCCGCCGTGCAGGTGGAGCACCTCCTCGCCGAGCCGGCGCTCCAGGTACGGTCGGAGCAACGCGGCGAACTCGGCGTACTGGGTGAAGACCAGCGTCCGGTCACCCTCGGCCAGCGCCTCCTCCAGCAGTTCGGCCAGCCGGGCGACCTTGCCCGAACGCCCGCCCACCGCCGAGCCGTCGTGCAGCAGTTGGGCCGGGTGGTTGCAGACCTGCTTGAGCTTGCCGATCGCGGCCAGCACCGTGCCGCGCCGCTCCACGCCCCGGACGCCCTCGACCCGCCGCAGGAGGTCGGCGACCACGGCCTGGTAGAGGCCGGCCTGCTCGGCAGTGAGGTTGCACCAGACGGTCATCTCCTGCTTGGCGGGCAGCTCGGCCGCCACCGCCGGGTCGGACTTGACCCGGCGGAGCACGAACGGCGCGGTGCGGCGCAGGAGTTCGGCGGTGCGCTCGGGGCTTCGGTGCAGCTCGACCGGGATCGCGTAGCGTTCCTTGAAGCGCTCGGCCGGCCCGAGCAGGCCGGGGTTGGCGAAGTCCAGGACGGCATGCAGTTCGGCGAGCCGGTTCTCCACCGGGGTGCCGGTGAGCGCGATCCGGTGCCGGGTGACGGGCAGTGCGCGGATCGCCCGGGACTGCGCGGTGCCGGTGTTCTTGATGTGCTGGGCCTCGTCGGCGACCACCCGGCGCCAGCGGATCGCGCGCAGGGCGGCGAGGTCCCGCTGGACCAGCCCGTAGGTGGTGATGACCAGGTCCACTCCCCTTACCACTGTGGCGAGTTGCTCCGCACCGAGGCGGCCGGCTCCGTGGTGGACGTACCGCCGCAGGCCGGGGGCGAAGCGCTCGGCCTCGCGCTGCCAGTTGCCGACCAGGGACATCGGGCAGACCAGCAGGGTGGGGCCGGTGGCGCCCTCGGAGCGTTCGGATTCCTTCTCGGATCCCTCCTCGACAGTCTTCTCGGAGCTCTTCTCAGCGGCCTTCTCGGAGGCGAGCAGGGCGAGGGTCTGGACGGTCTTGCCGAGGCCCATGTCGTCGGCCAGCACGGCGCCGAGGCCGAGCCCGGACATGGTCCGCAGCCAGGCCAGTCCGCGCTCCTGGTACGGGCGCAGCACGGCCCGGAAGTCCGGCGGCAGCTCCAGTGCCGGGGCGGCGCCGGCCTGCCCGGCGAGCAGCTCGCCGAGCGGACCGTCCGCGCGTACCGAGGTGACCGGCAGCCCGGCGACCGTCGCCTCCGGGTCGAGGGCGAGCCGCAGCAGCTCGGTGGCGGCGAGCACGCCGTCGCGCCGGTCCGCGAGGAAGGCGAGCGCGGCGGCGATCTGCGCCGGGTCGGCCTCCAGCCAGGTGCCGCGCACCCGGACCAACTCCTGCTTGGCAGAGGCGAGTTCGGCCAGCTCCTGCTCGGTGAGCGGATCCCCCTCCGGGCCGAGCGCGGCCTGCCAGCGGAAGGCGACCACGGCATCCCGGTCCACCTGACTGGTGACCGCGAGCGAGCCGGGCGCGCGCGGGGTGGTGGCGCGCAGGGCGAGCCCGAGCCGGGGACGGCGGCGCCACCATGCGGGCAGCAGCACCCCGAAGCCGCCCTCGGCGAGGGCGGGCGCGGCGGCGCGCAGGAAGTCCAGTGCGCCGGCCCGGTCCAGCGGCAGGACGGACGGGCGGGAGCGGTGGCGCAGCCCGTCCAGGGCGGGCCACCGGTGGGCGGCGCGGGCGAGTTCGGCGACCAGGACGTCGGCCGGGTCGTCGGCCTTGCGGGCGAGCGCGGCATGGGCGGCGCCGCCCTCGTGCAGGTCGGCGGCGCGGACCAGCAGGGAGGGCTCGTCCACGGCCTGGAGCAGGAACTCCAGCTGCCAGGCGTCGTCGGAGGGGCGGCCCTCCGGGTCGTCCGGGTCGGGGCCGGGCGGCTCGACCAGACGGAAGCAGAGCCGCAGCGCCGGGTCGACGGGCTCGGCGGTGGCGCACCAGGCGCCGAGCCGGCGGCGCAGTTCGGCGACCTCCTCGGGCGGGGCGCCGTCGATCCCGCCGTCGGGGGTGCCGAGGGCGTGCAGCCAGCGCTCGGCGACGGTCCCGGCCTCGCCGGGCGACGGGAAGGGGGTGTCCGCCAGTGCGGCGCGGGCCTCGGCGTCCACCAGCGCGCCCAGGGCGGCGCCCAGCAGCGCCTCGCCGCTGCCGGGCCCGTGCGGCCACTCCCCCAGCAGGACGGGCGGGCAGCCGGCGGCCAGGGCGGCGGCCTCGCGGCGCCCGGCCGGGGTGAGGTCGGGCCGCCACCGGGCCTGCGGGCGGTCTTCGGCGACGTGGGCCCCGCCTGCCCGAGGGCGGGCGGGGAGGGAGGGCAGCGGCAGCACCCGGCCCTGGCCGACCGTTCGCCAGGCGAGGTCGTGCACCCCGGTGAGCCAGCGCAACGAGGGGCCGTGGACCACCTCGACCCGCCCGGCGCCGGGCAGGTCGGAGCCGGTGACGGCCCAGACCGGGTCGAAGACCTCGCCGAGCAGCTGGGCGGCGGCCCCTGCGTCGAAGAGCAGCGCCGGTACCCGCCAGGGGGTGAGGACCGCACCGCCGCGCGGTGGGGTGACCGGCAGGTCGGGCGAGGGAGCGGGGAGGGCGCCGACGGTGGGCAGCAGCAGGGTGGCCCAGCGCTCGGGAGCCTGCCCGGCGAGCCAGCCGAGGCCCGGGCCGATGCCGCCGAGCACGGCGGCCAACTCGCCGGCCGGGCAGGCGTAGGGGTGGGCGCGCGGGGCGGGCCGGTCCGGGCGCGGTTCAGCGACGGCGGGGTGGGCGCGGGCGTCCTCGGCCCAGAGCGCCAGCTGCCCGTCCGCCCGCCAGAGCGCGTGCAGGACGAACATCGGGGGCCTTCCGAGCGGGGTGGGACCGTCCTTCGCAGCCTAACCGGGAGGGCCGACAGGGCCGGTCCGCTGAGCCGTTCGGGGGACGCCCGGAAGTTCTGGTTGAAAGTTGAACGAAGTTGTCCTACGCTGGAGGCAACAAGTTGAAGCCTAAACAAATGGCTTCGAACCAAGGAGGAAGCCATGGGCCTGTTCAACCGCACCAAGACCGTCACCGCCCCCGCCGCGACCGCCGTCCAGACCCCGGCCGGCCCGGACCTCGCCCACCTGACCGGCGACTGGACGATCGACAACACCCACAGCGAGATCGGCTTCTCGGTCCGCCACGCGATGGTCACCAACGTCAAGGGCCGCTTCACCGAGTACGACGGCAAGCTGCACCTGGACGGGACCCACCCGGGCAACTCCTCGGCGGAGCTGGCGATCAAGGTCGGGAGCATCGACACCAACCAGGCCCAACGCGACGAGCACCTGCGCACCGGCGACTTCTTCGCCGTCGAGACCCACCCGGAGATCCACTTCCGCAGCACCTCCGCCCAGCTGGTGGGCGGCGACTCGTACCGGATGACCGGCGACCTCACCATCAAGGGCACCACCCGCCCGGTCGTGCTGGACCTGGAGTACACCGGCAGCGCCACCGACGCGTACGGCGCCCAGCGGGTCGGCTTCGAGGGCAAGGCCGTCGTCGACCGCACCGAGTTCGGCCTGACCTACAACGCGGCGCTGGAGACCGGCGGCGTGCTGATCGGTGAGAAGGTCAAGCTCAGCTTCGACATCTCCGCCGTCAAGGCGGCCTGAGCCGGCCTCCCCCACGAGCACCGCCCCTGCCCTTCCCCCCGGGGCAGGGGCGGTTTTCACCTACCCCAGCGGCAGCAGCGCCGCGTCCGCCGCGGGCAGCCAGCTGCCCGGCGGGCGGCGCAACCAGTCTTCGGCGGCACCGAGCGCGCCCGCCGCCGCGGCCAGCGCCCGCAGCCCCGGGTGACGCTCGCCGGGCCGGTGCACCAGGCTGACCAGGCTCAGCGGCACCGGCTCCACCAGCGGCACGGTCACCGTCCCCGGGATCCGCGGGCCGCCGACCGTGGTCAGCATCGGATCGCCGTGCCGGGCGAGGTAGCGGGCGGTCTCGTCCACGCCCACCGGCGGCACGTACGGCGCGGCCGCCGTCAGGCCGTGCTCGCGTAGCAGTCGGACGCCTAGGTCGGCCCACTCGGTGGTGGCCGGGTTGCCCGCGCAGATGTCGACGGGGTGCCCGGCCAGGTCGGCCAGGCGCAGTACGGGGCGGCCGGCCAGTGGGTGGGTGTCCGCCATCATCACCGCGATCCGATCCAACCGCACCGGCAGCTGGACGAGTTGACCGCGCACCGGGGCGGGCAGCCCGGCGAAGCGGCCGAAGGAGGCGTCCAGCCGGTGGGCCAGCAGTTCGGCGGCGGCCGCGGCCAGTCCGCCGTGGAAGCGGGCCAGCAGTTCGCCCTCCGGCCGGTCTGCGCGGGCCCGTTCCAGCACCCGGTCGGTGGTGAGGTCCGGGCCGGTGACGTCGCTGTTGAGGTCGACCAGCAGCGGCCGGGCGGCAGCCCCGGCTCCGGAAGCCGCGTCGGTGAGGATCTCGTCGTGCAGGGCCAGGAACCGGCGCGCCCGGGGCAGCAACCGCTGCCCGGCCGGGGTGAGTTCGACGCTGCGGGTGGTGCGGCTGAACAGCGCGTCGCCGAGCAGCCCCTCCAGGCTCCGGACGTCCCGGCTGAGCGCCTGCTGGGCGATGTGCAGCCGCTCTGCGGCCCGGCCGAAGTGCAGGGTCTCGGCGGTCGCGACGAAGCCGCGCAGCAGTCGGGGGTGCAGGTCACGGGGCATGGGCGGCAGATTAACAACAGCGTGTTGTGAGTGCGGCGAAACAGGTGTTGGACGGTTGCCCGCCGACGGCGCCAGGCTGTGGGCACCCCCTCCTCCCCCTGCTCACAGGAACACGATGCCCTCGCGCGCCTTCCTCGCCTCCTACCGGCGGCTGTTCGCGGCCCCCGGCGCCGCCGCCTTCACCCTGGCCGGGCTGCTCGGCCGGCTGGCGCTGTCGATGTACGGCGTCTCACTGGTGGTGCTGCTCTCCGAGCGGCGCGGCTCGTACGGGCTGGCCGGGGCGGTCTCGGCGGTCGGGCTGGTCACCGGCGCGATCGGGATGCCGCTGATCGGGCGGCTGGTGGACCGGTACGGGCAGGCCCGGGTGACGGTACCGGCCGCGCTGTACAACGCCGTTCCGCTGACCGGGCTGCTGCTCTGTGTCCGGCTCGGCGCGCCCGACTGGACGCTCCTGCTCTGCTCCGCGGCCTGCTCGGCGGCGCCCAACCTCGGCGGCATGGCCCGCTCCCGCTGGGCGCACCTGTACCGGGACGACCCGGCCGCCCGCCACCTGGCCAACTCCTTCGAGCAGGCACTGGACGAACTCTGCTTCATGGCCGGGCCGGTGCTCGCGATGCTGCTCTGCACCGCGCTCGCCCCGGAGGCCGGACTGCTCGCCACGGGCACCCTCGGCACCGTCGGCGCCCTGCTGTTCGCCGCCCAGCGGCGCACCGAACCCCCGCTGCCCGTCCGGGAGTCCACCGACCAGAGGCACGGCTCGCCGCTGCGGGCACCCGGGCTGCGGGTGCTGGTGCTGACCTTCCTGGCGACCGGCATGGTCTTCGGCGCGACCGAGATCACCACGGTGGCGTACGCCGACGCGCTCGGCCACAAGGCGGCGGCCGGCCTGCTGCTGGCCCTGGTCGCGGGCGGCTCCTGCGTGGCCGGGCTGCTGTTCGGCCTGCTGACGCCACGCCGGACGCCCGGCACCCGCTTCGTGCTCTGCGCCACGGCGATGGCCGCGGTGCTGCTGCTGCCGCTCGCCGCCGGGCTTGGCGGGGCCGGGCTCGGGCTGCTCGGCGTGGCGCTGTTCGCGGCCGGCACCGCCACCGCGCCGACCATGGTGACCGGGATGACGCTGGTCCAGGAGCTGCTGCCGCAGCGGCAGTTCAACGAGGGGATGGCGACGGCAGTGTCCGGCATCGTGGTCGGCATCTCGGCCGGGGCGGCGCTCGCCGGGACGGTCGCCGAGCAGGCCGCTCCGGGCACCGGCTACGCCCTGCCCGCCGTGGCCGCCGGGCTCGCGCTGCTGATCGCGCTGGCGGGGCGGCGACACCTGACGGGACGGACGTCCGGGGCCGGCACGTCAGCGAACGTGCCCGCGGGCACGCCTGGCCAGGCGCCGGGCCAGTCGCCAGGCGGGGCGCCGGGCGGGGCGCCGGGCGGGGCGCCGGGCGGGGCGCCGGAAAATGCCGAGCAGATTGTCAGTGGCACCGTCTAACTTCGAGGCATGGCGGAAATCACCTACGTCCGAGGCGATGCCACCGCGCCCCTGGGCAAGGGCGTGAAGGTGATCGCGCACGTCTGCAACGATCTCGGCGGCTGGGGCAAGGGCTTCGTGCTCGCACTCTCCAGACGCTGGCCCGAGCCCGAGGCCGCGTACCGACGCTGGCACCGGGAGCGGGCGAAGAACGACTTCGGCCTCGGCGCCGTCCAGCTGGTGCCGGTCGGTCCGTACGTCTGGGTGGCCAACCTGATCGGCCAGCGCGGCATTCGGACGGGGCGCTCCAGCGGGGTTCCGGTGCGCTACGAGGCGATCGACACCGGACTGGCCTCGCTCGGCGAGGACGCGCTCCGGCTCGGCGCCTCCGTCCACATGCCGCGGATCGGCTGCGGTCTGGCGGGCGGGCGCTGGGAGCGGGTCGAACCGCTGGTCACCGCCCGGCTGACGGCCCGGGGCGTCCCGGTGACCGTCTACGACCTCGACTGACCGGGCGCCCTGACCCCTTCCACCACTCCACCGACCCGATCACTTCGGCTACTTCGGCTACTTCGACCGATCCGTCGGCTCCGGCCGGCCGGACCCGACCGCCACGCGCGCGGCCGGCCAGGCGTACACGTACTCGGGCAGCAGGAATCCGCCGGGGAACTCACCCTCCTGCGCCCGGACCCGCTCGGCGCCCTCGCGCTCGTAGAAGGCGATCGCGCGGGTGTTGTCCCGCAGCACCTCCAGGGAGAGTTCGGCCCCGGGGTGCCGCTCGGCGACATGGGTGCGGGCCGCGGCCAGCAGCTCGCGACCGATGCCGCCACCGTTCAGTCCGGGGCGCACGTGCAGGTTGTCGATCAGCACCCCGCCGTCCGGCTGCGGGACGAGGTAGATGAACCCGACCATCGCGCCCGCCCGTTCGGCCACCAGGAGCTCGGGGGCGTTCCCCGGCTCCCCGTAGTCAGCCTCCAGGCGCAGTTTCCACAGCTCACGCCGCTGGGCGACCATCCCGTCGCCCAGCCCCTCCTCCGGGACGATCCCCTGGTAGGTGGTGCGCCAGCTGTGGGCGTGCAGTTCGGCGATGGACTCGGCGTCCTGCACTCCGCCGCGCCGGATGACGGTCTGCCCTGAACTGATCATGTGACCAGCCTCCCACAGGGAATGGAGTTGAACATGTTCAACCGATACGTCTACAGTTCTGCTCAGCTTTTGAACGCGTTCGAAACAAAGGGGGTCGTCGTGGCACCGAATGCGGAGGGGACATCCGGTGCCACGAACACCGACACCGGGTGGAACGTCGTCTCCGGCTAGGCTCGTGCCCGTGGACGACCTGGCATCGACGAACCGAACGGACGGCGAGAACGGCGCGGCCGGGGCTCCGGCCGCGCCCGGACCGGAGGGCGCGCCCCTGCCCGGCGGAAGGGCCCAGCCGAAGACCGACAAGAGTGAGGCGACCCGGGCGCTGATCCTGGAGACGGCCATGCGGCTGTTCCAGGAACGGGGCTACGAGAAGACCACCATGCGCGCCATCGCCACCGAGGCCGGCGTCTCGGTGGGCAACGCGTACTACTACTTCGCGGCGAAGGAATTCCTGATCCAGGGGTTCTACGACCGGATGACCTACGACCACGCGGCCGACGCCAAGCGCCGCATGGCCCACACCCGGGACTTCTCCGAGCGGTTGCAGATCGCGCTGACCTCCTGGCTCGACACGGCCGCGCCGTACCACGAGTTCGCCGCGCAGTTCTTCCGCACCGCCGCCGACCCGACCAGCTCGCTGAGCCCGTTCTCCAACGAGTCCCACCCGGCCCGGGCGACCGCGGTCGAGCTGTTCCGCGACGTGCTCCAGGGCTCGGAGCTGGCGCCCAAACTGGACGCCGAACTGGTCGAACTGCTGCCGGACGTGCTCTGGCTGCACCTGATGATCGTGGTGCTCTACTGGGTCTTCGACCGCACCCCGGACACCGAACGGACCAGGGAGTTCGTCCGCCGCTCGACGCCGCTCGCGGCCCGGGTGATCAACCTGTCCCGCTACCGGGTCTTCCGGCCGATCGTCCGCGACGCCAAGGGCCTGATCCAGGACTTCATCCTGCCCACCATCGGCAAGACGGCGGTCAAGTAACGCCCGCCACAACGACGACGAGGAGGCCGGCCCGCGAACGGACCGGCCTCCCGCGTGCGTGCCCGGCCTCAGAATCCGTCCGGGTTCCAGGCGGCGAGCGGGGTGCGCAGCAGCAGGTCGGCAGCGGCCGCCGCGCCGGGGCGCGCCTCGGTGACCAGACCGGCCGCGGCCAGCCGCGGCACCGTCTCGCCGCCCAGGTAGAGCGAGCCCAGCGCCGAGGCGCCGAGCGCGAGGTCGGCGTCGTCGGTGGTCCGGGTGCAGCGGCCGGTGCCGTCCTCGGCCACCTCCAGCGCCCAACGGCCCGAGGCGTAGCCCAGCTTGTCGTCGACCTCCAGCACCACCCGCCCGGGGGCCCCGTACGTCCGGGCGTTGAACGCGGCCTCGACGTCCAGTACCCGCAGCCAGGTGAAGTCGGCGTTCTCGACGTACGGGGTGGCCGCACGCGGGTCCTGGAGCAGCAGCGGCAGCGGGTCGTCCGGGCCGAGGTTCTCCACCACGACCTTGCGCACCCAGTCGACGGCGAGGAGGAAGCGCCACAGCTCGGCGGTGGTCCCGCCGTCCAACGCCAGGAAGTCCTCGACGGTGAGCGTGCAGTTGGGATAGCTGCCGTCCCACTTGTCGTCGATCCGGTAGACCGCCAGGCCGGTGACCACGCCGTCGGCGTCCCGGTGGACGACCGCGAACGGCTCCTTGAAGTCGAAGCCCGGCACCTGGACCTCACCGGTGGTGCGCTGCCACCACAGCTCGTTGCGGTCGATCGCGCCCGGCTGGGTGCGCCGCCACCGCTCGTGCAGGTCCGCGCCCAGTTCGCGCAGCTCGGCCATGGTCACGAAGTCGATCCGGCCGCCGGGGACGACCGGCAGGCCGCCCCGCAGGCCGCGGGTGCGGTACAGGTCGACGTTCCAGCCGTGGCCGCGGGTGGCCGGGCCGAAGCCGAACCGGCCGTAGATGTTGTACTCGGCGGCGATCAGGATGGCGACCGGCGTGCCGCTCCCGGCGGCGGTCGCGAGGTCGCGCCGCATCATCGTGCCGAGCAGGCCGCGTCGGCGGTGGGTGGCGCTCACGGTGACGTTGGTGATGGCATCGGCGGTGATGACGGCCCCGCCCGGAACGGTCAACTCGGCGTCGAAGCTCCGGAAGGTGGCGATCTGGCGGTCGCCGTCGAAGCCGGCCAGCATCCGGCCCGGCTCCCACTGCCGACGGCGCAGATCCGCCGCGCTGCCCACGTGCGGGCGCAGGAAGCCGAGGGCGAGCGCGCGGTCCCAGGCCTCCACCTCGTCCTCGGAAACCGCCCGGATCCGCAGTCCGTTCACGGTGTCAACGGCCGTGTGATCGATGCTGTTGCCCATGCGGCCACCGTACGGCGGCCCCCCGGGGCACGGCATCCGATTTATTCCGTGCCCGACCCGGTGTGCTCGCCCGGCACCACCACCCAGTGGTTGGTGCGCAGGAGGCGGTCCGAGAAGTCCAGGTCCCGCTCGCCGAGCAACCGGAAGCCGAGCGCCCGGCAGATCCCGTTGGACGGTCCGTTGGTGGTCCCCGGGTTGGCGTGCACCTCGCCCCAGCGGCCGTCCTCGGCAGCGGCGTCCAGCACCAGACGCACGGCCGCCTTGGCCAGGCCTCGGCCCTGGTACTCGGGCAGCACCATCCAGCCGATCTCGGAGACCGTCGCGCCGTCCTCCTGGTCCGACCAGAGCGTGACGGTGCCCGCCGCCTCGCCGTCCCCGGCGCCGTCCGGCACGATCATCCTGATCCAGGAGCTGTCCGCGGCCACCTCGGCCAGGTCCTTGCGCAGCCGCGCCTCCACCCGCTCCCGGGGCAGCGGCCCGCCCAGTTCGGCCATCATCACCGGGTCGCAGCGCATCCGGACGTACGCCTCGGCGTCCCCCGCCCGAACATCCCGCAGTCGCATGACTCCTCCTCAGCACCGGTCCGGGCGGCCACGCTAACGCGGCCCACCGACATTGGCGCCCGGGCGGCCCGGGCTGGCATCCTCGTGCCGGTTCAGGTACGGACGATCCGTTTTCTGGGGGAGCCATGGAGGACCAGTACTTCCGCCGGTCGAAGGAGTGCGAGGGCCGGTCGCTGATGACGAAGGCCGCCGGCGGGCTGACCGTCGCCGGCTGGCTCTGGGCGCTCTGGCTGGTCTTCCTCCCGGGCGACGGACTCTGCGGCTCCCCGGCCTTCTACGAACCGACCGGCTTCCACATGGCGGAGGCCTGCGACTCCGAGATGATCGGCCGGATCGGCAGCGCGCTCGCCGTCCTCCTCGTGTCGCTCCCGTTCGCCGCCGCCTGGGGCTGGTCCGTCGTGCGACTGCGCGACAGCCGCAAGGCCCTGGCGGCCCTCGCCGGCCGGTAGCCGACGGGACGGCGCCGGAGCGCCCCCGGCCTCCCCGGCCCTAGGGACGGGCGTAGAAGTCCGGGGTGCCCATGATCCAGAGGCTGGCCTGTTTGATCGGCATGCCGGCCCGCGGGGCCTCGATCATCTGGTCGTCGCCGATGTAGAGGCCGACGTGGTGGATGTCGGCGGCGCGCCCGGTGTCGGTCCAGAAGACCAGGTCGCCGGGGCGCAGTTGGCGGTAGCCGATCGGGGTGCTCTGGGCGTACTGGTCGGCGGCGAAGTGGTTGAGCTGTCGGCCCCCCTCGCGCCACGCCATCATGGTCAGCCCGGAGCAGTCGTAGCCGCCCGGGCCCTCGCCGCCCCAGACGTAGGGCAGGCCGATCTTGGACTTGGCGAAGGCGATGGCGGCGGCCGCGCCCTCGGCGGACCACGGGCGGGCGGCGTGCGGCGCGGCCTCCGCTTTCCCGGCGGCCCGCTCGGCGGCGGCGCGGGCGGCGGTCTCGGCCCCGCGGGCGGTGGTCGCCTCCCGGGTCTCCCGGCGTCGGCGCTCCAGCTCGACGGTGGTGTTCCGGGCGGCGGCCAGCTCGGCGAGCAGCTGCTCGCGGCGCTGCTCGGCGGCGGCCACGTCGCTCTGCTGGGCGGCCAGCCGCTGCTCCGCCCGGGCCTTGGCCGCGCCGACCTCGGCGGCGGCCTTCCCGGCGGCCTCGGTGGCGGCCCGGGCGGCGGCGGAGGCGCTGCGGGCGGCGGCGGCCGTGGAGGTGGCGGCGTCCAGGATCTGCCGGGTGCGCTCGCTGACCTGGCCGACCGCGGCGGCGCGGTCGCCCGCCTCGCGCGGGCCGTGGGCACCGAGCAGGGCGTTGAGGGCGGACAGTTCGGCGCCCGCGCCCTGCCGGTACGTCTCGGCCGCGAGCCGGGCCGCGTCCTCGGCGGCGGCCGCCCGCTCGGTCTCGGCGGCGGCGGCGCGCTGCGCGGCGGCGTCCTCCTCGGCGCGGGCCCGGGTGAGGGCGAGCCGGGCGCCGTTGTAGGCCTCGACGGCCTGTTCGACGGCGTGCCCGGCCCGGTCCAGCTCGGCCCGGGCGGCGGTGAGCGCGGACTCCAGGGCGGCGGCCGAGGAGGCCTCGTCCTCGGCGCCGGCCCGGGCCCGGTCGATCTCCTCGGTGGTCGGGTACGGCGCCCCTCCCCCGGCCCGGCCGGCCGCCGGTTCGCCGGCAGGCGGCCCGCCGGTCGCCGGGGTGGCCTGGACGGCGGGGAGCAGCCCGAGCAGGGCGGTGAGGGACAACAGGAGGGTCGGCAGGATCCTGCGCGCCACGCGACATCCCTTCTCACGGGTCCGGAGGGGACGGCGTCGGACGGCGCACGGCGTACGGGCAGAAGGCGGCCCGGGGGCGGCGGGAAGTCCGACGAATCATCCCATCACGTGACAGAACGGTCACATGACGCCCATGTTCTCAATTCCGGCGGCCTTCACGCCCGGAAAGTGCTCCGCTGGTCGGGTGACTATCGGATGATCCGACTGCGCCTCAACTCCGACGGGGCGCATGAGGAGCAGGTCGGCGAGGCAGGCGGGAAGCGAGCGCGCAGCGGCGGACTACCGGCTGATCCGGCGGGTGTGCGTCCGCAGCCGGTGGTGCCGCTCGGGCCGGCTCTCCAGTCCGGTCGGACCGGCGACGACGGCCCGACTGCGCCCGGCCCGGACGGTCCGGCGGCGCTGCTGCGCCAGGCGGGAGCGGACCGGACCGGCCTCGGCCGGCTCCGACACCGGGCCCGCCGCGCCCGGCGCCTTCCCCTCCGCCCCGGCCGCCGCCGAGCGGCGGTCGGCCAGCCGGGCCTGACGGCGGGCCAGCGCCCGGGCCGCGTGCGCGTCGAGGTGGGCGGTGGCCCGGGCGGCCATCCGCTCGGCCACCCGGTGCGCGGCCGGGTGGTTGACGGGCACCTTGTCGGGCGCCCCGGCGATCAGGTCGAAGAGCCAGGTGCGGGCGCGGTCCGCATGCCGGTGCAGCAGGCGTTCGCGCCGCAGCGCACGTGCCCGGCGACGCGGGCGCGTGGCGTATCGCCAGCGGGCCCACGGGCTGCTCGGGCGGGCCAGCCGGACCGCCCCGATCCAGGACAGGCCGGGGACCATGATCCCGAGCAGTCCGGTCCACACCTTGCCCTTGAACAGGGTGATCACCGAGGCCAGCGCGTTCACCGAGATGATCGTGATCAGGCCCCACCTGGTCTCCTCGCCGGGCACCACGCCGAGCGGCACGTACCCGACCAGCAGCAGGGAGGTGAACAGGATGCCGAAGATCACCGCGTCCACCGACTTGCGGCCCTGTTCGCTCCAGTACACGTCGTCCAGGTGCAGGATCAGCGCGAACTCGTCCAGCACCAGGCCGCAGCCGATGCCGAAGGCCAGCCCGAACCAGTTGATCCACGGGTGCCCGCCGTAGGTGGCGAACACCCCGATGCCGCCGAGCAGCAGGAAGCCCAGGCCGAACACCATGTGGTGGATGTGCAGCCCGCCGGGGGTCACGTTGCCCGGCCACCAGCGCACCTTGGCGCGGATCATCCGGACGCTGAACCGGATGAATACGAAGGAGACGATGAATCCGACCAGCAGCAGGAACAGCGGTTGCTTGTGCGTGGCGACGATGTGGTCGCGGTAGCCGTCCAGCAGTGTCGTCATGGGTCTTACCTTCGTTCCTGGTCCTGCGTCCTGCCTGCCGCAACGTGGCCCGGGGCACACATCGGCCCCAACACCGGGCCGACGCCCGGTCAGAACCCTCGAGTTCGCTTGGCCGCCCGGCGCGGCATGGCCGGGTAGAGCGACGGGCGCTCGGCGCCGACCGGCAGCTTCATGAACAGGCGGGCGATCTCCCCACCCAGGTTCACCCCGATCGCCAGCGCCATCGCGATCGCCGCCGCCCGGAAGACCGACACCAGGCCGGCGCTGGAGTGCCCCTGGGCGAAGGCGAGCATCCCGAGGTAGAGCGCCGAACCGGGCATCAGCGGGCCGATCGCGGCGGTCACGTACGGCAGCGCCGAACCGTTGCGGTAGCGCGCCATCAGCTGGCCGAAGAGGCCGACCAGCCCGGCCGCCACGCCGGTCGCCGCGATCGGGTTGACACCCGCGTTGTACACCAGCGCGCCGTAGCTGGCCCAGCCGATGCCGCTGTTGACGGTGACCAGGGCCAGCGTGCGGCGGTCGGTCTGGAGCAGCGTCGCGAAGGCCAGGGTCAGCACCATCGCGGCGACCATCTGGACCGGCGGGTAGCTGACGCCCGCCAGGCTCTCGTCCGGGCGCAGGTTCGCCTCGAAGCCGACCCCCAGGTAGAGGATCACCATCACCCCGATCACGATGCCCGCGACCAGGTAGATCACTTCCAGCAATCGGGCCGCGGCGGTGATGTAGAAGCCGGTCAGGCCGTCCTGTACGGCGGCGACCAGGGCGCGCCCGGGCAGCAGGGCGAACAGGCCGCCGGTGATCACGACCGAGCCGCGCAGGCCCCAGTCGTTGAACGAGAGGATGATGCCGGAGGCGGCAGCCGGCATGGCGGCCGCCACGAACTGGTAGAACTCCGGCAGCCGGCGCCGGGCCAGCGCGGAGGCCAGCCGGTCGCCGAGGACGGCCGCGACGAAGGCGCTCGCGAACACCAGCCAGGCCTTGTCGTCCATCCGCCCACCGACCAGGAAGGTCGCCGCGCCGGCCAGCAGGCCGGTGGTCAGGGCGAGGAACCAGGCCGGGTACGGGTGCCGGTTGCGGCGGATCACCGCGAGCCGGCGGTAGGCGTCGTTGACCGTCACCTTCTCCGCGGTGATGTCCGCGACCAGCGCGTACACCGCGTCGAGCCGGGTGTAGTCGGAGGTGCGGCGGCGCACCACGCGGTCGGCGGTGACCGGCGGCTCGACCAGCGAGGGCTGGTACGAGATGCCGATCAGGGTGAAGGTGACCTGCGGCTCGCAGCGGTCCAGCCGGTAGGCGTGCGCGATGCCGAGCATCGCCGCCTCGACGTCCTCGGCAGCCTCACCGCTGGCCAGCAGCAGCTCGCCGATGCGCAGCGTCAGGTCGAGGATGCGCGGGACGTTGCGGGTGGCGGCCGCGGAGGGGTGCAGTTCGCGGGCGGTGCGCTCGAAGGCGGGCCGCTCCGACATCGGGGTGCGCAGCAGGGTGCGCATCCGGTCCGGCCAGGGCGCCTCGCCCGGGGCACCGGCGGTCAGGTCCGGGACCGGGATGCCGGTGGGCGGGGTGTAGCCGGCCGCCCGCCACTCCTCGGGGGTGAGGGTGTCCTCGGCGACCGAACGGCGGCGGACCGGACGCTCGGCCTCGGGGCGGCCCGGGGCCGGCACCGGCTCGGGGGCCGGCTCGGGGGCCAGCAGGCCCTTGGTCTCCGGGACGGGCGGGGCGAGCGGGACGATGGTGGTGGGCTCGACCGGCGGGGCGGGGTGGCCGAGCAGGCCCTCGGTGGGCGGGGCCTCGGCGGGGTGCACCGGCTTCGGGGGTGCCTGCCGCGCCTGTCGGACCGCCCGGCCTCCCCTCGCCCGCTTGCCCGCACCCGGTCGGCCCCGCTTAGGCACTTCCGCTCCTTGCCACCCCTGGTGGCCGCCGGCCACCGTTCGATCTCGGGTTACACCTTGCCTGATCGAACAGCCGGACGCACATGTACGCGGCGTCGCGTGGCCGGAGCGGCGGACGCCTACCCGGCGCGGTGGCGGTCGGCGGGGGCCGCGCCGGAGCGGCGGGCCCGCAGCAGCTCGATCGCCACCGGGACCACCGAGACCAGCACGATGCCGACCAGGATCGCCTCGATGTTGTCCCGGACGAACGGGATCTGCCCCAGGAAGTAGCCGAGCACGGTGACGCCGCCGCCCCACAGCACGCCGCCGACCAGGTTGAACACCACGAAGCCGCGGTAGTTCATCCTGCTCACCCCGGCGACGATCGGGGTGAAGGTGCGCACGATCGGCACGAAGCGGGCCAGCACGATCGCCTTGGGCCCGTGCCGGTCGAAGAAGGCGGCGGCCTTCTCGACGTTCTCCTGCTTGAAGACCCGGGAGTCGGGCCGGCGGAAGAGGCTCGGGCCGACCTTGCGGCCGAAGAGGTAGCCGACCTGGTCCCCGGCCACCGCGGCAACCACGATCAGCGCGCAGACCAGCCAGAGCGGCTGGTGCAGGTAGGTGCCGCCGGCCACCAGCAGGCCGGTGGTGAACAGCAGCGAGTCACCCGGCAGGAAGAAGCCGATCAGCAGGCCGGACTCGGCGAAGACGACGGCCAGGATGCCGATCAGGCCGAAGGTGGAGATCAGGGTGGTCGGATCGAGCCAGGACGGGCCGAGGGCGAGGCTGGTCACGGTGCGGGCACTCCGGGGGTCGGGTCTTGGCAATGAAACAGTAAAGCATTGACAAAGACTCGGTTCGGGGCCGGAAGGTTCCCGACCGGGAGCGCGGACGGCCCCGGCGGGGGCCCCGGAGGGCCGGCCCGCCGGGGCCGCGGCGCGGTCGAGGGTTGTGGTCAGAGCCCGTAGCGCTCGACGATCTCCTCGTGCCGGGCGAGGTCCGCGCCGGCCGCCTTGGCCAGCTCCGGCCAGGCGAGCGGGTGCGGCCAGCCGCCGGTCAGCCGGTGCAGCAGGGCGTCGGCCTCGGCGGCCGAGGCGGTCGGCGGGACACCGAGGGCCGCGTAGACGCCGGGCAGGGTGTCGCCGTCCTCCGCCGGGTCGGTGATCCGGTACTGGTCCCCGCTGTACACCCAGACCGCGTACCCGGCCTCGTGCAGTTCCTCGCGCAGGGCCGACCACGGCTCGTCGCCGGGCCGGCCGCCGTCGATCCAGTACGTGGTGTACCCGGCCGGGTCGAGCAGGGTGAGCAGCCCGAACACCGGGCGCCAGTGCTGACGCTCCTCCTCGGGGGCGTCCTCGGCCGGCGGGCGCTCCAGCAGGGCCGGGGCGAAGACCACCACGTCGCCGTGGTTGAGCGTCAGGTCGTCGCCGAGCACCGGCAGGATGCGGGCGGTGGCCGGGCCCGTCCGGAGGGCGGGCAGGTCGGACGTCGCACCGTTGGTGCGGGTGGCGCGGATGGTGACCAGCTGCCACTCCTCGTCCACCGGGCCCTCGGGCTCGTCGAACTCGATGTCGAGCAGCGCGCCGGTGGAGCGGACCACGGCCCAGTCCCGGTTGGCGCTGGCCGCGGTGATCAGGTGCCACAGGTCCGGCTCCTGGACCGTCCGGTGGCCGTCCTCGTCGCCGGCGTCCCCGGCCGGCACTGCGCGCTCCAGCAGCTCCAGGTACAGCCGCTGCGCGGTGGCGTGGTCGCCCAGCTCGGTGGCGGCGTGGGCGGCGAGGCGGCGGGTGTTGAGCACCTCGTCGTCCAGCGCCAGGATCACCCGGCACTGCTCCAGCGCCTCGGCCCAGCGGCCCTCGGCGGCGGCCCAGCGGGCACGTATCCAGTGCCCGTCGGCCGGGGCGGAGACGGCCACCCGGTCGGCGAGGCGGCGTACGCCCTCGGAGTCCCGGGCCTCGATCAGCATCTCGCCGAGCGCGCCGGTCAGCTCGCGGTCCGCCGGATCGTCCTCCACGTACCGCCACAGCAGGTCGGCCGCGGCACGGGCGTGGCCGAGGCCGCCCAGCACGGTGGCCAGGAGCACTGCCAGTTCGGTGGCGCCGGCCTGCTCACCCCGGTACCGGTCCAGGGCGACGGAGAGCAGGTCGGCGCCGGTCTCGTAGGGCACCTGGATCTCGGCCAGGTGCGCCGTCAGCTCGCCCGGCGGGACGGGCAGCTCGGGCTCCGGCAGCGCCTCGGCGGCGGCGCGCAGCGCCGCGACCTCCTCCGACACGCCGTCGGTGCGGCGCAACCGGGTGAGCTTACGCTCCCCCGTCGCGGCGAGGGTCAGCGCCACCGTGCGGGCGCCGCGGGCGAGTGCGAGCCGACCCGCCGCCAGCAGCAGGTCCACGCACGGGCGGTGCGCGCCGACGCCGTCCAGGTAGCCGACCCAGCCGGCCAGTACGGCGCCCAGCTCGGCGTCGTTCTCCCGGGCGCCGGCCGCGACCAGAAGCTCGACCGTCTGCGTCCAGGCGCCGCGCAGGTCGGCGTGCTTCTCGGCCTCGGCCCGCCCGGGCAGCAGGGCGAGCGCCTCCTCGGTGCGGCCGAGTGCGGCGAGCGCGCGGGCCCGCAGCAGGGCGCCCCAGCGCTGGTCGCGCTCGTCCAGCCGGCGCCCCTGCGCCTGCTCGGCCCGCTCGGCGGTGTCCAGCAGCTCCAGCACGTCCTCGTGCCGGCCCAGCAGGTGCAGGGTGCCGGCCCGGGCCTGGTGGAAGCGGAGCGAGACCGGCTGGCCGGCCGCCCGCATCCGGTTGGCCGCGGAGTCCAGGTAGTCCAGCGCCTCGGCCGCCCGGCCGTCGTCCTCCAGGGCGTCGGAGTACTCGCGGGAGAGGCAGTCGTAGCAGGCCCGGGCGGGCTCGATCCGGTCCAGCGTCTCGCCGACCACGGCGAGGCGCTCGGCCACGTACCCCGGCCCGTCGACCCGGGCGTGGCAGATCGCGAAGTCCTGCACCACGCAGACGGACTGCGGGCAGCCCGCCGTCTCCTCCCGGTGTGCGAAGTCCAGCAGGTCGACCGCCTCGGGCAGCACCGCCTCGCCCTGCTGGCGCTTGTTCAGCAGGTTCTGCATCCGCCAGTGCCGCAGGTAGACCTCGACCCAGGGCAGGCCGAGCGCCCGGGCGGCGGCGACCGCCTCCGGGTAGAGCGCGTCCAGCTGCTCGTTGCGCCCCTCGGTGGCGTGCTCGGGCAGCTCGATGATGGCGTCGGCCAGCCGGTGGTGGCCGGCCTCGGCCAGCTGCCGGTGGGTGTCGCGCACCCAGGCCCAGATGTCGGTGGTCATAACTGTTCCCCCTGCGTCGTGCTGATGAGTTGTCTACCGCACACCCCTGACAATCCGTCCGTCACGACTCCTCCGCGAGGGCGCCTGGGCTGTCCGGGACCTCCGGCAGGCCGGCCGGGACGGCGGCGGTCAGGGCGGAGACCGCGGTGCCGATGCCGGTCAGCGCCGCGGTGAGGTCGCCCTCGGAGGGGCCGGACGAGGCCGCGGCCATGATCACCTTGATCGAGCGGAGCAGCCCGGCCGCGGTCGCGCTGCCGGTGTGCCCGCGGCGGTAGGCGGCGAGCAGGTCCTGGACCGCCGGACTGGCCAGGTTGAGGTAGAGCCGGGCCCGGACCCCACCGTCGGTGCGGGCCGTGAAGGCGCGGGCCAGCCGCAGGGCGGCGGACGGTATCCGGGCGTCCGCCTGGTCGTCCTCGATCCGGGCCTTCAACTCGGCCTCGCGGTCCGGCACCAGCACCAGCGGCAGGCCGGGCGGGTCGAAGCGGGCCGGGACGAGCTGCTCGCCCGGGTCGGCGAGGGCGCCGGCCAGCCAGGCCGACTCGTGCTCCGGCAGCGGGCGCTCCGGATCGCGGAACAGCTCGCGGTTGCCCTGCTCGCTGCCCAGCTCGACCACCCGGCAGCCGCGCAGCTGGGCGTAGCGGCGCAGGAACGGCAGGACGGCGTAGCGGTCGCCGCGCGCGATCGGCACCCGCATCGCCCGGTACAGCATCTCCTCGAAACCGCCGCCGCTGCCGAGCGCGACGTGCACCGCGCCGCCTCCCGCCGCGCGCAGCGCGCCGGCCGTGAGGTCGCCCTGCGAGGTGGGCACCGGGACGTCGTCGGCGAGCAGGGTGAACAGCCGATCGTCGCAGAGCGCGGCGCCGAGCAGGTCGTTGCCGTGCCGGGTGAGGATGCGGCGCCACGCGGCGGGCCGCAGCCGGGCGGTCTCGTACAGGCCGTCCACGATGGCGTCGGTGAGGACCTTCCGGAGCGCGTGGTAGTGCTCGTCGCGTTGGAGGTCCTCGCGGCTGGCGGTGGGGGTGAGCCGGTTGGACTCGACCACGCCGCCGATGAACCCGGCCCAGCGGGGCAGCAGGTCGCGGGCGTCCTCGGCGAGCAGCATGCCGCGCAGGTAGACGGCGAGGTCGCGGTTGTCGCTGCTGCCGTAGGTGCCGCCGTCCTGGACCCAGAGCAGACCGGCCGCGTCGGTGACGCCCTCGACCGGGTGCACCGGGAAGGCGGTGAGCGGCTCGAAGCGGCGGCCGAAGGCGGTGGCGAAGCGCATCCGGGCGGCGTACTGCTCACCGTCCGAGGGGCTGCCCGAGTCGTCTCGGCCGGGGGCCGGGGTGGACGGCGGGAGGGCCGATCGCCGCCAGGGCACCTCGACGGAGTTGACCGGCCGCTCGTCCTCGCCGACGTGGACCGGGATCGGCAGCAGCACGCAGTAGCGGCCGAGCACGTCGCGCAGGACGTCCTCGTCGGCGAGGTGGCCGTGCTCGGCCTTGAGCGCCAGCTCGACCACCGTGCCGGGGCGGGGCCGGGCGGGCACCGGCTCGACCTGGTACTGCTCGCCGCCGCGGCTGCGGTAGCGGTGCCCGAGCAGCGGCTCGCGGTGCGAGGTGGTGGTGACGGTGACCTCGTCGGCGATCGAGAAGGCGGAGAGGAAGCCCAGGCCGAAGGCGCCGATCAGCTCCTGGTTGCCGGTCAGTTCGCGCAGCATCCGGGTGTAGCCGGTGCCGACGGTGGCCAGGTAGGAGTGGATCTCGGGTTCGGTGAGGCCGGCGCCGGTGTCCTCGATGGCGACGGTCCGCCGGGCGGCGTCGGCGCGCACCCGGATCAGCGGGCGGTGGTCGCCGTCCGGGTCCTCCAGGAGCCGTCGGGTGTGCGAGTCGTGCGCGTTCTGGACGAGTTCGCGCAGCGCGACCAGCGGGGTGGAGTAGAGGTGGGTGGCGAGGACGTTCACCAGGCCGCCGAGATCGACCTCGGTCGTGCGCAGCTCCTCGGCGGGGGTGGGCTCGGGCGGGGCACCATCAGACATGGGTCCCCAGTGTGCCAGTGCGACTATCTGGCGACCATTTCTTTCTTCTTGACGCCTTCCTGACGGAATGACGAAATGACGGAATACGGTCAACTCTTAATTGACCGATCCTCCACTGTCGGGGGAATTGCCACCCGGTCGGTGAATTCGTCCACTCCCCGCACGCCCGCGGCCGGCCCCGCCCCGGGGCCCCGCTCAGGAGAGACCCAGCACCGCCCGGCCGAGCCGCAGCAGGCAGTCCCCGAGGTCCGGCCGGGCGCTGTGCGGACGGTTCCGCACCCCGTCGTTGACCAGCGCGAACAGCGCGTGCACCCGGATCCGGGCGGTCGCCGCGTCACACGTGGGGTGCACCTGCCGCAGCAGCCCGACCCAGGTGCGCAGGAAGTCCCGCCGGAAGTCCACCGCGGCCCGGCGGTCGGGCGGGGCCAGCCGCTCCGTCTCGCTGAGCATCGCACCCAGGTAGTCCCCGTTGCGCAGCGCGAAGCCGACGTACGCGCCCAGCCCGGCCTCGAGCGCCGCCCCGGGCCCGGAGGCGGCCGCGATCGCGCCGTCCACCTCGTGCCGGAGCCGCTCGCGGCTGCGCACCAGCGAGGCGGCGAGCAGTCCGGCCTTGCTGTCGAAGTGCCGGTACACGCTGGGGCCGGAGATGCCGACGGCGGCGCCGAGCTGGTCGGTGCTGACGTTGTCGAAGCCGCGCTGGTGGAACAGCCGCACGGCCGCCGCGAGCAGCTCCTCCCGGCGCGCCCGCGGCCCGGGTTCCGGCACCGGTACGGCGGCGGGCCCTGCGACCGCGCCCTCCAGGCAGGCCCCGAGGACGGCCGCGACCATCTCGCGCAGCAGCGCCTCGGCCCGTCGGGGCTGCGGCGCCGCCGACTGGTAGGAGAGCCCGGCGCAGGCCGAGAGCGCCGACCAGCAGAGCAACTCGGCGTCCCCTGTGGCGAGTTCCGGCCGTTCCGCGCGCAGCACGGCGACCATCAGGGCGACGTCGGCGCGCAGTTCGCGGCGCAGCGCCGCCCGCCGGGCCGGCGGCAGCAGCCGGGCGTCGCGCTGCACCAGGGTGCCGAGCGGGCGGTGGTGGACCGCGACGGCGGCCAGCGCGGTGCCGAGCTCGGCGGTGGTGCGGGCCGGGCGCAGTCCTTCGGCGAGCGCGTCCAGGCCCAACCGCACAGCGCGGTCGAGCAGTTCGGGCTTGCCACGGAAGTGCCGGTAGAGCGCGGGCGCGGTGATGCCGACGCCGGCGGCGACCTCGGTCATCGAGACCTGGTGGTAGCCGCTGCGATGGAAGCGGTCGGCGGCCACGGCCAGGATCTGGGCGCGCCGCCCGGGCGGCCGTCGGACCACCATCGCGAGCCCCCTCCCCCTCGGCCGGGTACCGGTCCGGTACCGGAGCGGCATCGACGGAAGGCTAGCAAGGATTCACTTCGCACCCCCGTCGACCGCGCTCCCCATGCCTTCTGACGGCTGGCCCACTCTGGACAGCCGAAGCTACCCCGGATTAACTTGTGGGGCCATCACCAGGCACGTTCCGCCCCGGCCGGCAGCCCCGGCCGGCGCCGTCGAAGGGAGCGCCGCCGTGCGCCGCACCGTGTTCAACGAGGACCACGAGGCCTTCCGGGAGACCATCCGGGACTTCATCGCCAACGAGGTCGTCCCGGTCTACGAGAGCTGGGAGGCCGAGGGCCACCCGCCGCGCGACTTCTACCGGCAGCTCGGCGCACTCGGCGTCTACGGCATCGAGGTGCCGGAGGAGTACGGCGGCGCGGGCGAGAGCGGGTTCAAGTACCAGGCGGTGATCGCCGAGGAGACCGCCCGGGCGGGCGTGAGCTTCGGCTCCTCCGGCGTGCACACCGGCCTGGTGCTGCCGTACCTGCTGGAGTACGCGAACGAGGAGCAGAAGCGGCGCTGGCTGCCCGGCTTCGTCTCCGGCGACATCATGACCGCGATCGCGATGACCGAGCCCGGCGCCGGCTCCGACCTCGCGGGCATCTCCACCACCGCGAGGCTCTCCGAGGACGGCACCCACTACGTCCTGAACGGCGCCAAGACCTTCATCACCGGCGGCGTGCTGGCCGACCTCGTCCTGGTGGTCTGCCGCACCGCCCCGTACGACCCGGAGAACCGCCGGGCCGGGCTCTCCATCCTCTGCGTGGACACCTCCTCCGAGGGCTACACCGTCGGCCGCAAGCTCCAGAAGATCGGCCTGCGCACCTCGGACACCGCCGAGCTGGCGTTCAGCGACGTCCGGGTGCCGGTGGAGAACCTGCTCGGCGAGGAGGGCAGGGCCTTCTCCTACCTGACCCACAACCTGGTGCAGGAGCGGCTGGCGATCGCCGTCGGCGCGTACGCGGCGGCCGCGGCGGCGGTGCGGTTCGCGGTGCAGTACGTCAAGGACCGCAAGGTGTTCGGCAAGGCGGTGGCCGAGTTCCAGAACACCAAGTTCACCCTGGCCGACTGCGAGGCCCAGGTGGTGGCGCAGCAGTCGATGGTGGACCGGGCGCTGGAGCTGTACCAGAGCGGCGGGCTGACCGTCGCGGACGCGGCCGCGGTGAAGCTGTTCTGCACCGAGTCTGCCTCCACCGTGATCGACAAGTGCCTCCAGCTGCACGGCGGTTACGGCTACATCCTGGAGTACCCGATCGCCCGGCTCTACACCGACAACCGGGTGTTCCGGATCTACGGCGGCACCAGCGAGGTCATGCGCAGCATCATCGCCAAGTCACTGGGGCTGTAGGCCCGTCCGGGTCCGACGGCGCGGCGGGCCGCACCCCCTGGCCGCACGCTCTGGCGACCCGCCTCGCCGCTGCCGGCCGGGTGGGCTCAGTTGGGCGAGCTGTGCTCGGCGCGCCAGGCCTCCCAGCCCGCCGCGGACGCCACCTTCGCCTCCCGCAGGGCCCGCTGGGCGAGCGCGGTCGGCGGGGTGTCCAGGCCTCGCACCCAGCTGCGCCCGGCCGCGATCAGCGCCGCGCACACCACCACCGTCCCGGCCGCACTGAGCGCGGCGCCGATCGCGGTGAGCGCCACGCCGCCGGTCAGCAACGGGCGGTTGACCCGGAACCCGGGAATGACTCTGTCGTTGGTCGCCATGCCTCCACGATGCGGGCAGCCGGCGGAGCCTGCACCTCGGACTGCTCGGCCCGGGTCGCTCCGGGTGCGGGAGGCCCGGACGTCCGCGACCCTGGGCACACGGAGTGAGGAGGCGGCGCGATGCCCGATCTCGAACAGCTCGCCGTGGAGCACGCCGCCCTTGCGGCCGAGAGCCCGCACGGGCGCAGCGCCCACCTGGTGCTGCACGACGGGATCCTGCGGCAGACCGTGATCGCGCTGACCGCGGGCACCGCGCTGGACGAGCACAACCCGCCCACCGCGGGCAGCGTCCAGGTCCTGCGCGGCCGGGTCTCGCTGACCATCGCCGGACGGCGGCTGGAACTGCCGGCCGGCCGCCTGGAGCCCGTCCCGCAGGAGCGGCACGGGCTGCTGGCACACGTCGACTCGGTGGTGCTGCTGACGGCCGTCACCGCGTAGCGGACCCGGCCTCCGCGGGGCTGAACACGCTGTCGCCGACCAACCGCAGCCCACGCAGGAAGTCCCGTCCGCTGGGGGCGAGTTCGGGCGCGGCCAGCCACTGGGCGCAGTAGCCGGCCAGCAGGGTCTGGTAGAAGGCGCCGCGGACGACCTCCTCCTCGGTGTCCGGCACCTCGGGCAGCCCCTGGAAGACCGCGGCCAGCCCGAGCCGGCCCTCCTTCTGCGCCGCCGCGAAGGCCTCCGCCAGTTCGGGGGCGTGTCCGGCCTGGGCGAGCGCCTCGAACTGGGCCGCCCAGAGCCCGCGGTGCTCGACGAAGACGTCCCGCAGGCCGTCCCAGACGGCCGCGAAGCGCGCCCCGGGGTCGTCCGACACCTGGTTGGCGGCGATCACCACCGCACCCAGGGCCTCCCCCATCTCCCCGATCGCCTCGATCATCGCCGCGTTGAGCAGCGCCTCCTTCGAGCCGAAGTGGTAGCCGATCGCGGCCAGGCTGACGCCGGAGGCGGTCGCGACGTCGCGGGCGGTGGTGCGCCCGTAGCCCTTCTCGTACAGGCAGCGCTTGGCGCCGGCCATCAGGTCTTCGCGGTTTCCCATGCCTCGATCCTACGGAAGCCCTGGACGAATGTCTCGCACGATCGTCTTGCACGAGCGATTTACACATACGTACTAGACAAACGTCTTACTCATCCGTACCGTCTTCCCCATGACCGCAACCACCGGCCGCGCAGGCCGTCGCGAATGGATCGGCCTGGCCGTCCTCCTGCTCCCGACCCTCGTCCTCACCATGGACATGGGCGTGCTCTTCTTCGCCGTCCCGTACATCTCCACCACGCTGGCGCCCAGCGGCACCCAGCAGCTGTGGATCATGGACATGTACTCGTTCCTGCTGGCCGGGCTGCTCATCACGATGGGCGCGCTGGGCGACCGGATCGGCCGCCGCCGGCTGCTGATGATCGGCGCCGCCGGCTTCGCGGGCGCCTCGCTGCTGGCCGCCTGGTCGCACGACGCAGGCCAGCTGATCGCGGCCCGCGCGGTGCTCGGCGCCGCCGGGGCCACCGTGATGCCCTCGACCCTCGCTCTGATCCGCAACATGTTCCACGACCCCAAGCAGCGGCAGATCGCGCTCGGCGCCTGGGGAGGCGTCCTCACCGCCGGGGCCACCCTCGGCCCGGTCGCCGGCGGCCTGCTGCTGGAGCACTTCTGGTGGGGCTCGGCCTTCCTGCTCGCCGTCCCGGTGATGGCCCTGGTGCTGCTGACCGCGCCCGTCCTGCTCCCCGAGTACCGCTCCACCGGCCGCACCGGGCGCTTCGACCTGCTCGGCGCCGCGCTCTCGCTGGCCGCGATCCTGCCGCTGGTCTACGGCATCAAGACGGTCGCCGTCGAGGGCTGGAGCCTGCCGCCCGGGCTCGCCGTCCCCGCCGGACTGCTGCTGGCCGGCGCGTTCGTCCGGCGCCAGCGCACCGCCGCGAACCCGCTGCTCGACCTGAGCCTGTTCCGGATCCGCACCTTCAGCGGCGCGATCAGCGTCAACACCGTCGCGATGTTCGCGATGATGGGCTTCGCCCTCTTCACCTCGCAGTACCTCCAGCTGGTCAAGGGCATGAACCCGCTGACCGCCTCGCTCTGGTCTCTGGTGCCGAGCCTGGGCGTCGGCGCGGCGGTCGGCATCAGCTCGGCGCTGGCCGGCAGGGTCCGCCCGGCAGTGCTGATGGGCGGCGGCTTCCTGGTCGGCTCGGCGGGCTTCGCGATGATGACCCTGGTCGGCCCGCACTCCCCGCTGGCGCTCGTCCTCACCGCGGCGGGCGTACTGGCCGCCGGGACCGTCGGCACCATGACGATGACCGCCGAGATGGTCGTCTCCGCCGCCCCGGTCGAGCAGGCCGGCGCCGCCTCCGCCACCTCCGAGACCGCCGTGGAGCTCGGCAGCTCGCTCGGCATCGCCCTGCTCGGCGCGGCCGGCGCCGCGGTCTACCGCCACCAGCTGGACGGCACCCTCCCGGCCGGCGTCGACGGCGAGGCCGCCCGGACCGCCCAGGACACCCTCGGCGGTGCGGTCACCGTCGCCGCCCACCTGCCCGGCCGGCTCGGCGCCGACCTGCTGGAGACCGCCCGCACCGCCTTCACCGACGGCCTGCACGTCGCCGCCGTGGTCGGTCTGCTCTTCGCCCTGGGCGCCGCGGTCCTGGCCTACCGCCTGATGCGCCACCTCCCGGCCGCCGCCCCCACGCCCACGCCCGAGGCCGTCGCCGCCTGACCCACCCGGCCCGATCCACGCGAGTCATCGAGAGCCCCCGCCCGTCCCGGGCGGGGGCTCTCCGCCGTTGCGGAGGCCGCCACCCGCCGCGGCCACCTGCCGGCCCGGCTGCCGCGCCTCCACCCGGAGGTGGACCGCGGTGGTCCACCCCCGGGTGCGTGTGCCGACGGCCCACCGGGAGGACCGTGGAGGCACACCTCGGATCCGACCTCCGGGAGCCCCTGATGCCCCTGCCCGCCCTCCTCTCCCTCCTCGGCGTCCTCTGCTGGATCGCCTACGAGCTGCTGCTGCGCCGGCGCGAGGACGCCTCCGCCGGCACCTGGCACGCCGACCGCCGCGACCGCGGGTCGACCCGGCTGCTGCTCGGCTGCTACGTGGTGTCGGCCCTGGTCGTGGTGCTGTTCGACCGCGCGGAGATCGGCGAACTGCCCGGCTGGGCAGGCTGGTTCGGGGTGGCCATGGTGGCCGCCGGGCTGGCGCTGCGGGCCTGGGGCATGCGCACCCTGGGCCGCTACTACACCCGCACCCTGCGCACCGTGGACGCCCAGCCCCTGGTCCGCACCGGCCCGTACCGGCTGATCCGGCACCCCGGTTACGCCGGCAGCCTGCTGGTCTGGATCGGCTACGCGGCCGGCACCGGCAGCTGGGCGGCCGCCCTGGTGGTCGCGGCGCTGCTCCTGGCCGCGTACGGCCGGCGGATCTCCGCCGAGGAGCGGATGCTGCT
Organism: Kitasatospora sp. NPDC101235; assembly: GCF_044767505.1. NCBI lineage: Bacteria > Bacillati > Actinomycetota > Actinomycetes > Kitasatosporales > Streptomycetaceae > Kitasatospora > Kitasatospora sp. NPDC101235. The sequence continues at coordinate 473,136 of NZ_JBIWNZ010000003.1, forward strand.
GGACGCCTTCGGCAGCGAGTACGCGCAGTACCGTCGGGTGTCGAAGCGTCTGGTGCCGTTCGTCCACTGATCGCACCGCCGCGGGCGGAGGGTGTGAGCTTCGGCACCCGCAATCGCCCGGATGGGCGCCACGGCGCTCGCGATCCGCTCGAACGGCACCTGGTTTTTGGCCAGCGTTTCCCGGCTGGTGTATCCGTTCTCCGTCAGGGCCAGGCATACTGGCCAGCACGGGCGCTAGCGCCCGCCACGACTCTAGACAAGAAGGGACCGGTGGCCAGGGATGCTGCGGAACGGTCTTGAGCCCTGGCACATTCTCGTGGTGCTGGCGGTCGTCATCCTGCTGTTCGGATCGAAGAAGCTGCCCGAGATGGCCCGCGGCCTGGGCAAGTCCATGCGCATCCTGAAGGCCGAGACGAAGGCCATGCGCGAGGAGGACACCCCGGCGGACGCCACCGCCGCCGGCACCGCGCAGAGCACCGCCGCTCCCCAGCAGAGCGCCGACCGCCCGGCCGTCACGCCGACCAACGTGACCAAGGCCGCCGAGACCAAGCGGCCCGAGACGACCGCCTGAGTCCCCCTCTTCTCCGGAAAGCCCCTGGTGAGCCACCAGGGGCTTTCCGCCGTTCCGGGCCGGTGGGGGGACGCTCCGGCCGCACGACCGTCGACTGGCCGTCCGATCTGATCCGTTGTCTCCTGGTATGCACCCACCGGAGGAACGGAGTCCCGGCATGCCGACCGACCAGCCCGGCGACGAACTGGCCGAGCTGCGGGCCCGGCTGAGCGCGGTCGAGGCCCAGGAGGCACGGCTCGCCGACCAGTTGGCGGCCGGGCCGGCACGGCACCCGCCCCGGCACCGGGTGCGCGCCTTCTTCTCCGCCCTGCTGATCGTGCTGGCCTGCGTGCTCACCCCGCTGGGCGCCCTCGCGCTCTGGGCGAGGTCCGAGATCAGCGACACCGACCGCTACCTCGCGACCATGGCCCCGCTGGCCAAGGACCCACGGGTCAAGGCTGCCGTCGCCGACCGGGTGACCGCCGAAATCATGAAGAAGCTCCCGCTCGAATCGCTGCTCGACGGCGTCGCCCCGGCCGACAGGCCCAAGCTCGACGCCCTGCTGGGCGGCATCGGCCAGGCCCTGGACAGCGGACTCGGCGGCTTCGTCCACACCGAGGTCGAACGGCTCGTGGACAGCGACGCCTTCACCACCCTCTGGACGGACGTCAACCGGCAGGCGCACGCCGCCGTCGAGAAGATGGTGACCGGGCAGGGCGGCGGCGCCGTCGAGGTCCACAACGACACGGTGCTGCTCGACCTCGCCCCGGTGATCGCCCGGGTGAAGTCCGCACTGGTGGACCGGGGGCTCCCGCTGGCCTCCCGGATCCCGGAGATCCACACCTCCTACCCGCTGGTGCAGTCCGATGCCCTCCCAGAAGTCCGCACCACCCTGCGGGTGCTGGACCTGGCCGGCTTCTGGGTGCCGGTGCTGGCCGGCGCCTGCGCGCTCGGCGGGGTGCTGCTCGCGACGCGGCGCCGCCGGGCGGTGGTGGCGGCGGCCCTCGGCATGGCGGGCGGGGCGCTGCTGCTGGGCATCGGGCTGAGCGTGTTCCGGGCCGTCTACCTGGACCGGCTCCCGGCCGACGTCGACCAGGGGGCCGCCCAGGCGGTGTACGACACCCTGGTGCGGTACCTGCGCTCGGCCGTCCGGGTGGTGGTCACCCTCGGCCTGCTGGTCGCGCTCGGCGCCTGGGTCACCGGCGGCGGACGGTGGGCGCGCACCGTCCGCGGCGGCTGGCACGCCGGGCTGGGCGCGGTGCGGCGGGTGGCCGAACGGGCCGGGCTGCGACTCGGGCCGGTCGGCCGGTTCGTCCACCGCTGGAAGGCCGCGCTGGGCTGGCTGGCGGTCGCGCTCGCGGCGCTGGCCTTCGTGCTGTGGAACTACCCGACGGTGCTGGTGACGCTCTGTCTGGCGCTCGGACTGGTCGCCGTGCTGGCGGTGCTGGAGCTGCTGGACGAGCCGGGGCCGGCGGAGCGGCCGGAGGGAGGAGCCGCGGTCTCGGCCTGAGGGACGATCACGCGGGGCCCAGGGCCGCCCTGGGGTCGGCAGGGTGTGGGGAACGACGTGGAGGGGCTCGCGGCTGCTGCTGCGGCCCGCGCTGATCGGCTCCGGGCTGGGGTACCTGCTGCTGGCGGGCCGTCCGCAGGCCCTGACGGCGACGGACTGGGCGGTCGCCGTGTGCGCGCTGCTGCTCGCGGCGCTCGGCGGGCGCCTGCCGCTCGCGGTGGCGCTCGGGCAGTGCGCGCTGACCGTGCCGGCCGTGGCGCACGCCGTGCAGGTGGAGGTCAAGGTCGGCGTGGCCGCGGCCTTCTTCGAACTGGCCGTACGGCGACCTGACGGTGGCCGGGGAGGCGGCGGACGGTTCCCGGGCGGTCGAGCTCGCGGTGCGGCTGCGGCCCGACGTGGTGCTGATGGACCTGCACATGCCGGGGACGGACGGCATCGCGGCGACGGCTCGGCTGCTGTCCCGTCTTCCCTCGGCCCGGGTCGTGGTGCTGACCACCTTCGATGACGACGACCGGCTCTACCCGGCCCTGGCCGCCGGCGCCTGCGACTTCCTCGCCAAGGACGTCGAGCCGGGCGCGGTCCTGGACGCCGTCCGGCGGGCGGCGGCGGGCGACAGCCCGTACAGCCCGGCGGTGCTGCGGCGGGTGGTGGCCCGGGCGGCGGAGGACTGGGCGGGGGCGGAGCGGCGGGCGGTGCTGGCCATCCGGCGGGGCTCGCCTGATCGGAGCAGGCGAACGGGCGGACGGGGCCGGGTGCGGGGCAGGCTGGGCAGGATGTCCGAGAACCCGCCCCCGCCGCCCGTCGACCTGCGGGCCTGGTTCTGGCTGCTGGGCGCGTCCACGCTGTTGATGGCCGGATACTTCACGCTGCCACTGGAGTGGCTGGGCGAGCGCCGGCCGCGGCTGAGCTGGCTGGTGTTCGCGGGGGCACTGGTCGGGATGAGCTGGCTGATGCTGGCCAAGATCATCGGAGTGATGCGGGGCACCGCCAGACGGCCGGTGGTCTGGCTGGCCTTCCTGATCTTCCTGGCGCTGACCATCTTCGCGACGACGTACTACGTGCTCGGCTCGCACAAGGCGGAGTTCGCCGGGCTGGAGACCCGGCTGGACGCGCTGTACTTCACCATCGTGACGATGGCGACGGTGGGGTACGGGGACATCACGCCGGCGGGGCAGACGGCGCGGCTCGTGGTGATGCTCCAGATCGGGTACAACTTCGTGTTCCTCGCGGCGGCCGCCGGGACCGCGTCCCAGGCGATCCGCGGGAACGTCGAGCGAAGGGTCCGGAAGCAGGACTGAGTCCGGCACGGCGGGCGGTGCGCGGACGGCACGTACCGGACGGGCCGGACGATCCGGCACAGTGCCGGGCCGGCCTCGGCGTGACGGGAGCGGGAAGCCGGACGGGCCGGCTTCCCGGTCCTTCGACAGGTCCGTCCACAGCCTGTGGACAAACCTGTGTCAACCTCGGGACGTGTCGATGACGCAGAAGCGGTTGCCCTCGGTGTCGGCGAGGACCACGAAATCGGGGTCCTCCGGGTAGCGCTTCCAGTCGACCCGCTCCGCACCGAGGGCGACCAGGCGGTCCACCTCGGCGGCCTGGTCGGCGGCGTCGCCGGCGTGCAGGTCGAGGTGGACGCGCGGCTCCTCCTGGACGGGGGACTCGCTCAGGCCCAGGGCGAGTTGCACACCACCGCTCCCGCCCCCGGCGGGGACGAGGACCGTCCAGTCGTCCTCGACCAGGCCGCCGCGCGGCACGTAGTCGAGGGCGGCCGTCCAGAAGGCGACGGCGCGGGGCATGTCGGAGACACCGAGCGCGAGGGAACCGATCGTCAGCATGGCGCCATTGTGGCGTTCGAGCGACGCGCACGGACACGGAACGGCCATGGGCACGGATCCGCGTCCGCGGAGGCGGCGACCGGGCCTGTCAGTCGTCCTGGAGGTCGGCGGCGGTGTGCAGGGTGGCGAACAGGGCGGAGAGGCGGGCGTTCCAGTTGGCGTAGGTCGGAACGTCGATGGCGTGCTTCTTGCCCATGTCCCGGACCACCTTCTGGGCGTTCCTGAGCTCCTGCGCGGCGTCGTCCGGGTTGCCCTCGTTGAGGCGGGCGGCGGTGGCGTCGAGGATCTTCAGCAGGTCCGTCTGCTTGTCCCGCTCCTTGTTGACCTGGGCCTGGGCGACGGCCTGGCGGAAGGACTGGATCTGCAGCGCGGCGGGCTGGTTGCGCGGGACGGCCGCGGTGGAGGCCGGGGGCGCCGAGGGGGTGGTGGGCGCCGCCGAGGTCGCGGTCGCGGAGGCCTTCGGGGTGGGCGTCGCGGCCGGGGTGGTGGGGGCGGTGGCCGCGGCGGGCTTGGCGGCGGCCGCGTTGCCGGCCGGTTCGTCGAAGGCGGTGAGGGCCAGCGCGGTGACGCCGGCCAGGCCCGCCACGCCCAACGCCCCGAACACCAGCGGCTTCCGGCGGCTGCGGGCAGGAGCGGGCGCGGGCGCGGGGGCGGGTGCCCGGACGGGGATCGGCGCCATCACCGAGGTGGCGGCCGGCGGCTGGGGCGGCAGCACCGTGGTGTGCTGCTGGTTCGGCGCCGGGGAGAAGGGGACGGGCGGGAGCAGCTGGGTGGCGGCCCCCGCGGCCCCCGCGCCCGCGAGCAGCTCGGCGGTCGGGTCGCCGACCGCCGGCCCCGCGACGGTGCCGAGGATCTCGGCCCGGGCGGCGGCCGCGTCGGCCGGGCGGTCGGCCGGGTTCTTGGCCAGCAGCCGCAGCACCGCCGCGTCCAGTGCGGGCGGCAGGCCCGGGCGGCGGGTGGACGGCGCCGGCGGCTGCTCGCTGACGTGCTTGAAGGCGATCGCCACCGGGGTCTCGGCGGTGAAGGGGGTCGCGCCGGTGAGCATCTCGGTGAGCACGCAGCCGACCGCGTACAGGTCGGTCCGCCCGTCCAGCGCCGAGGCGGTGGCCTGCTCGGGCGAGAGGTAGGCGGCCGTACCGAGCACGCTCGCGGTCTGGGTCAGGTTGCTGGAGGAGCCCGCCCGGGCGATGCCGAAGTCGACGACCTTCACCCCGCCGGCGTCGGTGATCATGATGTTCCCGGGCTTGATGTCCCGGTGCACCAGCCCGGCCGCGTGCGCGACGGACAGCGCCTCGCAGACCGCCGCCGCGATGCCGACGGCACGCTCCACCGGCAGGGTCCCCTGCTCGGCCAGCAGGGCGGCCAGCGAACGGCCGTTGACCAGCTCCATGACGATGAACGGGGTTCCCTGGTCCACCCCCGAGTCGAAGACCATGACGATCCCCGGGTGCACCAGCATGGCCGCGTGCTGGGCCTCGCGGCTGAAGCGCTCGGCGAAGCGGGGGTCGTCGGCGAGGCCCCCGTTGAGGACCTTGACGGCCACCTGACGGCCCAGCACCCGGTCCACGCCGCGCCAGACGGTGGCCATGCCGCCGACGCCGAGCATGTCGACGAGTTCGTAACGCCCGTTCAGCGCCCGTCCGATCACCTGGAGCTCCCCTCACGTGCCCTGCCCGGGGTCCCGGGCCGCCTCGTGCACCTGTGCACGATAGCCGCACCGTCGAACCGGCCGGCCAGGGGCGGAGGGTGGCGGTCGGGGGACCGGGCAGCGGTCCCCCGGCCGCCGGCACGGGGGTGGGGGCCCCCCCGGCGGCCGGCGGGGGGGCCGCCGCGGTGCGGGGCCGGCGCGGGCGCGGCGGGGCCGGGGGGGGGCGCCCCGGCCGGGC